>DASSBA010000134.1:0-7569 GCA_035699205.1 Gemmatimonadales bacterium
AGCTCGAGGACTTCTGGAACCGTCTGCTCGAGCAGCATGCCGTCAGCCTGTTCTGCGCGTACCCCATCGACGTGTTTCAGGGCCAGTGCGACACCGACGAGTTCACGCTGCTCGCCGCGGCCCACACCCACGTGTACGCCGCCCCCCGCACGCTCTTCGCCAGCCCCGCCCGGAGCGCGCGGTGAGCGGACCGGCGGACTACCTGCTCGTGCGCGGTCGGGTGGAGTTGAGCAAGCAGGTGCGGGTGGACCCGGCCGGCGATCTGACGAACGAGTTCCACGGTGCGCCCGTCGGCGAGCCCTACGAGGCCGAGGTAAAGGATCATCAGGTCACCCGCTTTGGCGACGACGGCGGGCAGGTGGACGGCCAGGCGATGCAGATGGAGTTGCCGCACGACGTGGCCGGCCGGGGAAAGAAAATCGTGCGGCACAAGGTGGGACCGGGCGGGGTGACGTTGTTCGACCGGGACATAACCTGCAAGTAAGCGGTGAACGGCGGTGAGCGGTGAGCGGTGAGCGGTGAGCGATGGTTCCCGAGCCCGCCCGCTTACCGCTCACCGCTCACCGCTCACCGCTTCCAGCACCCGCCGCCGCTGCCCCGGCGTGAGCATGTCCCGCTCCACCACCTGGCGCACGATCCGCGCGGCGAACGAATATCCACGCGGCTCCGCCACCAGCCAGCGGTGCCACTCCAGCTCGTCGAGCGCGCGGCCCAGCTCTCCGGCATCCATCGCCAGCGCGCGCTCGAGCACCGGCGGTGTGGTCAGGTCGCCCAGGACGGCGGCCGCCACCAGCACCCGCTGCGCCGTCGGGCTCAGCCGGCGGAAGCCGATCCGGATGGCCGCTACGACGGCGTCGGGCAGGTCGCCCGGGAGGCTCTGGTCCAGCGTCCGGAGCGGCTCCGGCCAGTTGGCCGTGATCGTCCCGAGATCCAGCCCCAGCACCACCGCCCGGAGCAGCTCGACCGCCAGGAGCGGCAGCCCGGCGGAGTCGGTCGCCACCCGCCGCACCACCCGGTCGAGCGCGATCGTGTCGTAGCCCGGGAGCATCCGCTCGGCCAGGTTCCGGATCGCGGCGCGGTCCAGCCGCCGGAGCCGCACGGCGCCCCCCTCCACATCCCGTCCGATCCGGCTGCGAAGCTCGTCCAGCTCGGCGCGGGGCGGGAACGGCGCGGTGGCCAGCACCAGCGTGAGCGGCACGGCCGCCAGGTCGCGCAGGGCCACACCGAGCGCCAACGCCGAATCGGGGTCGAGCCACTGGGCATCGTCCACCGCCAGCACGACCGGCTGCTCCGATGCCGCGGTGCGTGCGGCCTCCGCCAGCGCCCGCGCGAGTGGAACCGCCTCCGCCGATGCCACGCCCGGAAACCGCTCCGCCCATTCCGGCAGCACGCCGGCGAACGCGGCGAGCACCGCCGGCGGCGCGGCCCCGATTCCCGGCATCTCCAGCAGCCCGCCGCGGGCGAGCGCGAGTACGCCGCTCCACGGGTCGGCACGGTCGCCCTCGACCGCCCGCGCGGCCGCGACCGATGCGCCGTCGAGCCTGAGCACCGCGAGCATCTCCTCGAGCAGCCGGCTCTTGCCCACACCCGGCTCGCCCTCGACCATGAGCAGCACCGGCCGGCGCGCGCGCGCCGAGCGCCCGGCGCCATCGAGCAGCCGGCCGAGCTCCTCGCCGCGGCCGCCGAGCGGCGGACGCGCGGCGGACGGCTCGTCCGCGCCCTCGAGCACCGCGTCCCGGGGAAGCCCCCGCTCGCGGCGCACCCGCTCGGCCATGGCCCGGGTCTCGGCGCCGGGTTCGACGCCCTCCGCCGCCAGGCGCGCGCGGAAACGTTCGAACAGCTCCAGCGCCCCCGCCCGGTCCCCGGCCAGCACCAGGCAGCGGAGCGCGGCGCGCACGCCGGGTTCGGAGGCCGGGTCGATGGCGAGGGCCCGCGCCGCCAGCCCGGACGCGTCCTGCGCCTTTCCCTCGCGGGCCAGGCGCTCCGCGGAGCGCACCAGCACCTCGACGCCGCGCCGCCGCCACCGTTCCCGCTCGGCGGCGACCCAATCCTCGAACTCCGAGGCGTCCGGCACCGAGAATCCCTCGAGGAACTCGCCGGCCACCAGCTCGGCCCCGGCCTCCCAGTCGCCGGCTGCGGCGAGCTCCTCCAGGCGATCCACGTCCAGCTCCACCGCGTCGCCGGCGAGGCCGACCTGGCCGACGGTGACTTCCACGGCGGCGTGTCCCGCATGGCGGCGGATCACCCGCAGCGCCTCGCTCAGGGAGTGCCGGGCGGCGGCTTCGGTCCGGTCCGCCCAGAGCAGCCCGATCAGGTGGTCGCGGCTTCTGGTGTGGCGGGGCGAGCGGGCCAGGTAGATGAGGAGCGCCAGGTGCTTCCGCCAGAGCAGCTCCGGCGGCGCGGGCGCGCCGTCCACGATCACCTCGACCGGCCCGAGCGTGCGGCAGACGATCACATCCGTCTCCTGGCGTGCGGCGGATCTGCTTGACAGCCGGTCCGCCGGGGAATACTACTCAGCGTCATCCTGGCCGGTCAGCGAGCGCTCGTCCCCGTTCACCCCGCGCCCCCCCGGGAATCGGAGTGGTCATGCACGTTCGCCGGCTTCTGGTAGTGGCACTCGCGGGGATGCTTTCCCGTGAGGCGGCGGCGCAGTCGGCCCAGCCGGTGTCGCTCCAGGCGTCGGGGCTCTTCAGCGGAGTCTTCGGGAACCTGTTCCGGGATCTCCAGGACGGCTTCGGCGGCGAGGCCCAGATCCGGTACACGCCCGGCGCGCTGTCCGTCGGCGCCGGGTTCCAGTACACCAGCCACGCGTTCAAGGGCCGCACCGAGCGGGCGCGGCTGTACGGCGGGTTCATCGAGCCCCGCTACCGGATCCACGCCGGCAGCAACGTGGCGGCGCCGTATGTCTCGGTGCGCTTCTCGCTGCTCAAGGTGGGGATCACCGGCGGCGAGCTGTCTCTCACCTCGAACTTCATCCAGCTCAACGGCGGAGGCGGGCTGCTCGTCCGGCTCGGCCCGCGGATCAACCTGGATGTGGGCGCGACCTACGGATATGACCGGCTGAGCGCCGGCGAGCTCACGAGCGCCTCGAGCGGCGCCTCGCTGCCGGTCCCGGCGAGCTCGGGTGCCAACGCGATGATCCGGATGGGACTGGCCGTCGGGATCGGCGGCTGACGGGGCGCGACGATCAGAGGTTGGGTGCGCCGACGATGCGGCAGCTCGACATCTCCCATCCCCTGGCGGCCCGGGTGAACTCGGCCCGGAAGACCGGCTCGCTCGCAAGCCGCCCGCCGAACGCGTCCTTCCACGTGAGCCGGACGCTGAACTCCATCATGGCCGCGTCGAGGCCGATTCGCCGGGTGCCGTCCACCCGCTCGCCCACCCCCGCCTCCCATTCGTTCGTCCGGAGGATGCGGCTCAGCTTCCTGAGGTTCTCCTCGTCGGACCTGGTGGCCGGCCGGTACATTCCGGCCAGCCGGGCCACGTCTCTGGCGAGCAACGCGCCGTAGCACGCGTTCACGCCTGCCCGCATCCGGTCCTCGGCCAGCCCCCGCTCCTCGGCCCATCCGCCGCGCGTCCCCGGCTCCCGCCGGGCGACGGGCTCCGGCCTCGCGAACACGGTGAGCCGCACGAGCGCCGACTTTCCCTCGACCGTAGCCGAAATTTCGGCCGAGCCCGGTGCGCGCGCCGCCACCATTCCGGTGCTCGCGTCCACCGCGGCGACACCGGAATCGCTGCTCGTCCACGCGGCCGCGCGCTCGCTCAGCGCTTCTCCGCTCGCGTCGATCGCGTCGGCGCGCAACGCGAGCGTCTCGCCGACCGCGAGCGGCCGCGCGCCGATGATGCGCACCGCGGCCACCGCGGCCGGAAGCACCCTCAGCTCCGACAGCGTGGTCTCGCCGCCGCTCCGGGCCAGGATCAGCGCCGTGCCCGGCGAGCGCGCCCGCACCATCCCCGTCAGCGGCTCGACGGCCGCGACCTGGCGATCGCTCGAGCTCCAGGCGACATCGGCGCCGGCGAGCGTATCGCCGGCGGAGCCGAGGACGACGGCGTCGAGCAGGGTGGAATCTCCCACCTGGAGTGGCGCGAGCGCGGCGATCGTGATCGACGCGGCCTCGGGCGGCTTCGCGTTGGCCGGCCGTACCGCGATCATCGCGCTATCCCGCTGCGCCCCGCTCGTCGCCGTGATCCGCGCCAAGCCGGGCCGGAGGCCCCGCGCCTTTCCAGTCCTCGAATTCACCCACACGACCGTCGAATCACTCGAGGACCAGACGATCCCCGCTCCGGCCAGCGCGCGGCCGGCGAGGTCTCGCACCTCGGCCGCGAGCCGGGTGGTGGCGTTCGGACGGAGTGCGCGGGGGGGCCGCCGCGTGATCACGACCGCCGCGGGCGCGGCGCTGTCGATGGCAACGAACTCGGTCGGCTCGGCGGGCGCCACCGCCGCGGCGGCCACGCTCGCGACGTCGATCCCGGCCGGCCGAGGCCGGAGCTGGAGCCAGAGCGCCGCGGCCAGCAGCAGCGCGCCGGTGCCCGCCGCCACGCCGACGGCCCGGAGTCGCCGTGTCCTCCGTGAGCGCCGGCGCTCGCGGCGAGACTCCTTGGCAGCCACCGACACCTTGACCGATGCGCTGACGCCCTCGCAGGTGGCCGTCAGTACCACCGACCCCGGACGCAGCGCCGCCACCCACCCTTCGCCGGTCACCACCGCCACGCTGACGTCGCTGGAGC
Organism: Gemmatimonadales bacterium; assembly: GCA_035699205.1. Lineage (GTDB taxonomy): Bacteria > Gemmatimonadota > Gemmatimonadetes > Gemmatimonadales > GWC2-71-9 > CAVVWJ01. Next base: position 4,729 of record DASSBA010000134.1, read on the forward strand.
TCCAGAGCGCCGCGCGGCCGGCCAGCGGGGCGTTCATCCGGTCGCGGGGGGTGGCGGCCAGGACGAAGCTCTCGCCCGCCGAAACCGCCGCGGGCGGCCCGGTGAGGTCCAGCACGGCGACGCGCGGGGGAAGGACCGGAATCACGATGCTCGCCCGGGCGTCGTCCAGCACGGCCGTGATCCGAACCGTCCCCGTCGCGATGCCGGCGATGGCGCCGTGCGGCGCGACCGCGGCGATTCCGGGCGCCGCGGATTCCCAGGTGACCGGGCGCGAGATCGGCCAGCCACGCTTGTCCCGCGGCGTGGCCTCGAGCCGGATCTCGTCGCCCACGTGGAGCGAATCGTCCATCGGGCCGATGACGATCTCGTCCGCCCGCGGCGGGGCCACCTCGACCCGGAGCAGCGCCTTGATCCCCTTGCAGCTCGCGGTGAGGAGAGCGGTGCCCGGCGCCACGCCGGTGGCCATACCGCCCGCGCCGTCCACCCGGAGCACGCCGGGCGCGTCCGTGCTCCACGCGACCGCCTGCGGCGGCAGCCGGGTGCCGTGCTCGCCCCGGATCACGGCGGCCAGCAGGAAGCTGTCGCCCACCTCGAACCCGGCCGGGGCGGGCACGATCGAGATCCCGCCCACCGCCCGGCCCGGCTGTTCGCCCGGGCCGGAGGACCTCGTCCGGGGGACCGGACTGGTCGGGGTCGGCGTCCCGGAGAGCGAGGGACCGCTCCCATGGGCCAGCCGGCTCAACTCCGCGCGGTGGGGATCGTCGTCCGCGAGCGGTGCGGCGCCCAGCGCCAGCATCGCGTCGGCCAGACGGGGCCATCGCGCCGCGGGGTCCTTGGCCAGCATGCGGAGGACGGCGGCCTCGACCTCCGGCGGGCAGCCCGCGCACCGGCCGGCGATCGGCGCCGGCGACTGCTCGACGTGCGCCTGCATGACGGTGAGCGTCGAGCCGCCGAACGGCGGCGTGCCCGTCAGCATCTCGTAGGCGACGGCGCCGAGGGCATACTGGTCGGACGCGCCCGAGATCTCCACGCCACGGCACTGCTCGGGACTCATGTATGCCGGGGTGCCCACCAGCGTGCCGGTGAGGGTACGGGTCGGCCGCTCGGCAGCCTTGGCGATGCCGAAGTCGGTGACCACCGCGTTCCCGTCCGCGTCGATCAGGATGTTGGCCGGCTTGATGTCCCGGTGAATCACCTGCGCCCGGTGAGCGTGCGTGAGCGCCGCCCCCACCTGGTAGAGGATGGACCGCACGATGGGGAGCGGCAGCCGGCCGGCCCGCTGGATCACCTCCTCCAGCGAGGGCCCCTCCACGTACCGCATGACGAAGAAGTGCAGCCCCTCGGCCTGACGCACCGAGTAGACGCCCACGATGTTGGGATGGTGGAGGTTGGCGACCGTGATCGCCTCGTGCCTGAAGCGGTCGATCATCCCGTCGCCCATCATCAGGGCCGGCGACATCACCTTGATGGCGACCTTCCGGTCGAGCGAGATGTCGTGCGCCAGGAAGACCGCGGCCATCCCGCCCCGTCCGAGCTCGCGCCCGATGTCATACTCCCCGAGCGTGGCCCGCCGGAGCCGCTCGATCATCTCGGTCCAGGGCGACTGCGCGTCGGCTTCGGCGGTGGACGGCTCGTGGGGGACGGCGCGCTCGGCCGGCGTGCCGCAGTGGGGACAGGACTGGTCGGTGGCCAGGAGCCACCGCCCGCAGGAGACACACGCGAGCGACTCCGCCCCGCATTGCGCGCAGAAGCGATCGCCCGACCCGAGATCGCCGCCGCAGTGCAGACAGGAAAGCGTCGCAGTCATGGTCCCGCCGCCGAGGGTGGAGCTGGTGCCCGACCAATATTGAAGCCGGTCGGGCGGGTGCGCAACGTGAGCGCCGTCACATTCGCGCGCCACTTGAAATCGGCTTGACGTTCCGGACGCAGTATCGGAGGGCACGAACGAATCCGATCCTCGGACGGAGAGCACATCATGTCAGCGCTGCACGGGGCAACCCTCTTCCAGACCTCCTGCTCGGCCCTCCTGCTCCGTGACGCTTCGGCTCCGCCGGCTCGCTCCGCCCAGCCTCGCTGGCGGAAGCTCAAGTCGGCGTGCGGCAGCGTCTTGCGAACCGTCGTGATCGGCTTCCGCTACGTCCCGCTCGTGCTATTCGTGTTCGCATATGAAACGATTGTCCGCCGCGATTCCAGCGACGGACCCGACTGAGAGCGATATGGAAACGACCATGGAAGCGCACAACGCCTGGCACGCCGCCATGCCCGACATCGCCGAGGATGCGGTGGCCCCGAGCTCCTTCTCCCTCCGCCGGCTTCGGGCCGAGCGCCTCACCGAAGCGCACCTCCCGGTGCTCCGCAGCATGCACCGCAACGAGCGGCTCATGGCGACGCTCGGCGGCGTGCGGTCGGACGCGGAGACCGAGGCGTACCTCGCGCGCAACCTGGCGCACTGGACGGAGCACGGTTTCGGCCTGTGGATCCTGCGGGACCCGGGAACCGAGCGCGCCGTCGGCCGCGCCGGGCTCCGCCGGGTGGGCATCGAGGGCGCGGAGGAAGTCGAGCTAGGCTACGCCCTGTTCCCCGAGTTCTGGGGTCGCGGCCTGGCCACCGACGCCGCCCGGGCCTGCGTGACCATCGGACGGGACTGGCTCGGCCTGCCGTCGCTGGTGGCGCTTACGCTTCCGTCGAACCTCGCGTCGCAGCGGGTGCTGCGGAAGGCGGCGCTGGTGCCGGAGCGGGAGGTGGTGCAGGAGGGGCGGGTGCAGGTGTTGTTCAGGAGTGACTGAAGGAAGTCGTGAGTCATGAGTCGTGAGTCGTGGGTCGTCCGTTCCACGACTCACG
>DASSBA010000135.1:0-61279 GCA_035699205.1 Gemmatimonadales bacterium
ATCGTCGCCCGCTCGGGCGAGCTGGTGAAGGTTCAGGTCGAGGGCTGGATTCCGGCCGACGCGGTGACCCCGAGCGACAGCGGCGCGATGGTCGGCGTGAGCGCCGCCGAGGTGCGCACCCAGCCGGACAAGTTCGTGGGGCAGACCGTGGAGTGGCGGCTCCAGCTCATCGCGGTGCAGCGGGCCGACGAGCTCCGCGCCGAAATGCCGCCCGGCCAGCCCTATCTGCTCACGCGCGGGCCGCTTCCGGAGCCCGGCTTCGTGTACGTGAGCATCCCGGCGGACCGGGTGGCCGAGTTCCAGGCGCTGCCGCCGCTGCACGAGCTGGTGCTGCGGGTGGCCGTCCGGGCGGCTCGCAGCAGATTCCTCACCACGCCGGTTACGGAGCTGGTGTCGGTAGTCTCCGGGATGGACGGAAGGTAGGGGACCCCATGAACGATCTCCTCAAGCAGCGCATCGGCCGGTTGCTCGACTCGCTCGGCGACGAGCGCGGCTACCAGATCCTGGACTACATCGAGTTCCTCGACAGCAGGTACGCCGAGCGGGCCCGGCCGACCGGCATCCTCGCGAAGATCACCGAGACGGTCGAGGACACCATGCGTGCGGGGAAGCTCCCCATCCAGGCCATCAGCGGGACCATGGGCCTGATGGACAGCGCGACGCGTGTGATGAAGGGGCTCGCCGCCGCCGGGCAGGCGGTGGTGGACGAGGCGGTGAAGGTGGCGGAGACCGCGTCGCGGCCGCCCGAGGCCGAGAAGCTGGCGCCGGGCGCGGCAGCGGAGTCGGAGCACCAGGCGTAGCACACCCAACCCACATCTCCCGGCGACCCATGGCCGTTCCGACCGAGTTCCCGGCGGGCACGCGCGCCACTACACCCCCCACCGAGTTCATTCGCGGCATCGGCCCCCTCGCGGCGATCTCGCTGGTGGTGGGCTCGATGATCGGCTCCGGCATTTTCATCGTTCCGGCCGATATCGGACGTCAGGTCGCGCCGTGGGGACCCGGCGCGCTGCTCCTGGTCTGGGTCATCACGGGCGCCATGACGGTCACCGGCGCGCTGGCCTACGCGGAGCTCGCCGCGATGATGCCCAGGGCCGGCGGCCAGTACGTCTTTCTGCGCGAGGGGCTCTCGCCGGTGGCGGGGTTCCTCTACGGGTGGACCCTGTTCGCCGTCATCCAGACCGGCACCATTGCGGCGGTGGCGGTGGCGTTCGCCAAGTTCCTGAGCGTCCTGGTGCCCGCGGTCAGCCCGGACGTCTTCCTGCCGCTCGGGCACGTGCGCCTGCCCGGCGCCACCGACGCCATCCAGCTCGGCCTGTCGCCCCAGCGCGTCGTGGCCATCCTGATGATCGCGGTGCTCACCGGCACCAACATGCTGGGCGTCACCCTCGGCGCCGCCGTCCAGACCGTCTTCAGCGTCGTCAAGTTCGGCGCGCTCGCGGCGCTCGTGCTGCTGGGACTCACGCTCTACCGCCAGCCCGACATCGCGGCGGCCAACTTCTCCAGCCTGTGGGGAGCGGGGGACTGGTCGCTGGCCGTGGTCCCTGCGATCGGCGCGGCCATGGTGGGCTCGCTCTTCTCGAGCGACGCCTGGAACAACGTCACCTTCGCGGCGGCCGAGGTGCAGAACCCGAGCCGGAATCTCCCCCGGGCCCTCGCCATCGGCACCGGAACGGTGTGCCTGCTCTACGTCCTCGCCAACATCGCCTACCTGAACGTCCTGCCGTTCTCCGGGGACCCCAACGGCGGTGACGTCCTCGCGCGCGGCCTCCAGTATGCCGCGCAGGACCGGGTGGGGACCGCGGCCGTCGAGGTGGTGCTCGGCTCGGCGGCGGCCGCCGTCATGGCGGTGGCGATCCTGCTCTCCACGTTCGGCTGCAACAACGGCCTCATCCTTTCGGGCCCGCGGGTGTACTACGCCATGGCCCGGGACAACCTGTTCTTCCAGCGCGCCGGCGCCTTGCACCCGACCTGGCGCACGCCGGTCTTCGGGCTCGTGGCCCAGGCCGTCTGGGCCTCGGTGCTCTGCGTCAGCGGGACCTACGGACAGCTGCTCGACTACGTCATCTTCGCGGCGCTCGTGTTCTACTTCCTGACCACGATCGCGCTCTTCCGCCTGCGGCGTACCCGCCCGGACCTGCCCCGGCCGGTCAGGGCCTTCGGCTATCCGGTGCTGCCGGCGCTCTACCTGGTCGCGGTGGGCGCGCTCATGGTCATCCTGCTCTTCGCCAAACCGCTCTACACCTGGCCGGGGCTGCTGATCGTGGCGAGCGGGGTGCCGGTGTATCTTCTGTGGCGCCGATGAAGCCACGGTTGCGCTCCGGGCGCCTTGACCCCGGACGGACCGCTCCCTACACTTCGTGATGGAACCGCTCGCTTCAGGCCTGCCGACCGCCCTCCCGGGGGCCGAGGTGGGCCGTCGTGTATAGGGCGAGCACCTCGCGTCCCCCCGTGACCCCGAGCGCATGAGCGTCATCCGTCCCAAGGCCGCCCTCACCTTCGACGACGTCCTCCTGGTGCCGAGGTATTCGGCCGTCCATCCGCGCGAGGTCTCGACCGCTAGCCGCCTGACCCGTACCATCCCTCTCAACATTCCGCTCGTCGCCGCCGCCATGGACACGGTCACGGAGGCCGACATGGCCATCGCCATGGCCCGGGCGGGCGGCATCGGGGTGCTGCACAAGAACATGTCGGTCGAGCGCCAGGCAGCCGAGGTGGACCGGGTGAAGCGCAGCGAGAGCGGGATGATCCTCAACCCGATCACGCTGGGACCGGACCGGCCGCTGCGCGAGGCCAGCCAGTTGATGCGGCGGTTCAAGATCTCGGGCGTGCCGATCGTGGACGGCACCGGCCGGCTCATCGGGATCATCACCAACCGCGACCTCCAGTTCGAGCGGAACCTCGACCAGCCGATCCGCGAGGCGATGACCCGGGAAAAGCTGGTCACCGCCCCCGTCGGGACCAGCCTCGACGACGCCGAGCGGATCCTCGCCAGCCACCGGATCGAGAAGCTGCCGGTGGTGGACGCCGACGGCGTGCTCAAGGGCCTCATCACCGTCAAGGACATCTTCAAGCGCCGGGAGCATCCCAACGCCAACAAGGACCAGCATGGCCGGCTCCGCGTCGCCGCCGCCGTTGGTGCCGGGAAGGACGCGGCCGAGCGGGCCCGCCGGCTCATCGACGCGGGCCTCGATGTCCTCGTGATCGATTCGGCGCATGGCCATTCGGAGGGAGTGCTCCGCACCGTCAGCCAGCTTCGGGAGGCGTTCCCCGACGTGCAGCTGGTGGCGGGGAACATCGCCACCGAGGCCGGCGCCCGCGAGATGGTCCGGCGCGGCGTCGACGCGGTGAAGGTCGGCATCGGTCCCGGGAGCATCTGCACCACGCGCGTCGTCACCGGGGTCGGCGTCCCCCAGATCACGGCCATCGTGGACGCCCTCCGGGGGGCGGAGGATGTACCGCTCATCGCCGATGGTGGCATCAAGTATTCGGGCGATGTGGTGAAAGCGCTGGCCGCCGGCGCGTCCTCCGTCATGATGGGGTCGATGCTCGCCGGCACGGAGGAGAGCCCCGGCGAGTCGGTGCTCGCGGAGGGTCGGCGGTTCAAGATGATCCGTGGCATGGGGAGCCTCTCCGCCATGCAGGACGGCTCGGCCGACCGCTACTTCCAGGAGGGCGAGATGGCACCCTCCAAGCTCGTCCCCGAGGGGATCGAGGGCCGGGTGCCGTACAAGGGTCCCGTGGCCGACGTCCTGTATCAGATGGTGGGCGGGCTTCGGAGCGGCATGGGCTATTGCGGCGTGTCCTCGATTCCGCAGCTCCAGTGTGACGTGGAGATGGTCCAGATCACCTCCGCGGGACTGCGCGAGTCGCACCCGCACGACGTGACCATCACGCGGGAAGCGCCGAACTACAGCGCGTAGGGGCGGCTCGCTGCGCTCCGGATGAAGATCGGTCGATCCACCGTCCAGACGACTCACCCGAAGGAGTTCCGCTTGTCCGACGCGGCAGCCAACCGCGAGCAATGGGGCTCGCGCATCGGTCTCATCCTCGCCATGGCCGGCAACGCCGTCGGCCTCGGCAACTTCCTGCGGTTCCCCCGGCAGGCGGTCGAGAACGGTGGCGGCAGCTTCATGATCCCGTACTTCATCGCCTTCGTGCTGGTGGGCATCCCGCTCATGTGGATCGAATGGGGGATCGGCCGTGAGGGCGGCGTCCGCGGGCAGGGCTCGCTCCCGGGCATGTTCGATGTGCTGTGGAAGAACCCGGTGGCGAAGTATCTGGGCGTGCTCGGCCTCTTCATGCCCCTCGTGGTGCTCATCTATTACTGCTACATCGAGTCGTGGACGCTCGCGTGGACGTTCTTCTCGCTGACCGGCGCCACCCGCGGGCTCGATCAGGAAGCGATGCGCGGGTTCCTGGCGTCGTACCAGGATCTGGGCAACGGGACGGTGCACGGCTTCTGGACCCCGTTCATCTTCTTCTTCATCACCCTGGCCGCCAATATCTGGGTGGTCACCCGGGGCCTCACCGCCGGGATCGAGCGGCTGGCCAAGATCGGGATGCCGCTGCTCTTCGTGTTCGCGGCCCTGCTGGTGCTGCGGGTGCTGACCCTCGAGCCGCACGCGGTGACCGAGGTGGTGAACGGCGTCGCGACCACCCGGATGTGGTCGCCGTGGGATGGGCTCCAGTTCATGTACAACCCCGACTGGTCGGCGCTCAACCGGCCGTCGGTCTGGCTGGCCGCGGCGGGACAGATCTTCTTCACCCTCTCGGTCGGGATGGGCTCGCTCCAGGCGTACGCGTCCTACCTCAAGAAGGACGACGACATCGCGCTGTCGGGCCTCGCCACCTGCGCCACCAACGAAACGGCGGAGGTGGTGCTCGGCGGCTCCCTCGCCATCCCGGCGATCGTCACCTTCTTCGGGGTGACCGGCGCCGTCGCCATCTCGAAGGCGGGCGGATTCGACCTCGGCTTCGTCGCCATGCCGCTGGTGTTCAACCAGCTGCCCGGGGGCGTGATCGTCGGGACCGCGGCCGGCGTGATGTGGTTCGGGCTGCTCTTCTTCGCCGGGATCACCTCGTCGGTGGCCATGGCCACGCCGGCCATGACCTTTTTCGAGGAGCACTTCGGCTGGAACCGGAAGCAGTCGGGGCTGCTGATCGGCGGCCTGGCCCTGCTGCTCGGCCTGGCGCACATCGTCTGGTACAGCCGCGGCTTCCTGGACGAGTGGGACTACTGGGCCGGCACCTTCGGCCTGGTGATCGTCGCGCTGGTGGAAACGATCATCTTCGTGTGGGTCTACGGGCCGGACAACATGTGGCGCTCGCTGCACGAGGGCGCCGCCATGCGCATCCCGCGGTTCTTCAAGGTCGTCATGACCTATGTCACGCCCGTGTTCCTGATCGTCATGATGATCTGGTGGATCAGGCAGGATGCCATCCCCACCCTGCTCATGGTCGGCAAGCCCGAGGCGGAAATCCCGGTGCGCTGGGCGTCCCGCGCCGTCATGCTCGGCATCCTCGCCGTCCAGTTGCTGCTCGTCCGGATGGCCTGGCGGCGGCGCGACACCGCCACCGAACGCCTGCGGAGGGCCGCATGACCACCGGTGCCCTGATCTTCATGCTGGCCGCCTGGACCGGCGTGCTGGGCCTCACCGCCTGGTCGTTCATCCGGCTCGTGCGCACGGATCCCAAGCACGAGGCCGCTCCGCCGCCGGGCACGTCGCTCTAGACCGCGGGGGCCGCCACGACGGTGGCCCCTTCCACCCTCTTCACGGGCCCTTCGATGAGTCATCTCCGGCGAAAGGACATCTCCGCGCTCCAGGCCGAGGCCGGCTCGGACCAGAGTCTCAAGCGCGCCCTCGGGCCCGTCAATCTGGTGGCCCTGGGCATCGGGGCCATCATCGGGGCGGGGATTTTCGTGCTGACGGGACAGGCGGCGGCGGCCTACGCCGGCCCGGCCATCGTGTACTCGTTCATCCTGGCGGGAACGGCATGCGCCCTGGCGGGCCTGTGCTACGCGGAGTTCTCCGCGATGATCCCGATCGCCGGCTCGGCGTACACCTACGGCTATGCGACGCTGGGAGAGCTGCTCGCCTGGATCATCGGCTGGGACCTGATCCTCGAGTACCTCTTCGCCGCGTCCACGGTGGCGGTCGGCTGGTCGGGCTATGTGGTCTCCTTCCTGAAGGACTTCGGGATCAACATCCCGCCGCAGTACACCTCCGCGCCCTACACCCATGCGACGCCGCCGGGCGCGGGGCTCAACGTCTGGCGCCTGTTCACGGAAGGGTGGTCCAGCACCGGGGCGGTGCTCAACGTGCCGGCAATGGTCATCGTCGGGCTGATCACCATCCTGCTCATCATCGGCATCTCGGAGTCCGCTCGCTTCAACAACATCATCGTCGTCATCAAGCTCACGGTCGTGTTCCTCTTCATCGGCTTCGGGCTCGCGTACATCAACCGCGAGAACTGGCAGCCGTTCATCCCGCCGGCGACCGGACCCGGACATTTCGGCTGGGACGGGATCGTGCGCGGCGCGGGGGTGATCTTCTTCGCCTACATCGGCTTCGACGCGGTGTCCACCGCGGCGCAGGAGACCCGGAAGCCGCAGCGCGACATGCCGATCGGCATCATGGGGTCGCTGGCCATCTGCACCGTGCTCTACATCGCGGTGGCGCTGGTGCTCACCGGCATCGTCAAGTACACGGAGCTCAACGTCCCGGACCCGATTGCCGTGGGGATCAACGCGGCCGGCCCCGACCTCGCCTGGCTCCGTCCGGTGGTGAAGATCGGCGCCATCGCCGGCCTCAGCTCGGTCATCCTGGTCATGCTGCTCGGCCAGCCGCGCATCTTCTACACGATGTCGAAGGACGGGTTGCTGCCGCCGGTGTTCAGCCGGGTGCACCCGCGGTTCCGCACGCCGTACGTCGCCAGCATCGTCACCGGCATCGCGGCGATGATCTTTGCCGGGCTGCTGCCGATCGGGCTCCTGGGCGAGTTGGTCTCCATCGGCACCCTGCTCGCCTTCGCGATCGTCTGCGCGGGCGTGCTCGTGCTGCGCTACACCGAGCCCGACCGCCCCCGGCCGTTCCGCACGCCGCTGGTGCCATTCGTGCCGGCGCTCGGCATCCTCGCCTGTCTCTACCTGATGATCGGCCTCCCCGTGGACACCTGGGCGCGGCTGGTGATCTGGATGATCATCGGCCTGGCGATCTACTTCCTGTACGGCCGGGGGCATTCGAAGGTGGGGTTGGCGGAGAAGTAGGGCGGAAGGCGGAAAGGCGGAAAGACGGAAAGGTAGAAAGGCGGAAAGGCGGTGAGTCGGCCGGCACTGTCATCCCGAGCGGAGCGAGGGATCTAGCCGGGCCGAGTTCGAGCTACGCTCGAGAAGATCCCTCGCTCCGCTCGGGATGACAGTATCGTCGGCGAGCGACGTTCCGTCCTTCCGTCTTTCCGTCTTTCCGCTCCCCCCTGTTATTTTCCCCCGATGCCCTTGACCCTCCCCCCCGAGCGTGTCGCGGCCGCGAGATCGCTGGCCGCGGCGCTCGTGCCGGGGCAGCGGGTCTGTCTCACGACCCACGTGAACGCCGACGGCGACGGGCTCGGCAGTGAGGCGGGGCTGGCCCACCTGCTGCGCGACCGCGGCATCGATGCGGTCATCACCAACCCGACGGCCACCCCGCCCCGATTCGCCTTCCTCTTCGAGGACCTGCCCGGGGTGGATCGGAGCGCGGAGGCGGTGCGCGAGCTCCGCCGCGCCGATGTCATTGTCGTGCTCGACATCTCCGATCTGGGCCGCCTCGGCATGCTTGCTGACACCGTGCGCACCCGGGGGGTGCCGGTGGCCTGCGTGGACCACCACGTGGGCGAAGGCGTGCTCCCCGATGGCCCGCGTTATCTCGATGTCGGAGCGGCCGCGACGGGCGAACTGGTCTTCGAGCTCGCGTTCGCCAACGGGTGGACGATGACCATGGCCGCCGCGCGCGGGCTCTACGTCGCCATTCTCACGGACACCGGCGGGTTCCGCTTCAGCAACACCCGCCCGCGCACGCTGCGCGTGGCGGCGGAGCTGCTCGAGGCCGGGGTGGACCCGGAGCGGATCTATCTCGAGGTCTACGCCCGCGCGCCGGAGGGGCGGCCGCGGCTCTTCGCCGAGGCGCTGCAGACGCTGGTGGTGGAGCCGGACTTCGGGTTGGCCTGGGTGACCGTCCCCCCCGGAGCGATCGAGCGGCTCGGCGTCTCGTCGGACGACCTCGAGGGCGTGGTCGAGTTTCCCCGCTCCATCGAAGGCGTGCGGATGGCGCTCCTGTTCCGGGAGGTGAGCCAGGGACGGGTGAAGGTGTCGCTCCGATCGGTGGGGGAGGTGGACGTGGCGGCCTTCGCCAAGGCGTTCGGCGGCGGGGGGCACACCAAGGCGGCCGGCCTCGCCATCCCCGGTTCCCTGGCCGAGGTCCAGTCGGCGGTGCTCGCGGCGGCGCGCGCCTATCTTGCCGGAGATGGTCGGCCTATATTGCCGAGTAACTGAGTAGGAATTGCCATCCGGAGCCATGGACACGATCGATCGTATCGAGCAGACGCTGGACACCCTCCGCCCCTACATCGCCTCCCACCGCGGGCAGGTGGAAGTGGTGGACTTCGACGAGCAGGACGGGGTGCTGCTCGTCCGGCTGGGCGGCACCTGCCACGGCTGCGCGGCGTCCACGGTGACTCTCAAGCAGGGGATCGAGCTCCGGCTCCGCGACGCGGTGCCCGAGGTCAAGTACGTGGAGGCCGTGTAATGGCCGCCGCGCTCGAGGCGCGGGTCGTCGCGGCCCTCGCGGCGGTCCGCAATCCGCGCCTGGAAAACGACCTGCTCTCCGCGGGCATGATCCGCGACCTCACGGTAACCGACCAGGGTGCGGTGAGCTTCACCTTCCTCCTCGCTCCCGAGGACCCCGCTACGCTGGTGCGACAGGCGCGGGCCGCGGTGCAGGGAGTGGAGGGAGTCCAGCGGGAGCAGGTCAAGATCACGGTCACCAACCCCGCCGGTCCCGCGCGCGCGACGCACGGCCCCCCGTCGGCCTCCGGTCCGCCTCCCGCACCCACCGAGCAGGCAAGACTTGGCCGCGTTCTCGCCATCTCCTCCGGCAAGGGCGGGGTGGGGAAGTCCACCGTGGCCGCAAACGTGGCGGTGGCGCTCGCGGCCGAGGGAGCCCGCGTGGGCCTGATGGACGCCGACGTCTATGGTCCGAACATCCCCCGGATGTTCGGGCTGTTCGAGAAGCCGCTGGTCATCGGCGGGAAGATCCAGCCGCTCGAGGCGCACGGCGTCAAGCTCATGTCGCTGGGCTTCCTGGTCGAGCGTGACGCGCCCGCCATCTGGCGCGGGCCGATCATCATGAAAATCGTGCAGCAGTTCCTCCACGACGTGAGCTGGGGTGAGCTCGACTATTTCATCGTCGATCTGCCGCCCGGTACCGGTGACGCGCAGCTCTCACTGGTCCAGGCCACCCAGGTGGCGGGCGCCATCATCGTCACCACACCGCAGGAGATGGCCGTGGGCGACGCGCTTCGCGGGGCCCGGATGTTCGAGCGCGTGGGCGTCCCGGTCCTTGGCGTGGTCGAGAACATGAGCGGCTTCACGGACCCCGAGACGGGCCGGCGGTTCGAGCTCTTCTCCTCCGGTGGCGGGCAGCGCCTGGCCGAAGAGATCGGCGTCCCGCTGCTGGGCAGCGTCCCGCTCCAGCCCCGGCTTGCTGAGCTGGCGGACGCCGGGCGGCCGGTGCTGGTCGCGGCCCCGGGCAGCCCCGCGGCCGCCAGCCTGCGCGACGTGGCCGATCAGCTCCGCCGGCTGAGCGCCGGCCCGGGCGTGGCGCTGCCGATCCTCCGGGGCTAGCCGCTGCCCCACGACGCGCGCGTCCCGCCGCCCGGTTTCTACGCCGATCAGCAGGACGCCGCGCCTCCGCTTGCTCCCCCGAGCGTTGCCGGGATTACCGACGGGCCGCTCCGGCCCGCCATTCTGGCACTCGCGCTCCCCGCCGTCGGCACGACGCTCTTCCAGGTCCTCTTCAACATCACCGACACCTTCTGGGTCGGCCGCACGCTCGGCGCCGATGCCCTCGCCGCCGTGTCGCTCGCGAGCTACGCCGTCTGGGTGATCGTCTCCATCGGCGAGCTGGTGGGGGTCGGGCTCACGGCCGTCGCGTCGCGCCGGCACGGCGAGCGCGACCCGGCGAGCGCCGCGCGGGCCGCCGGCACGGCGCTCGTCATGGCGGTCGGCCTCGGCCTGGTGGTGGCCGTGGGCGGCGTCCTCGCACTGCCCGCCACGTTCCGACTCATGCAGGCGACCGGCAACATGGCCGAGCTGGCGCGCGAGTTTCTCGTCGTCCAGTTGCTCGGCGCGGTGCTGATCTACGGGTATTTCGTGGTGACGGCCGCCTTCCGCAGCGCGGGCGACACCCGCACGCCCTTCGTGCTGCTCGGCGGCTCGGTCCTCATCAATCTGATCCTCGACCCCATCATGATTCTGGGCTGGGGCCCCGTGCCCGCGCTCGGCGTCTACGGCGCTGCACTCGCGACGGTGCTCACCCGCGGCCTCGGCTTCGTCGTGGGGGTGGAGCTGCTCCGCCGGCGGGGAGGGATCCGGCCGGCGTTCTCGGGCGCGGTGGCGCGGACGATCACCCGGATCGGTCTCCCCACGATGCTCACCGGCGTGCTGTTCAGCCTGATCTACATGCTGATCGTGCGCTACGTGGGCCGGTTCGGTACCTCGGCCATCGCGGCGCTCGGTGTGGGCCACAAGATCGAGGGGATCAGCTACATGGTCTGCATCGGCTTCGGGCTCGCGGCGGAGACGCTGGTCGGGCAGAATCTGGGCGCCGGCCAACCCGCCCGCGCGCGGCGGGCAGGATGGCTCACCGCCCGGATCGCTTCGGTGCCCGCGTGCGTGCTCGCGGCGGTGTTCCTGGTGGTTCCCGGGGCGCTCGTGGGCGTGTTCACGGACGACGTGGCCGTCATTCGCGACGGATCGCTCTACCTCCGCGCCGCGGCCGTCGGACAGCTCTCGATGGCATTCGAGACCGTGCTCGAGGGCGCGCTCACCGGCGCCGGATACACGCTGCCGACCATGATCGCCGTCGTCGGCATCAGCGCGCTCCGCATCCCGCTCGCCGACCTCGTGGCCGGGCCGTTCGGCCTCGCCGGCATCTGGTGGATGCTGGCGCTCACCGCCATCGCGCGCGCCGCCGCGATGACATCGCTGTGGCAGTGGGGCGGATGGGAACGGGCGCGTGCCTGAGCCGGCGAGGAAGCTCCGTTACCTTTGACCATGCCCGTCATCACCCTGCTCACCGATTTCGGCACCTCCGACTCGTACGTGGCCGAGATGAAAGGCGTCCTGCTGGGCATCTGTCAGGATGCCGTGCTGGTGGACGTCACCCACACCGTCCCGCCGGGCGACGTGCGCGCCGGCGCGTATCTGCTTGGACGCGCGTGGCACCGGTTCCCGCCGGAGACGGTTCACCTGGCGGTGGTAGACCCCGGCGTGGGCACCACGCGCGCCGCCCTCGCGCTTCACGCGCACCACCACTGGTTCGTCGGGCCGGACAACGGCCTCTTCACCCACGTGTTGCGGGAGGCCGAGGTGGAGATCGTGGTGCTGCCCATCCCACTGTCGGCGTCGCCCACCTTCCATGGGCGAGACCTCTTCGCGCCCGCGGCCGCAGCGCTGGCGCGGGGCATCCCGTTGGCCGCTCTCGGCGCGCCGTTCGGCGGCATCCCCGAGCGGCTCACTTTCACTGAGCCGCATTACGAGGGCAAGTCCGTGGTGGGGGAGATCGTGTACGTGGACCGCTTCGGCACCCTCGTCACCAACTTGTCGCCGGAGCTGGTGCCGCCTTATGCGGTGCTGGAAGTCGAGGGCCTCGAGATCGGCCCGCTGCGCCGCACCTTCGGCGACGCACCCACCGGCGGGCTCGTTGCCTACATCGGCTCCGGTAGCGCGGTGGAGATCGCGGTGCGGGACGGCTCGGCCGCGCGTCGGTTGGGGATGGGGGTAGGCGGGAGAATTCGGGCAAGGTTGGGCTGAGCGTCAAGCCAGAGTGCCGCGGCAACCGGCGATCCTCAACCCGGGCCCCTCACCGCGGGTGCCTACTGCGAGCTCGGCGCCGCCTCCGGCCCGCTCGTTCGCCGCCCGAAGCGTCCCACCACCTGCCGGAAGAATCGGAACAGCCGCCAGATCAGCAGCACCGCGACGATCACGAGCACGACCACCACCCCAGCCGTGATGATCGGGTGGGCCGCCGCCAGCCACGCGAGGAACACCGCGAGCGAATCCTCGGCCAGGCTCAACGTCCAGTTGCTGACCGGCTCGGGGCTCACGTTCGCGGCGGCGCGCGTCGTGGCCTTGGCGCCGTGCGACGTGAGCGCGACGCTGCCCGCCAGGAGCGCGGCCCCGATCTTCAGCTGCTCGGGGAC
Source organism: Gemmatimonadales bacterium (assembly GCA_035699205.1). Taxonomy (GTDB): domain Bacteria; phylum Gemmatimonadota; class Gemmatimonadetes; order Gemmatimonadales; family GWC2-71-9; genus CAVVWJ01. The sequence continues at coordinate 12,460 of DASSBA010000135.1, forward strand.
GCCCCCGGCGAAAGCGCTGTAGGAGAGGAGCGCGGCCGCCGGTGGCCGAATGAAGGTGTGCACCGCGTCCCACACGCTGTCCACGTACGGGATCTTGTCCGCGACGAACTCGATGACGAAGAGGGTGACGGCCAGCCCCAGCACCATCGGATGGGCGAGCACCTGCAGCGACTGGGGCAGGGTAATGATGCCCAGCCGGTCGAACAGCCCTGCGGCCGCGACGGTAGCGTAGAGATTCAGCCCCGACGCGAAGGACGTGCCGAGCGCGAAGCCGAGGGTCTCGAGGGGGGACATGCTGGAAGGTACAGCGTGGCAAGGGGAGCGGTAAGCGGTGAGCGGTGAGCGGTAATTCACTGGAACCGCCGCTCAACGTTTACCGCTTACCGCTTACCTCTTACCGCTTACCGCTCACCGCCATCCTCCCACTCCACCCCCACGTTCCCGATCGCCGTCGTCACGTCGATGTCGAGGTGGCGCGCGGCCTGGTCGTAGCCTGGGGAGAGATAGCTCGTTCCCTGACGGAGCAGCCCCTGCGGATCGAAGCTCGCCAGAAACTTGTCCGGGGTGATCCGCACGCCTACCTGACGGGGAAGGCGGAGCGTCACCTCGCCGAGCGCCATCTTCACCTCGACCCGGGAGTTCGAGGCCCAGGTGCCGCCGAAGTCGAGAGTCACCCGGCCCACGCCGCCCTCGAACGCGATCCGGTCACAGCGGCTGTTGCCGAGCCCGAGCACCGTCAGCTCCGCCGCACCGGCTCTGAGCGAGGCCACGCGGCACCGGGCGGCGTTGGGCTCGGAGAACCGGACGGTGGCCCGGCTGGCCCCCGCCTGCAGATCGAGATCGGTGAGCCGGAGCCCGCCAAGCTCGAGGTCGGCGTCGGCCGCGCCGAGCGTGACGGCGAGGGAGAGATCGCTCTTGGGCGAGAACGTCACCGCGGCGGTCTGCCGGAGCTGGTTCCTGGAGACCACGCGCAGCCCGCCCTCGCCCGCCGGCTGCAGTCCCAGGGCCACGGCGGTGGTGGAAGCGTCGAAGTCGCTGATCGGCTCGTACCGCTCGCCGTCGTAGAGGAGGTCCATGCGGTACAGCTCGGTGGGACGGGCGGCCGATACTCGCACGGCGCCGGCGGCATATTCGAGACGGGCGTGCAGCCGGGTCTCGCCGTGCCACTGGCGGTATGTGGTGAAGGGGCGCGGTGACTGTGCCTCGGCGCGGGCCGCTCCGAAGCAGAGGGCCAGCGCCGCGAGGAGGAGCCGTTCCATCACAGGCCTCGCGTAGGCGTCCGGGAGCCGGGGCGCTTGGCGGCGGAGACGCCGAACTGCGGCGTGGCCCACAGGTACTCGTCGGTCAGCGCTTCGGGCGGGATGAGCCGGCCGGCGAAGTTCTCGCGGATACCGGCCCGGCTGAGCAGCGCCGCGCCGAACCCCGCGGTCGCGAGCAGCCAGGTCACCAGGATCGCCGCGCCGCGGATCAGCTCGCCCGCCACCGGCACCCAGCCGAAGACGGCCCACGCCATCCACAGCGCCGCCAGCACGCCGAGCCCCACCAGCAGATACCGGTAGCTGTTGGGCGAGAGCATCGCGCCGAGCGCGAGGCGCCGCCGGGTGTACGTCTCGCCCATCGCGTGCGCCACGGCGAGATAGCCGCCCAGCCCGCCGACCACCACGAGCAGCGCGTACACCACCACCACGAACGGAAGCAGGACGATTCCCACCACGCTCAGGATCAGGCCGACGACGAGCATGCCGAAGGTGGGCAGCAGCAGAATCTGGCCGAGCAGGCCGGTGGTGAAGGCGCGGCCGAACGAATGCGAGACCGTATCGGACACGACTTCGAGGTTCGGCCGGCCGAACAGCACCAGGCCGAACCCGAGCGCGCTCAGCGTGAGGAACACGCCGACGACGCCCGCGGCGCGCCGGAACACCGTATCGATGGCACTCGGAGCGGCGGCGGCCGCCGTCTGCACCGGCACCCGGAGCACCGAGGTCGAGCGGAACGACCGCACCTCGCCGCCGATCTCGCCACCCTGGTCGCGCACCTCGCCGCCCAGCGTGAGGATGTCGCCCGAGACGACGCCACCCGGGTGCAGCACCACGTCGCCGCCCACGGTCACCAGGTTGCCGAGCAGCTTGCCGAACACGTCGGCGGTACCCTGCACGACGAGCAGATGCCCGGGCATGCTTTCATTGGAGGCGATGCTGAAATCACCCAGGCGGGCGGTGCCGTGGGGGACGGTGAGGCGGAGGCCCCCCCCGCGCGGGCGCAGCGCGGCACGAAGCTGGGCCTCGACGGCGGTGGGTTGGCTGAGGTCGTCGAGCGACACGGTGGGTCCGCCGGACTGGGCAGGCGGGATGGCCCGCGGCTCCGGCTGGGCAACCTGTGCCGCGCTGTCGGAAGCGGCGTGCCCGGACACCTCGGACATCAGCGTCCAGAAGCCGTGCACCAGATTCAGGGTTCGGGCGCCGGTCGGGTCGACACCAGCGGAGGCCGCGGCGCTGGCCGGCATGGCGAGAGCCACGAGCGCGACACCCGCGAGGAGCCGCTTACACGCTCGCATGGGCCACCTGCTGGGTCGGCAGAGCCAGGAGGCGGCGCAGCGCCAGGATGCCGCCAAGATAGGCCAGCATCGCGAGCGTCATGGCGAGTACCAGGCGGCCCGGATGTGCCGCGAGGTCCTTGAGCGCGGCGAACCAGGGCTGCTCGATGACGTTGGAGGCGACACCCCGGACCCCGAGCCATGCAGCCTGGCCGGCCTGGAGCGCGAGCCAGTGGCCGACGGCGGCCAGCGTCTCCTGGTGCACCAGCGTCCAGGCGACGCTGCCCGCCATCGACCCGATCAGCAGCACCAGCACTCCGGCCGCGAGGGCGGCGGTGCGGCGCGAGGCGAAGATGTGGCGGCGGAAGCTGTGGAGCGGATGGACGGCGGCCGTTTCGGGCACCTCGACCCGGGCCATGACCCGGTCGGCAAACCCGGGAGCCGGACCGAGGAGCGGCAGCGTGCCGAGCAGGGTGACGATCTCCCGCTCCGTCTCCGCCCGCTCCTGGCAGGCGGGGCAGTACGCCAGATGCTCCTGCGCTGCCGGTGCGAGAGCGCCGGCGAGCCACGCGTCGAGATCGTCGGGCGTGAGGTGGGAGCCGGGAACGGGCGTCATAAGTGGACCCTCCTACGGTGAGGCCTCGGGGGAGGTTTCATTCTTCCTTGAGGTGGGCCAGCAACTGTCGCAGCTCGTTGCGGGCCCGGTGGATGTACGTCTTCACGGTGCCGAGCGGCAGGTCCAGGATCTCGGCGATTTCTTCATACGCCCGCCCCTCTACATGCCGGAGCAGAATGCACGAGCGGTACTCCGGCCGGAGTTGCGCGATGGCCACCTCGATGGCACCGCCGAGCTCCCTGGCCTCGACGGCCTCGAGCGGCGATTCCTGCCGCGCGCCGATCTGGAGCGCGGTGGCCTGCATCGCTTCGGGGGTCTCGGCATGCGGCGACCCGTCCAGCGAGAGCGTGTCGAGCTCGCGGCGCCGGAGGTGATCGATCGCCGCGTTGTTGGCGATCTTGAAGATCCAGGAGGAGAACTTGAATTCGGGGCGGTACGACCCGATGGCATTCAGCGCCTTGATGAATGTTTCCTGGGACAGGTCCTCGGCCAGCTCGCGGTCCCGCACCATGCGGAAAACGAGCGCGAAGATGGGCCGCTCGTAGCGCCGGATCAGCTCGCGGTAGGCGGCCTCCCGGCCGGCCCGGGCGAGCAGCACGACCTCCTGATCGCTGAGCCTGGCCCACTCGGGCAGGTCAGCCACCGGGCCTCCGCCTTGCCAACGGTCTCGTCGCCGGACTACATTGAGCGCCTATGTTAGCCTCGGATCGTGAGTTACCCGTCTCGGGCGGTCCGGAAAAGCGGGCCTATGTCCGGGACATCTTCACGGCCATCGCTCCCACCTACGACCGGCTCAACCGCATCATCAGTCTGCGCTTCGATCAGCGCTGGCGGCGGTACGCGGTGGGCCGGCTGGACTGGGAACGGAGACCGGAAGGAATCTACCTCGACCTCTGCGCCGGCACGCTCGACTTCGCGGCCACGCTGGCCCGGCGGCCGGGGTTCCATGGGCGGATCATCGGCGCCGACTTCGTGCCGGCCATGCTCCGATTGGGGCGCAACAAGGCCGCGCGGGTGGCACCGGTCGCCGCGGACGCGCTCGAGCTGCCGTTCCCCGATGCGGCGTTCGATGGCGCGATGGTCGGCTGGGGGGTACGGAACCTGGTGGATCTCGACGCGGGACTCGGCGAGGCGGCCCGCGTGCTCAGGCCCGGCAGCCGCCTGGTGATCCTCGAGATGACGCTGCCGCCGGATCCGCTGCTGCGCCGGATATATCAGTTCTACTTCCGGCGCGTCCTGCCCTGGGTCGGCCGGCGAATCTCGAAACATACGACCGCGTATACCTGGCTACCAGAGTCCACGGTCGCGTTCCCCGGGCCGTCCGAGCTCGCACGGCGGCTTCGGGCGGAGGGGTTTCGGGAGGTGTCATACCGCTTGTTCATGGGTGGGGTCTGCGCGCTGCACGTGGGGACGCGGGGGTAGGGAGGCGTCAGTCGCGGGTCGCGAGTCGCGAGCCGCGAATCACGAGTTCCGAGTCACGAGTGCCGAGTCACGAGTGCCGCCGAGTAGCCAGAACCGATGACCCACAACTGATGTCCCGCGACCCGCGACCCGCGACCCGCGACCGCCCCCGCGACTGCCAAACCGGAGCCCCATGCCCCTCGACAACCTGCGCGAATTCCTCCGCGAGATCGACCGCCTCGGCGAGCTGGTCCGCGTGACGCACCCCGTCCGCGCCCGGCTCGAGGCGGCCGAGATCGCCGACCGGTGCATGAAGAGCCCCGGCGGAGGCCCCGCGCTGCTCTTCGAGCACGTGCTGCTCGACGACGGCCGCCGGAGCCCGCATCCCGTCGCGATCAATCTCTACGGCTCGATGCGGCGCATGTGCCTTGCCCTGGGGGTCGACCAGCTCGACGCGGTGGGTGCGCGCATCTCCGAAATGCTCAATCTCAAGGTGCCCGAGGGGCTGTTCGGCAAGCTCGCCATGCTCCCCCGGCTGGCCGAAGTCGGGAAGTTTCCGCCCAGGGTGAAGGGCGGACGGCCGCCGTGCCAGGAGGTGATTCTCCGGGGTGACGCGGTCAACCTCGACGAGATCCCGTTCCTCACCACCTGGCCGGGCGACGGCGGCCGCTACATCACCCTGCCGATGGTGATCACCACCGATCCGTCGCGCGGGATCCGCAACGTCGGGATGTACCGGGTCCAGGTGCTGGGCCGCGACACGCTCGCCATGCACTGGCAGCGCCACAAGGTGGGCGCCGCGCACTGGCGCGAGATGGCGGAGAAGGGCGAGCGGATGCCCGTGGTCATCGCCCTGGGCGGCGATCCGGCGAGCATCTATGCCGCCTCGGCGCCGCTCCCGCCGACCATCGACGAGTTCCTGTTCGCGGGCTTTCTCCGGCGCGAACCCGTGGAGCTCGCCCGCGCCGTGACCTGCGCCCTCGAAGTGCCGGCGGAGGCGGAGCTCGTGCTGGAGGGCTACATCGACCCGGCCGAGCCGCTCGTGCTCGAGGGACCCTTCGGCGACCACACCGGCTATTACTCGCTGGCGGACTACTATCCGAAGGTCCATGTCACCGCGGTCACCGCGCGGCGCGACCCGATCTATCCCGCCACGCTGGTCGGCCGGCCGCCGATGGAGGACTACTACCTCGGGCACGCCACCGAGCGGATCTTCCTGCCGCTCCTCAAGCTGACGGTGCCCGAGATCGTGGACTACCACATGCCGCCCGCGGGCATCTTTCACAACCTGGTATTCGTGGCGATCGACAAGCAGTATCCGGGGCAGGCGTACAAGGTGATGAACGCCCTCTGGGGCCAGGGGCTCATGTCGCTGGCCAAGGTACTCATCATCGTGGACAAGCACGTGAACGTCCGCGATCCGGAGGAGGCGTGGTGGATCGCGCTCAACAACATCGACCCCGAGCGCGACGTGCGCTTCACGCTGGGACCGGTGGACGTGCTCGACCACGCGAGCCGCGGGTTCACCTTCGGGAGCAAGATGGGGATCGATGCCACGAAGAAATGGAAGGAGGAAGGGTTCACCCGCGAGTGGCCGGACCTGATCACGATGGATGAGGAAACCAGGCGGCGGGTGGACGAGATGTGGCCGAGCCTGGGAATCACGCTGAGAGAGGTGAGCGGTGAGCGCTGAGCGGGTCGAGCGACCGGCTGCCGCGAGCGAGCGGGAACCCCCGCTCACCGGTCGTGAAGGCCAGACGTTCGGCGGCGAGTCGCTCCTCGTCCGCTACGTCAATCTGGTCAAGCTCCCCCACACGCTGTTCGCGCTGCCGTTTGCGCTGCTGGGCGTGCTGGCTGCCTCGCGGGCGGCACCGGTCACACCGCGGCAGGTCGTGCTCGTCATCGTCGCGTTCTCCGCTGCCCGCTGGGCGGCCATGGGGTTCAACCGCGTCGCGGATCTGCGGTACGATCGGGAGAATCCCCGCACCCGGAACCGCGAGCTGCCTCGCGGCGCACTGAGCCCGGCACAGGCCTGGATGTCCATCGTCCTCGCGGCGGCGCTGTTCGTCGTCGCCGCGGGACTGCTCAATCCGCTCTGCCTGCTGTTGAGCCCCGTGGCGCTGGCCTGGGTGCTGGCCTACAGCCTCGCCAAGCGGTTCACCTGGTGGCCGCACCTCTGGCTGGGCCTGAGCCTCGCCATCGCTCCGGTGGGCGGATACCTGGCCGTTACCGGCCGCTGGAGCGAGCCGGCCTGGCTGCTGGTCGCCGTCACCCTCGCGGTCGCCACCTGGGTCGCCGGGTTCGATATCTTCTACGCCCTGCCGGATGCCGGCTTCGACCGCGATCAGGGCCTTCGGAGCGCGGTCGTCCGGCTCGGCGAGCGCCGCGCGATTCTGCTCGCCAAGCTGCTGCACGGGATCACCATCCCCGCGCTCGCGCTGTTCGGCTGGGGCGCCGGGTTCGGCGCGTGGTACTTCGCGGGGCTCGTCGTGGCTGGGGGCATCCTCGTCTCCGAGCACCGGCTCGTCCGCCCCGGGGATCTCTCGCGGCTCGACGCGGCGTTCTTTACGATGAACGGAGTGATGTCGGTGACGGTGTTCGGCTTCGCGCTGCTGGACCGCCTCCTGTGAGCGCCGCGTGACGCGGCACCCGGTGGTGCTCGCGCTCACGGGCGCCTCGGGCGCGGCGTACGGCGTCCGCCTGCTGGACGTTCTGGCCCGCCGCCGCGTGCCGGTGTGGCTCCTGGTCTCGGCCCACGGGATGCGGCTCCTGCGGGACGAGTGCGGGATCGACACGCTCGAGGCGCTCCAGTCGGCTACCGGCGGCGACTGGACCTCGGTGCTCACCTTTCCCGACGCCGACCGCGGCGCGCTCCCCGCATCGGGCTCGCAGCGGACCCACGCCATGGTGATCTGCCCCTGCTCCATGGGCACCGTCGCGGCCATCGCGGGAGGCGCCAGCCGCTCGCTCGTGGAGCGTGCCGCCGACGTGACACTCAAGGAGCGGCGCCGGCTGATCCTGGTGCCCCGCGAGACGCCACTCTCGCTCGTGCATCTGCGCAACCTGGTCGCGGTGGCGGAGTCGGGCGCGATCGTCATCCCCGCCGCGCCGGGCTTCTATCACCGCCCGACGACCGTGCTGGAGCTGGTGGACTTCGTCGTCCAGCGGATCATCGACCAGCTGGACCTCGAGATCGAGATTGCCCGCCGGTGGACCGGTGACGAGGGCTGACGGCACGAGGCGGCTGCGCCGGCGGTCGCTCGTGCCACTGGGCCTCGCGCTCGCCGCGGCGTCCGCCTGCGGCGGCGATGGCGCGCAGGCTCCTGCCGCGGAAGAGCCCGCGACTCCGGGCTGCCGGGACGCCGCCCTTCCCAGCGCCGCCCTCTACCGCGTCTGCTTCCCGCAGAGCTGGAACGGCGATCTCGTCATCTACGCCCACGGCTATGTCGCGGGGAGCGAGCCCCTCGCGCTTCCCGGCGATCAGGTGGGTGGGCAGTCGATCCCGGGCGTCGTGAATGGACTCGGCTACGCCTACGCCACGACGAGCTACCGCGCCAACGGACTGGTCGCCGACCTCGCCGTGGATGACGTGGTGGAGCTCGCGGATGAGGTGCGGCGCCGGTTCCAGCCCGATCCGTCGCGCACCTTCGTAGTGGGGGTCTCCGAGGGTGGCCTGGTCGCCACGCTCGCGGCGGAGCGGCGTCCCGCGGTGGTGAGCGGCGCGCTCGCGGCGTGCGGTCCGATCGGCGACTTCACCGCCCAGGTGGACTACTACGGCGATTTCCGGGTGGTCTTCGACTACTTCTTCCCGGGCGTAATCCCGGGAGACCCGGTAGACGTTCCCGACGGGGTTCGGTCGCAGTGGAACACGACGTACGCGCCCGCCGTGACGGCGGCGCTCGACGCGGACCCGGGCGGGGCGCTCGAGCTGCTCACGGTCACCGGCGCGCCGCACGCGGCGGCCGACCTGTCCGCTACGGCCGCCACCGTTCTCGCCGCGCTCTGGTACGACATCTTCGCCCTTCCGGACGCGAAGGCGCGTCTTGGCGGCCAGCCCTACGACAACATCGGCCGGAGCTACCACGGCTCCGCCGACGACCCCGCCCTCAATGCGGGCGTGGCGCGCGTCTCGGCCGATGCGGGCGCACGGGCGGGGCTCGGCGCGTTCGAGACCAGCGGCGAGCCGGCCGCACCGCTCGTCACCCTGCACACGACGCGCGATCCGATCGTGCCGGCGGACCAGTCGGAACGGTACGGCGAGAAGGTGGCGGCGGCGGGCGCCGGCGTGCTGCTCGAGCAGCGCACGGTAGACCGGTACGGTCACTGCGCCTTCCAGTCGAGCGAGTTGCTCGATGCCTTCGCGGCGATGATCCAGCGCGCCTCCGCGGCCGCGCGGATCGACTGACGGGTCGGCCGCCGTGAGGCTCGGAGTGATCTCGGATACGCACGGGCTGCTCCGCCCGGAGGTCTTCGAGGTTTTCGCCCAGGTGGACCACATTCTCCACGGGGGTGACATAGGCCCGCCGTCCCTCCTCGACGAACTCGAGACCATCGCCCCCGTCACGGCGGTCTACGGCAACACCGATGGCCGGGACATCCGCAAGCGGCTGCCGCAGATCGCCACCATCGAGCTCGACGGGTTCACCATCGTGGTCACCCACGGCGACCAGTTCGGCTCCCCGACGCCGGAACGGGTGCAGGCGGAGTTTCCCCGGGCGGAGATCATCGTCTATGGCCACACCCACCGGCCGCTGCTCACGCTGGTGGACGTAGTGGTCACGGTGATGAATCCGGGAGGCGCGGGCCCGCGCCGGTTCAACCTGCCGCCGTCGGTCGGGATCCTCGAGCTGGAGCCGGGGATTCCGCCGCGCGGCCGCCTGGTGCCGCTCACGCCGTTCGAGCCGGAGTAATCCGCTGCTCGCGTTGCTGCTCACCGCGGCCATGCTCTATCAAGGTCCGGCCGATACGCTGAGGATTCGGCGCATTGCGCGTCCGCCGGCGGCGGACTGGCAGCACGACACTGCCGGCTGGGGCGAGCCGCAGGTCCGGATCGTCACCCGGCAGGGGACGGCCTCCATCTGGCTGCTGCGCGCCGCCGATACCGTCTTCGTCGCGGCGTCGATCCCGGACACGACCTCATCCTGGGCCGACGCGCTGGCGATCTGCCTCGACGTCCTCGGCGACCGCGCTGACACGCCGCAGCACGACGATTTCCAATGGTCGTTCCAGCGGATGCTGGACAGCAGTGTGGTGTACCGGGGCCGGGCGGGCCGCTGGGAGCCGCCGCACGCCGATCCCGATTGGCGGCTCGGCCCGGAACACTCCGGCGGCGGTTGGCAGGTCGGCGCCGGCGACAGCGGTCGCGGATGGACGCTCGTGCTGCGGCTCGACCCGGCGTGGTTCGAGGGCGGACCGGGCCGCCGTCCCGCCATCGGCTTCCGCATCCACGACGACGACCCCAATGGGTGGTACCCCTGGCCCGGGATAGCAGCGAGCGCCGGCGGCACGCTGCTGGAGCGGACGCCGGCGCTGTGGGTGCCGTTGGAGTGAGGGTGCCCCCTCCTCGCGCTAGAACCCCAGCCGCAACCCCGCGCTCACCGCCCAGTTGTGCGTGGTCCTGGTGTCCACGTTGATCGCCGTGGCTTCCCGCGCGTCGAACTTGCCGATGTAGTCCTTCGCCATCAATTGCAGCCCCATTCGTGGCCCGATCGCGATGTCCGCTCCCGCGCCCACGTTGTAGGCGGTGTTGGTGGCGTGGGTCCCCACCGGTCCGATGTCGAACGACTGGCGGATGGCTCCCGCGCCGGCCTGCACGAACGGCGAGATCGGCAGGGCGCCGGCCCCGAGCGGCACCCGGAGCCGGAGTGCCGCGTCATAGAGCAGCACCGAGCTCCGCCCCACCGACACGCCACCGATCAGCGGCGCCCCGATTTCGAGGCTCGGCTGCGAGTACGCCAGGTTCCCCACGATGGCGAGACTCCGGGTCAGCCCGAGCGTGGCTTCCGCGCCGTACACCGCGGAGCCGGTGTTTCGGAGGCTCGTGCCCAGCGGACCGGACGCGAGGTTGCCGAACCTCATGTACCCTGCATATGGAGTGATGCCGAACGAGGGACCGGCGGAGCGCTGGGCGGCCAGCGGCGTCGCCAGGGCCAGCCCGGCGATCGCGGCCAGGAGCGTATGCTTGAACATTTGGGATCTCCCGCTTTGCGGTGGACGAGTGCGGCGCGAAGCGCCAGCCCGCCCAGGATGGGCATACCCAATGCCACACTCTGCAGTGGCGGATGTCTCGGCTAGACCGTCACTTGCGGGACCACACCCCCGAGCGATCAGGCAAGCGTCCATTCGTGGTGACAGCGACGGCCGTCCCGGCTCGGCGGGCTTGATCCGACCTTGACGCGCCCGAGCGATCCTCCGCCTTCGAGGCTCAGTTGGCTCATGCCGATACTGCGGAGGCGCTATGTCGATCCCACGACGCTCATTGTCCTGGCTGATGGCTGCCGGCCTGCTCACCCTCATGGCCCGCGACGCGGCCGGCCAGGCCACTCCGCTTCCCGGCACGGGCACTCGGGTGCGGTTCCCGGAAACGCCGACTTCCAGCCACCGGATTACCGGCGCGGTCGTCGGCTCGGAAGGGGACACGGTCAGCATCGCCAGCGACGCCGGCGGGGTACTGCTGGTCCCGGCCTCGGCCTTCAGCCATTACGAGATCTCCCGCGGCACGCGGTCCAACTTCGGCCGCGGACTGGGCCTCGGAGCCTTGGTCGGAGTCGTCGGTGGTGTGGTCGTGGGTCTGGCCACCGCGGACGAAGATTCCTGGGCCTGCAGTACGTCGTGCAGCGCCGTGGCGGGAGGGGTGGTGTTCGGGGCACTCGGTGCGGTCGCGGGGGGCATCATCGGAGCGTCCTCGCACCACGAGCGCTGGGAGGCGGCCGATGGCGGCAGCCCCCGCGTGGTCGTCGGGGCACGCGGGGGGAGCGGAGTCGATGTGGGGCTATCGCTCCGCTGGTAACGCTCCCCCGAGCCAGCGCTCGAACGGCGTCGTCCGCCGGAGCGCCTCGGGGTGGCTCCGGAACCATGACATGAGCAGCAGGATCTCGTCGATCGAATCGAGCGGCAGCGGCCCCGCGGATGGCTGCGGCCGCGCGATCTCCTCCGCGACCACGGCGCGGAAGGCCTCGTGCTCGATGGGTGTGGAGGGATAGGGAAACGCCGCGCGCACCACACCCTGGCGCACGAGGTAGATCCGGTCGTCGCCGAACTCCCCCGGGTCGCGGTAGACGAAGCTGAGCAGGTCACGCGCCGAGCGGGCGCGGCTGGTGGCGGCCAGGAGCCACTCGAGCTGCTCAAACCGCTCGCGCCATCGCGTGGCCAGCTCGAAGCGGGCCTGCGCGGCCGCCTCCTGCATCGCCTGGATGACCCGGTCGATCGGTTGAATCGTCCGGCCCTCGAGGAACGCCACCGCCGTCTCCACCCGCCGGCGGTAGTCCCACTGCTCCACGAACCCCGCGCACGGTCCGCTGCAGCACCCGAATTCGTGCCGCATGCAGCCGGCCTGCCGAGGCTGGTCGAACAAGTCACCTTGGCCCGCGAACACCGGCGGCATCGTCATGCGGCAGTCGCGGAGGCCGAGCAGGTCGTTCAGCGTGCGCACCGCCTCGAGGGTACGCGACATCGAGCGGAACGGGCCGTAGCAGCACGCGTCCTCGCGGGCGACGGTGGCCCCCGCGTAGAGCCGCGGCGCCGCGTCGCTCGAGATCTTGATGAGCACCGACCGGCGGGTCACGTTGCCGCGGTGGTTGAAATGCGGCCGGTGCTTCCGGATCTGCCGGAGCTCACGGAGGTACGCCGCGAACTCGCTGGGGACGTAGTCCCACTGGATGTTGCTCGCGGCGTAGAGGATGCGCGCCGCCTTGTCGTCCGGGTACTCCGCGCGGAAATAGGTCAGGAGCCTGGTGCGCAGCCGTTTGGCCTTGCCCACGTAGATGATGCGCCCCATCGCATCGGTCATCCGGTAGACGGCCGGCCGGTTCTCCGCCAGCGCGCGCACGCGCTGCCGCAGCTGCTCGAGATCGGTGGCGGGGAGGGGGGCGGCACGTTGCGCCCGGCGGGTGCGGCTCACGACTGGCAGCGGTGGCAGAAGACCGAGATGCGGGCATCGATCGCGTGGGTTCCGGTGAGCCGTGTCCCGCAACGGCGGCACGGCTCGCCCTGCCGGCCGTAGACCAGCAACTCGAGCTGAAAGCTCCCCGCCTCGCCGGTGCCGGTCCGGTAGTCGCGCACCGTCGTGCCGTTCGACGCGATCGCCGCCGCCAGAATCCGGCGGAGCTCCCCGTGCAGCCGGCGGTGGTCCGCTTCCGTGAGCCGGCGCGCGGGCTTCGACGGGTCGATCCCCGCGGCGAACAACGCCTCGTTCGCGTAGATGTTGCCGACACCCGCCAGATGCCGCTGGTCCATGATCACCTTCTTCACCGCCTGGCGTGAGCTCCGGAGCGCGAGCCCGAGCCGGTCCGGCGTGAAGTCGGGCGCGAGCGGCTCCGGACCGATCGCCTCGGTGTACCGGTGCCAGTCCTTCTCGGCGAGAAGCAGGAGCTTGCCGATCCGGCGGACGTCCCGGTAGACGAGCTCGCGTCCGTCGTCGAGCGGTGCGCGCAGCACCGCGTAGCGCGCCTCCTCGGGCGTGAGCCGGCGGTCGTACACGATCAGCGATCCAGTCATGCCCGGCTGCACCACGAGGCGAAGCCCGCCGAGATCGAGCACCGCGTGCTTGGCGCGCCGGAACACCGACCGCACGGTGGCCCCGCTCAGGTCGCGGAGCAGTCGGCGGCGGCTCACGCCGCGCAGGATGTCGTCGTGGCTCAGGGAGACTCGACCGATGCGGCGGCCGACGAGGGCGGGACGGATGTCGCGGACGATCGTTTCGACTTCGGGGAGCTCGGGCATCGCGCCGAAATGTAATCCGTGGGCCGCCCGCAGGGCCCGGCCTCAGCCCGGTGCGCCTCGCCCGCCGCACCCATGCTCGCCTGGATCCGCCTCCCGCTGCCAGAAGGCCGCGAACTGCTCCAGCTCCCGCGGGTTCAGGTCGGAGATGGCCCAGAACTCCATGCCAGCGGCGTGGCCGTGGACCAGATTGAAGCCCTGCCTCACGACCGTCGGATCGCGATCGCAGCCGGAAGCCCGGGAGCCGGGCCACAGGAGGAGATTGATGCGATGGGGCCCGCGTGCATACACCAGGGCGGCGACCGCGCGGCCCCCCAGGTAATCGACCCGGGCCCCGATCAGGGGGAAGCTGTCGGCGGCCAGGTCGGGCACGGGCGGCGAGAAGTCGAGCTTGCCGGTGAACCACGGCTTCACCACGTGATGTTCGGAGGAGGCGACGTCCACCAGATGGTCCACCTCGAGCGACCGCACGTGACCCGCCACCACCTGGCCGACGATCGGGTCGCGATCGCCGGCCCCGCCGGCGAATCGCCCGAGGCCGAGGCCGAGGCCGAACAGCAGCGTCGCGGCGAGGCCGACCGTCCAGCCGCGGGACCGCGCGAAAACCGGCTTGCGGGCAGGCACCTCGGCGCGAATCAGCCGCCGAAGATCCTCACGAAAGGCGGACGAGGGCTCCCGGGGCGGCAGGTTGTTTCGAAGCATGGCGCCCAACGCCTGGAGGCGGGCGAGCTCGTCCCGGCAGGCCGGGCACAGTCGGATGTGCTCGTCCCACCACTTCCGCTCACCGGCGGACAGCTCGCCGTCCGCGTAGGCGCTCAACTCGGCTCGGGTCGCGTGCTCGCAGATCATGTCACCCTCCCATCCCCTGAGCTTCGAGCGCGCGCTGCAGCCGGCGCCGGGCTCGGGAAAGGCGCGACATCACCGTCCCGACGGGCACCCCGGTGACTGCCGCGATCTCCTGATAGGAGAGCTCTTGGATCTCCCGCAGGACGATCACCTCGCGAAACTGGAACGGGAGCGCCTCCACGGCCATGGCGAGCCGCTCCTGCAGCTCCCCGCGGATGAGCTCGGTTTCGGGATCTTCGCCATCACCCGGCAGCTCGTCGAGCAGCTCGGGATCGGCCGGCCAGCCGTGACGACGCTCTCGATCGGCCCAGGCATAGCAGACCCGGCGCACGATGGTCAGCAGCCACGCGCGGGCATTCTCTCCCCGGAACCCGCCGAAATGGCGCAGTGCCTGGAGGTAGGCCTCCTGGACGGCGTCCTCCGCGTCCGCCGGCTCCCGCAACAGGTAGCGGGCCAGCGTGAACGCCGCCCCCAGGTGGGGCAGCATCTGCTGCTCGAACGATCCGACGGTCTCAGTCTCCAATCCCGGCCCCGATGGCTTCAGACCGGCGCCATTCCCGATCGAGGAGGCGCCGAGCGGTTTCGCTCCGCTGAATGATGCATTCGCGGGCGCCAGCGGGCCAACGCAACCGGCGCCGGTGCGGTTCCCGCCCCGCGCCCCCGAATCGATGGCGCAGTACGAGCTCCCGTCACGATCCTGGCTCTCTCCGAACCCCATACCAGACAGGAGCGGCCGCACGCGCTCGATATTCCCGCCCCATCCGGCGCCGAAGCGGTCACCGGGAATACTGCGCCGCGATTCGCGATCAATGCTGAGACCCTGGTGAGTGACCGGCATCCGCCCTGGAGGGGACAATGCCCCCGATCTGTTTCATCGACGGCGCACGATTCGACGACGCCGACGGATTTCTACGCGACCTGCGCCTGGCCGTGCTCGGCATCCCGAGCATCGAGGAAGCCTGCGACGTCCTCGCATATCTCCGGCGTGGCGCGGGGGCCGCGGGAAACCGGGGGCGGCCGCGGCTCCACCTGGTCTGGCTGAACTCCGACGTCTCCCGCCGGCGATTCCGCCGCGCCTGGGTCGGATCGTCCTGGAGTGAGCCGAGGACGCGCGGCGAGCCTCCGGCAACGATGCAGGGACCTGACATCAGCTTCACCGCGATGACCCGATGGCTCGAGGCCTTTCGCGACATCGACCTCATTCTGCTGTGAAGCTGAACGGGCGGCGACGGGGGGCGGTTGTCGCGCCGGGAATACGGACGGGCCGGGTTCGCTCTAGGGTGGCGAGGCTGCTCTGTCTGCCCCCAACGCGGAAAGGGATGGGTCCGGCAATCATGACCGATACGATCCTTCACGACCATGGCGAGGATGGCATCGACCGTCGCGGGTTTCTCAAATGCATGGCCTGGGCGGGCACCGGCGCGCTCTGGGTGATGCAGAGCGGAGTGCTTCGCTCGATGCCGCTCACCCGCACGCCCGGCGACGCGGCGGCGCTCGAGGGCGATCTGTTCTTCGCCCAGATCAGCGACAGCCACATCGGCTTTGCCAAGGAGGCCAACCCGGACGTCACCGCCACGCTGCAGGCGGCGGTGGACCGCCTGAACGGGCAGGGGCGCCGCCCCGCGTTCGTGCTGCACACCGGCGACATCTCCCAGCTCTCGAAGCCGACGGAGTTCGATACGGCCGACCAGGTGATCAAGGGGATCCGCACCGAGCGGGTGTTCTACGTGCCGGGCGAGCACGACGTGCTCGAGGACAACGGCAAACAGTACCTCGCGCGGTACGGGCGAAAGACGCGGGGCGACGGCTGGTACAGCTTCGACCACAGCGGCGTGCACTTCGTCGGCCTGGTGAACGTGCTCAACCTCAAGCCGGGCGGGCTGGGCAGCCTCGGGGCCGAGCAGATCGCGTGGCTGAAAAAGGATCTGACCGGGCGCCCGGCCAGCACGCCGCTCGTGGTGTTTGCCCACGTCCCCCTGTGGACCGTCTATCCCGACTGGGGATGGGGCACCGACGACAGCGAGCAGGCGCTGGCGCTGCTCAGGCGTTTCGGCTCGGTCACGGTGCTCAACGGGCACATCCACCAGGTCATGCAGAAGGTGGAGGGGAACGTGGCGTTCCACACGGCCATGTCCACGGCCTTTCCGCAGCCCGCGCCCGGCACCGCGCCGTCACCCGGCCCCCTCAAGGTGGAGCCGGCGCGACTGCGCAGCCTGCTCGGCCTGGCCAGTGTGACCTACCACCAGGGACAGCACTCGCTGGCGATCGTCGACGGTGCGCTGGCGCCCGCGCCGGCAGGGATGGGGGCTGCCGCGCCGGCCGACACGCGGCGGGACTCCCCCACCGCCGGGCCCGCGGTAGTGGGCGACGCGCGGGTCATCCGGATCGACAACTTCAGCTTTCTGCCGCCCGAGCTGCACGTGCCGCGGGGCGGGAAGGTCATGTGGATCAACGGCGACGACGTGCCGCACCTGATCGTCAGCGCGGACAAGCGCTTCCGTCCATCCGCCGCGCTGGACACCGACGACCAGTACACGCTGACGCTCGACCAGCCGGGTACATACCCGTACTTCTGCTCGCTTCATCCCAAGATGACCGGCCGGATCGTGGTCGAATAGCGGCCGGCGGGACGCCGGGATCCGCCCGACCGTTCCGCGATTGACCCTGAAAGGAGGACGTGGTGCCATGAGTGGAGCTCGGAAGGTGTTGCTCGCGGCGAGTCTGTGCCTCGCCGCCGCGTGCGGCTCGAACGACCCGGCGGGGCCGGGAAACCCGCTACCGGCGCCCGACTCGCCGAACGACATCGATATCGTGGTGGGCGCCTCCGGCCTGACCACGACGGCGTTCAATCCCAATCCGCGGGAGGTGGCGCTGGGCGGCGCCGCGACGGCCAGCGTGCGCTGGGTGAACACCGACGTATCACTGCGCCATTCATCCCAACATGGTCGGGACGATCACGGTGACCCCGTGAGCCGCGCCGCCTCGCGCCAGCCGATGTCGCGGCGGAAGACTTTCCCCTCGAATTCGACGGCCTCCGCCGTCTCCCGGCTCAGCCGCTGCGCCTCCACGAACGTGGGGGCGACAGCGGTCACGTTGAGTACGCGGCCACCGGCCACCCGCAGGACGCCCTCGACATCGCGCACCGTGCCCCCGTGGAACACCGTGACTCCGGGCGGAAGCTGCTCCGGAATGGTGATGGCCGCGCCCTTCTCCGGCCGGTCGGGGTAGCCGCGTGAGGCCAGCACCGT
The DNA here is from genome assembly GCA_035699205.1 of Gemmatimonadales bacterium. Lineage (GTDB taxonomy): Bacteria > Gemmatimonadota > Gemmatimonadetes > Gemmatimonadales > GWC2-71-9 > CAVVWJ01. Next base: position 30,041 of record DASSBA010000135.1, read on the forward strand.
CGTCACCGACGCCCCGGTCCGGTGCCGGGCGATCGGAGCCACGCCCTGGCCGCGAGCCACCCGCCAGAATGAATCGATCAGCCCGCCCGACACCAGCGGGAGGACCACCTGCGTCTCCGGATCGCCCAGGCGGCAGTTGAACTCCACTACCCATGGTGTGCCGGCCCGGTCCACCATCAGTCCGGCGTACAGTACTCCGGTGAAGGGCGTCTCCCTGCGACGCATCTCCTCCAGCGCCGGAAACAGCACCTCGCGCCGTGCCCGCTCGAGCAGCGCCGGCGTGGCCACCGCCACGGGGCTGTAGGCCCCCATCCCGCCGGTATTCGGGCCGGCGTCGCCCTCCAGCAGGCGCTTGTGGTCCTGGGAGACCGGCAGGATTTCGACGTCGCGCCCGTCGGTGACGGCCAGGACGGAGATCTCCTCGCCCTCGAGGAACGCCTCGATGACTACGGTGGCCCCGGCATCGCCGAAGGCGCGATCGCCCAGCATCGCGCGCAGCGCGGCCGCCGCCTCCGCCCGCGTGGGGCAGACGATCGCGCCCTTGCCCGCCGCGAGGCCGGACGCTTTCACAACCAGCGGCTCCGGGTGGTGGGCCACGTACTCGAGCGCGGCACGCAGCTCCCGGAACGCCCGGCTCGCGGCGGTCGGGATTCCCGCCGCCGTCATGACCTCCTTGGAGAACGCCTTCGATGCCTCGAGCTGCGCCGCCGCGGCGCTCGGGCCGAACACGGCCCGGCCCTCGGCCCGGAGCCGGTCGGCGAGTCCGCGCGCGAGCGGCACCTCGGGGCCGATCACCGTCAGGTCGATCCCCTGCATGTCGGCCGCGTCGGCCAGGCGGTCGAGGTCGTCGGCCGCGATCGGCAGGTTGGTGGCCAGCTCGGCGGTTCCGGGGTTGCCCGGCGCGCACCAGAGATCGACGTCGGAGTCCTCGCGCCGGAACGCCCAGCACAGCGCGTGCTCGCGTCCGCCGCCCCCGACGACGAGGAGCCTCACGACTTCTGCGCGTTCCGGAATGCCTCGCGCGCGCGCTCCGCGGCGCGCCGGGCCGCGTCGGCCACCTGGCCGGCGAACTCGCGCGCCTCGCCGGCGTAATAGCTGCCGGCGGCGCCGAGGTCGTCCCGCAGCGGGCGCGTGTCGGTCTCGGAACCGCGACGCGCATATTCGCCGCGCAGGACCCGGTCGTACTCGCCGCTCGCGACCCAGCGCTGGAGCTCCGCGGCCCGCACCGTGTGCATCGGGTGGGTGAGCGCGAGCGTGCTGAGGAGCTTGTACACGATGTCGAGTCCCTCGCCGCTCGCCGCGTATTCATGCGCCTGCTGCATGAACGCGTCGACGTTGAGCTGTCCCGCGAAGCCGCTTCCGCGGCCGCCACCGGCCATCTTCATGTCCACCCGCTGCGCGGCCACCACATCCTGTCCGCCGAGCAGCCCGGCCCGGTCCGCCGAGAGCTCGGACTTGCGCGACCATTCGAGAAAGGCGAGGCGCACCGGGAGCACGGCCAGACCGGCGAGCGTCGGGAGCGCCCCCAGGCTGATCAGGGCAAGGATCGCCGCGATGGTGCGATAGAGCGCGTGCCCGCTGATCACGTGACCGAGCTCGTGAGCGAGCAGGACGCGGAGCTCGTCGTCGTCGAGCAGCTCGATGGCGGCGGAGTGCAGCACGATGAACGGCTGGTCGATCCCGTAGGCGCCCGCGTTGAAGAACGGCGTCTGGGAGACGTACAGCTCCGGCACCGCGGGCCAGTCGAAGGTGGTGGTCACCTCCGTGTGGAGGTGCCAGAGCTTGGGAAACTGGGTGGGCCCCACGCGGATGGCGTTGCCCTGGAACAGCAGCCGGACGCCCCGCTCCCCGCCGAGCAGCGCCAGCGTTTTGCGGATGACTTCATCCACGCCCGGAATGGCGCGGAGCGCCTGCAGGGCGGCCCGGTCGGCCGGGTGCTCCCATGAGACGGCGGAGATCTGAGGGAAGCTCTGGCGCGGGCGCTGGGCGGGCAGGGATGGGCTCATGGCGGGCTCGGGTTGGGGATGCGGCACTCTACGGCGCGGGGAGGCTCAAGTTTCAGTGTGGGACAAGCTCAGACCGGGGCGAACTCGAACTCGAACGAGGGCGCGGCTGGTTTTCACCACAGAGGCACAGAGGGCACGGAGGAAAACAAGGTTCTTTTGTTTTCTCTGTGTACCTCCGTGCCCTCTGTGGTGAATCCCGAGTTGACTTGATGTTCAAGCTCCACTTCGGGTCTACCTACCGCTCTCAGCGAACGCTCGATCCAGGTCGGCGAGCAGGTCCTCGGTATCCTCCACCCCGCAGCTCAGCCGCACCAGGCTGTCGGTCAACCCCATCTCCTGCCGCATGGCGGGCGGCACCGAGGCGTGGGTCATGCTGGCAGGATGCCCGATCAGGCTCTCGACTCCGCCCAGCGACTCGGCCAGCGCGAAGATGCGGGTCGACTCCACGAACCGCCGGGCGCGGGCCGCGTCGCCCAGGTCCAGCGAGATCATCCCGCCGAAGCCGCTCATCTGACGGCAGGCGAGCTCATGCTGCGGATGGGACGGGAGCCCCGGGTAGTACAGCTTGGTCACCTCGGGCCGCCCCGCGAGCCACTCGGCGATCCGGCGGCCGTTGGCGTCGTGCTGGCGCATCCGGAGCGGCAGCGTCTTGATGCCGCGGAGGGCCAGCCAGCAGTCCATCGGGCCCGGTACTCCGCCGGCCGCGTTCTGAATGAAGCCGAGCCGCTCGGCCAGGTCGTCACGGCTGGTCACCAGCAGCCCTCCGACCATGTCGCTGTGGCCGTTCAGGTATTTCGTGGTCGAGTGCAGGACGATGTCCGCGGCGGACTCGAGCGGCCGCTGGAAGAGCGGGGTCGCGAAGGTGTTGTCCACGACGTAGAGCAGACCGCGGGCCTGCGTCAGGTCGCCGACGGCCGCGAGGTCGGCCAGGTTCATCATCGGATTGGTGGGCGTCTCGCAATAGACCATCCGGGTGGCGCTGGTGACGGCCCGCTCGATGTTGCCGACATCGCGCATGTCCACGAAGGTGAAGCGGAGTCCGAACTCGGCGTAGATCCGCTGCATCAGCCGGTGGGTGCCGCCGTATACGTTCTCCCCACAGACGACGTGGTCGCCGCTTCGGAGCAGCTTGAGCACCGCATCCAGCGCGGCGAGCCCCGAGCCGAAGGCAAAGCCGTGCGTACCGCTCTCCAGGCTCGCCACGTTCCGCTCGAGCGCCTCGCGCGTGGGATTCTGCGTGCGCGCGTATTCGTAGCCCTTGTGCCGGCCGAGTCCCTCCTGGATGTAGGTGGAGGTCTGATAGATCGGCGTCATCACGGCGCCGGCGAGCGGCTCGGGCACCTGGCCCGCATGCACCGAGCGGGTGGCGAAGCGATGATCGTGGTCGTGGGGCAGGATGCGGGTCATTGCAGCCGACGCGGGTGAAGGTGCGAGAAGCGTAATGGCGCGGCGTGCTCCATTGAAGAGGGGGCAGGGAGGCGGTTACCTTGCGGCGTGCACGCGCCGTCTCCCGGTCCCGTCGGAGCCCGCTGCCTCGTGGTCGACGACGACGCCCGGGTGCGGCGCTCGGTGGCCCGCATCATCGAAACCCACGGCCTCGCCGTGCTCGAGGCCTCGTCCGGCGTGGAGGCGCTGGCCGTCCTGGCGCGCGAGGGCGAGGTCCCGCTCTGCATCTCGGACATCTACATGCCCGAGATGGACGGGCTCACGTTTCTCCGCGAGGCGCTCGGGCTTTACCCCGACATGGCGGTCGTGATGCTGACGGGCGTCGCGGACGTCACCACCGCCGTCGAGTGCCTGAAGCTGGGCGCTCTGGACTACATCGCCAAGCCGGTGATGGTCGAGGAGGTCCGGGCGCGGGTGGACAAGGCACTGGAGAAGCGCGACCTGGTGCTCCAGAACCGCTTCTACCAGAAGAACCTCGAGGGCCGGGTCCGCGAGCTCGACCGCGCCAACCGGCAGGCGCTGGTCAACGGAGTGCAGACCCTGGTGCACGCGCTCGAGGCCAAGGACGCCTACACGAGCGGCCATTCCGCCAGGGTCAGCCGCTACGCAGTGAAAACCGCGATCCAGCTCGGCTACACCGCGGAGCGGCTCGAGCAGGTCCGGCTGGGCGGGGAGCTGCACGACATCGGCAAGATCGGCACCCGCGAGGACATCCTGCACAAGCCTGGACCGCTGACCCCCGAGGAATTCCAGCACGTGAAGGGCCACGCGGCACTGGGCGAGCGGATCCTGGCCCCGTTTCTGACCGAGTCGCCCACGGTGCTCGGCATCGTCCGCTCGCACCACGAGCGGCTCGACGGCCAGGGCTTCCCGGACGGTCTGTCGGGCAACCGGATCCCGCGGGAGGCCAGGATCGTCGCGGTGGTCGACGCGTTCGATGCCATGACCACGAACCGGGCCTACCGTGCTCCGCGAACCCCGGCGGACGCTCTCGAGGAGCTCCGGCGCTGTGCCGGGACCCACTTCGACCCCGAAGCGGTCGAGGCATTTCTGCGGGCCTTCTCCGACGTCTCCGCCCTTTCCATCCCCACCTGAGTCGAGCAGGGTCCGCATGTCCGACACCCTCATGATCAGCGTCTCCGGGATGCGGGGGCACGTCGGCACGGATCTCACGCCGGAGCTGGTGGCCCGCCATGCCGCGGCCCTCGGCGCCTGGGTGCGGACCTCGGCGGCGGGCCAGGTGGCGGCCGCGGCCGGCCAGACCGGCCGTCCGGCGGTGGTGCTCGGGCGGGATGCACGAACGAGCGGTGCCATGTTCACTCACGCGGCGGCGGCCGGGCTGATGTCGGTCGGGGTGGACGTGATCGACGTGGGAGTCGTGCCCACGCCCACCGTGCAGCTGGCGGTCGAGCACCATCGCGCCGGGGCGGGGCTCATCCTCACCGCCAGCCACAACCCCATCGAGTGGAACGCGCTCAAGTTCGTGGGCCCCGATGGCATCTTCCTCGACGCCGCGGCCGGCGCACGCGTGCGCGCGCTCGCGGATGAGGGACCGCCGCGGATGGGGTGGGACGGGATCGGCACGCTCCGGGAGGACCGCGACGCGGTGCAGCGCCACCTCGATGCCGTGCTCGCCCTGCCGATGGTCGACACGGCCGCCATCCGTGCCCGCGGATTCCATGTGGCGCTCGACTGCGTGCGTGGTGCCGGCGCGTCGGCCATCCCGCCGCTGCTGGAGCGGCTCGGCTGCCGGACGAGTGGCATCAATCTCGAGCCCGACGGCCGCTTCCCCCGCCCACCCGAGCCAGTGCCGGAAAATCTCGGCGCACTGGGCGAGCTCGTGCGCCGGAGCGGCGCGGACATCGGCCTGGCGGTGGATCCCGACGTCGACCGGCTGGCGCTCGTCGACGAGCACGGCGAGCCGATCGGGGAGGACTATACGCTGGCGTTCGCCGTCCGCGCGGTGTTGGATGGACGCAGCACTGAGGCGAGCATCCCGACCGTCGTCGCGAACCTTTCCACCAGCCTGGTAGTCGAGGATGCCGCGCGCGCACTGGGCGCGCGCTTCGTTCGCGCGCCGGTGGGCGAGGCCAACGTCGCCCGCACCATCCGGGACGAGGGCGCGGTCATCGGCGGGGAGGGAAACGGCGGCGTGATGCTGCCCGCGCTGCACATCGGCCGCGACGCCCCCCTGGGGGTGGCCTTGATTTTGCATCTCCTTGCCACGTCTGGGGTAACGGTGTCGCAGCTGGTGGCATCGTCTCCCCGATATACCATCGTGAAGGCCAAAGGGCCGCGCGGTCCGGAATTGGGACCGCTGTACGACAGCCTCCGGACGCGCTTCGCCGACGCGGAGGTGGATCAACGTGACGGGCTCCGGCTCTCCTGGCGTGATCGCTGGTTGCACGTCCGCCCCTCGGGCACGGAACCGATCGTCCGCCTGATCGCCGAGGCCCCGACGAGCGCCGACGCCGAGGCGCTCGTCGCGCGGGCCAGGGAACTCCTGCAGTGAGGTGCACCTCCTGATGTGTGGCATCGTGGGCTACATCGGACCCAGGCAGGCGGCCGGTCTGCTGATCGACGGACTCCGCCGGCTGGAGTATCGCGGCTACGACTCCTCCGGCATTGCCGTGGTGAACGGACACGGCCTCCGGATCATGAAGGCGGCCGGCAAGCTCAGCATGCTCGAGCAGGCACTGATCGACGAAATGCCGCCCGGCACGCTCGGCATCGGCCACACCCGGTGGGCCACCCACGGAGCCCCCACCACCCCAAACGCGCATCCCCACACCGACCAGACCGGCCGGATCGCGCTCATCCACAATGGGATCATCGAGAACTCCAACGCCATCCGGAAGGCGCTCGAAGCCCGGGGCCACACCTTCAAGTCCGAGACCGACACCGAGGTGCTGGCGCACCTGGTCGGCGAGTTCTATCAGGGGAGCCTCGAGGAGGCCGTGGCCGAGGCGCTCCGCGACGTGGATGGCGCCTACGGCCTGGCCTTCGTGTGCGCCGACGAGCCCGACGTGCTGGTAGCCGCGCGGAAAGGCTCGCCGCTGCTGGTGGGCGTAGGCGAGAACGAGTGGTTCGTCGCGTCGGACGCCTCGCCGCTCCTGGAGTACACCCGGTCGGTGGTCTACCTTGACGACGGCGAGATGGCGGTCCTCACCCGGGACGGCTACCGGGTCCGCAATCTCCAGACGGCGCGCATCAGCAAGCCGGTGAATCAGATCGACTGGGACCTGTCGATGGTGGAGCGGAACGGCTATCCGCACTTCATGCTCAAGGAGATCTGCGAGCAGCCGGACAGCCTCTGCAACACGCTCCGCGGCCACCTGCTGGATGACGAGGGCACCTCGCGGGTCAGCGGCCTCAACCTGAGCGACGACGATCTCAAGCAGATCGAGCGCATCATCATCACCGCGTGCGGCACCTCCTGGCACTCGGCGCTCATCGGCGAGTACATGCTGGAGGAAATGGCCCGCATCCCGGTCGAGGTCGAATACGCCTCCGAGTTCCGCTACCGGAACCCGGTAGTGGACCCGCGCACGCTGGTGATCGGGATTTCGCAGAGCGGCGAGACCGCGGATACGCTCGCCGCCATCCGCGAGGCCAAGCGCCGGGGGGCGCGGACGGTCGGGCTGGTCAACGTGGTGGGCTCCAGCATCGCGCGCGAGGTGGACGGCGGCATCTATCTGCACGCGGGCCCGGAGGTGGGCGTCGCGAGCACCAAGGCGTTCACCAGCCAGGTGGCGGCGCTCGCGCTGGTGACGCTCCGGGTGGCGCGGCTGCGGAACCTGAGCATCCTGCAAGGCCGGCAGTTCATCGAGGCGCTCCGGTGCCTGCCCGAGCAAATCGCCGACATCCTCGAGCGCTCCAGCGAGATCGAGGCGCTGGCGACGCGATTCCTCCGCACCACCTCCAACGCGCTCTACCTGGGGCGCGGCGTCAATTTTCCGGTGGCGCTCGAGGGCGCGCTCAAGCTCAAGGAGATTTCCTACATTCACGCGGAAGGGTATCCCGCCGCGGAGATGAAGCACGGCCCCATCGCCCTCATCGACGAGAACATGCCGGTGGTCTTCATCGCGCCGCGGGACGCGGTGCACTCGAAGATCGTGTCGAACATCGAGGAGGTGAAGGCGCGCGGGGGGAAGGTGATCGCCCTGATCAACTCCGGGGACGCGGAGATCGAGCGGCTGGCGGACGCCACGTTCACCATTCCCGTGACGCTGGACATGCTGACGCCGATTCTCACCAGCGTGCCGCTGCAACTGCTGTCGTACTACGTGGCCGTGGCGCGGGGGTGCAACGTGGACCAGCCCCGCAATCTCGCCAAGTCCGTGACGGTGGAGTAGACGGAGTCTGCTCGACATCCTGATCGTCCTCGCCGCGGCGGTGATCGTCGTCCCGATCTTCCGCCGCTTCCGGGCGAGCGCGGTGATGGGCTATCTCGTGGCGGGCTCCGCGATCGGTCCCCACGGTCTCGATCTGCTGCGGGGGCCGCGGGGCGTGGCGGCCCTGGCCAATTTCGGTGTCATCTTCCTGCTGTTCTCGATCGGTCTGGGGCTCTCGATCGAGCGCCTCACCTCCCTCCGGCGATACGTCTTCGGGCTCGGTACCCTCCAGGTCGTCGGCACCACGATCGTGATCACCCTGGCCCTCCGGCTGGCCGGCATCTCCAGCGACGCCGCGCTCGTGCTGGGCGGCGGGCTGGCGCTCTCCTCCAGCGCCATCGTGCTTCAGGCGCTGGTCGAGCGGCGGGAGCTCGCCTCTCCGCAGGGGCGGGTCTCGTTCGCGGTGCTGCTGCTACAGGATCTGGCTGTGGTGCCGCTGCTCACGCTCGTGTCGCTGCTCGGCGGCTCAGGGCAGGGGCTCGCCGTCGCGTTGGTCGTGGCGTTCCTCAAGGCGGCGGCGGCTCTCTTCCTCATCGTGGCGGTCGGCCGGCTGGTGCTCCGGCCGGCCCTCCGGACGGTGGCTCGCGGCGGCACCCCGGAGCTCTTCACTGGCATCGTCCTGCTCCTGGTGTTGGGCATCGGATGGCTCACGGAGCAGGCGGGCCTTTCGATGGCACTGGGCGCCTTGCTCGCCGGCCTGCTCGTCGCCGAGACCGAGTTCCGTCCCCAGGTCGAGAGTGACGTCGAGCCGTTCCGCGGCATCCTGCTCGCGCTCTTCTTCATGACTGTCGGAATGGGGATCGATCCCGGTCTCATCTGGCGCCACGCGCTGCTGGTGGCCGGCCTGCTGGCGGCGCTGGTGGCTGGGAAAGCAGTCGTCCTGGCGGGCCTTTGTCGTGCCTTCGGGCTCTCGCTCGGGGTGGGCGCGGGGATCGGGCTCATGCTGGCGCAGGGCGGGGAGTTCGCGTTCGTGCTCTTCACGCTGGCGAGCGGTCGCGGAGTGCTCTCGGCCGAGGCGGCGCAGATCGCGATCCTGGTGGTGGGGCTCAGCATGGCCGCCACGCCGGGGCTCCTCGCCGGCGCCCGGGCGGTCTTCCGCCGGCACGGCCACCCGGCAGGCGCCGGGACTGCGTTGGCGTACGGGACGCGCGAGCTTCGCGACCATGTCGTCATCGGGGGTTTCGGCCGAGTCGGGCAGACGCTCGCCCTGCTGCTCGAATCGCGCCTGGTGCCGTACGTCGCGCTCGATCTCGACGCCGAACGCGTGGCCGAGGCGCGCCGGCGCGAGTTGCCGGTCTACTTCGGCGACGCCAGCCGGGCCGAGGTGCTGAAAGCCGCGGGGGTCGAGCGGGCGCGGTTGGCAGCGATCACGCTCGACCAACCGGGGTCCGCCGCCCGGAGCGTCCAGGTCATCCGGGAAATGCTCCCGGACCTGCCGGTGCTCGTCCGCGCCCGGGACGTCGCGCAGGCCGAGCAACTGGCCGGGTCTGGCGCCACCGAGGTGGTGCCGGAGATCGTGGAGGGGAGTTTACAGCTCGGCGAGATCCTCCTCCGCCGGCTCGGCGTGACCCGGGACGAGGCGGAGCAGGTGCTGGACGAGTTCCGGGGGCGCACCTACTCGCGCCTGTCGGACCTGATCGGTGGCCGGCTGGTGTCGCCGGAGCGCTCCACCGGCGGCGACCAGGTCTGACCGACCTCGGTGATGACCACCCGCCAGCGCTCGCGGCCGGCGGCGGCCAGCAGCCGCTGCACCGGCTCATCCACCGGCTCGCGGCTCAGCCGGAAAGTGGAGTGGTGGATCGGCAGGAGGTACTCGGCGCCCAGGGCGCGAAACATCCGCCAGGCCTCCTCGGGTGAGGCATGACTGGTGATCCAGGGATCATAGGCCCCGATCGGAAGCATGGCGAGATCGATGGGCCCGCGGCCGCGCAACGACTCGAACGCATCCGTGTACGCGGTGTCTCCCCCGAAGAGGACGCGCCTTCCGCCTTTCCGGAGCAGATATCCGCCCCACCCCCGCTGCCGGTCGGTGATCATCCGGGCGCCCCAGTGGCGCGTCTCGACCGATTCCACCTCCAGCTCGCCGATCCGGGCCGTCTCGCCCCAGGCCAGCTCGTCCACCGCGTGAAATCGCCGGACCAGGTCGCGGTTGCCGGACTGGACCACGACCCGAACCCGCGGCGGAATCGCGCGCAGGGTGCCAAGGTCGGTGTGGTCCATGTGCGCGTGGGAGAGCAGGACGGCATCCAGCGGCGGGAGCTCGCCCTTCCGGAGCGCGGGCTCGACCAGTCGGCGGGGGCCGAGCTTGGTGAAGCCGCGCCCGAGCCCGATCCGGCGCTCGAGCACCGGATCGGTCACGATCCACGTCCCGTACAGGTTCAGGAGGACGGTGGCGTGACCCAGCCAGGAGACCGTCAGCCGGTCGTCGGCCCAGGCCGCCGGCTCGGGCCGGTGGGGCGCCGGGGCAATGCAGCGCTCCGCATCCAGCCGCCGGGCCACCACGGCGGCGCGCGCGTAGCGTCGGGCGAACGCCAGGTGTTCGGTGAAAGGCAAGCTCACTCCCCTACGCCGGCATCATGTCTATCTTCACCACGGAGGCACCAGGGTCACGAAAGTCCACGAGGGATGTACAATAATCGGTTTTCTTCGTGTCCTTCGTGCCCTTCGTGCCTTCGTGGTGAACGGCCAGTGATCGCCGCCGGGACAAGGATGCCGACCTCCAGCGGAGCCGTATGCGCGTTGTTCTCCAGCGAGTCTCCCACGCTTCGGTCACGATCGGGGGCCGGGTCGCAGGCGCCATCGGACGCGGCTTCTGCCTTCTCGTCGGCTTCACCCACGGCGACACCGACGACCGGGTAGATTGGATGGCCGACAAGGTGGCCGGCCTGCGCCTGTTCTCCGACGCCGAAGGGAAGATGAACCTCGGGCTCGCGGAGGTGCAGGGCGGGTTGCTGGTGATCAGCCAGTTCACGCTGTACGGCGATACGGCCAGGGGACGCCGCCCCTCGTTCATCGACGCGGCCCGTCCCGAAACCGCCATTCCCCTCTACGAGCGCTTCGTCGCCGCCCTCCGGAGCCGCGGGCTCGAGGTGGCCACCGGCGAGTTCGGAGCCGACATGCAGGTCGAGATTCACAACGACGGACCCGTGACCCTCATTCTGGAGCGCGTATGAGCGGAGAGATCCTGACGCTCGCGTCCGGCTCCCCCCGCCGGCGGCAACTGCTCGAGATGCTGGGCATCCCGGTGCGGGTGGTGCCGTCGAACATCCCCGAAATGCGCCGGCCGGCCGAGACCCCGGTGGATTACGTGGAGCGGCTGGCGCGCGAGAAGGCGCTGAGCGTACCGGGCGACCTCGTGCTCGGGGCGGACACCACGGTCGTCCTCCGGGACGAAGTACTCGAGAAGCCCGGTGACCCCGCCGATGCGCTCCGCATGCTGCGCAAGCTCCAGGGCCGCACCCACCAGGTGGTGACGTCGGTGGCGCTGGTGGCGGGCGAGGTGGTCGATCAGGCGACGGACGTCACCAGCGTGGTGTTCCGCCGGCTGTCCGATGAGCTGCTGGAAGCCTACGTGGCCACCGGCGAGCCGATGGACAAGGCGGGGGCGTACGGGATTCAAGGATACGGGGCGGCGCTGGTGGAGCGGATCGAGGGGGACTTCTTCAGCGTGATGGGTCTGCCGATCCGGCTGGTACTCGAGCTGCTCGAGCGCGCCGGGCACGGCTACCGTTTCGAGGCCCGCGCCGGCACCGCGGCGGTCACGGAGGTGAGCTGAGGCTGCACGCCCCCCACGCGGTACACCTGCACCATCTGCGCCTTGCCCTTGAGCGCCATCTCCGGCAGGTACTCGCAGGCCACCTGATCCCGCGCCATCCGCAGGACCGATTCGGTCACCAGGATTTCCCCGGGCCCCGCCTCCGCGCACAGCCGGGCCGCCACGTTGACGGCGTCGCCGATCACGGTGTACTCCAGCCGGCGGTGGCTCCCGATGTTGCCGGCGAACACCTCGCCGTGGTTGATGCCGATCCCGACGCCGATCTCCGGGCGGCCCTGGCTCACCCAGCGCTCGTTGAGCCGCGCGATCGCCCGTTGCATGGCGACCGCCGCGCGGAGCGCCCGGTCGGCGTCGTCGGCATGGGCGATGGGCGCGCCCCAGAGCGCCATGATCGCGTCGCCGATGAACTTGTCGAGGGTGCCGCCGTGCTCGAAGATCACTTCCACCATCTCGGTGAAGTACTCGCTCAGAAACCGGGCGATCGCGTCCGGCCCCATCGATTCCGCGATGGCGGTGAAGCCGCGGATGTCGCTGAAGAGCACGGTCGTGGCCCGCCGCTCGCCCCCCTGGCGGATGGCCGCGTCCTGCTGGGCGATGTCGGCGGCGACGTTGGGTGCGAAGTAGCGCTCGAAGTTGGACCGGACAGTGGCTTCGCGGCGGATCTGCTCGGCGTAGCGGGAGTTCTTGATCCCGATCGCGGCGAGGCCGCTGAACGCCACCAGGAACTGCAGGTCCTCGTCCGTAAACGTGTTGGTGGCCGTCAGGTTGTCCACGTAGAGCAGACCGAGCACCCGGTCGGACGAGGCCATGAGCGGGGAGCACATCGCGCTTCGGACGCTCTGCATCCGGATCGATTGGCCCTTGAACCGGGCGTCCGCCGGCGCGTTCTGCGACACGACGGCGACCCGCTCCTGCATGACCTTGTCCGCGATGGAGCGCGGCACCTGCACCGGCTGCGCGTCGCCGACGCGGCTCCGGGAGATGGTCGGCACCAGCTCGCCACTCTCCTCGTTGGCCAGCACGATCGTGACCCGGTCCACGCTCATGATGTCGAACGTGGTGTCCACGACCGCGCGGAGGAGCCGGTCGAGATCGAGCTCGGCCGAGAGCTTCTGGGAGACCTCGAGCAGCATCTGGAGCTTGAGTGCCTGCCGCGCTTCGCCCGTGGTGGCGCTGACGCGGAGCTGTCCGGCCGCCGGACCGTCCCGGCTGGTGATCCCCGCCGGCAGGCCGCCGCTCACCACGAGCTCCCGGACGATCTGCCCGCCCGGCGAGCCCGCTTCGGCCGCGATCGCGGGCCGCTGGAGCACCGGGACCGCCATGGGCCCGGCGGGACCGACCAGGCGGAAGACCACCTGGCCGAAGGTGATCGAGTCGTCGAGCGCCAGCCGGCCGGACTCGATGCGGCTGCCGTTGATGCAGGTGCCGTTGGAGCTGCCGAGATCCTTGACCTGGACCCCGTCCGCCCCGACGGTCAGCTCCGCGTGCCGACGCGAGATCGTCGGGTCGTAGATGGCGATATCGCTGCTTATCCCCCGGCCCACGATCAGGCTCCGGCCCTCCGGGAGCTCGAAGCTCTGGTCGCCGGACTGGGAGACGAGGCGGTAAGCGGGCATGGATGCAATATAGGGCGGAACGACGGAAGGACGGAAAGCCGCAAAGGTGCGGACCGCAACGGCTCACTATGCCCTTTCCGGCTTTCCGTCCTTCCGTCGTTCCGCCCCCCCCGCCAGCGCCAGCGCCAGCAGCACCGCTCTCGCCTTCGCCTCGGTCTCCCGCCACTCGGCGGCGGGATCGGAGTCGGCGACGATGCCGGCGCCGGCCTGGATCCAGGCGCGGCCGCCGCGCATGACGCAGGTGCGGATGGCGATCGCCGTGTCCATGGTCCGCGCGCCCCAGCCGATGTACCCGACGGCGCCGGCGTAGGGCCCGCGGCGCACCGGCTCGAGCTCGTCGATGATCTGCATGGCGCGCACCTTGGGCGCCCCGGAGACGGTGCCGGCCGGGAATGACGCGGCGAGCGCCGCCACCGCGTCGAGCTCGGGGCGCAGCCGCCCCCGGACCTCGCTCACGAGGTGCATCACGTGGGAGTAGCGCTCGATCGCCATGAAGGCGGTGAGCCGCACCGAGCCGAACTCCGCCACCCGTCCGACGTCGTTCCGGCCGAGGTCCACCAGCATGAGGTGCTCGGCGCGCTCCTTCGGGTCCGCCACCAGCTCCTCGGCCAGCGCCGCGTCCTCGTCCGGCGTGGCGCCGCGCGGGCGCGTACCGGCGATGGGGCGGAGGGTCACCTCGCCGTCTTCGACCCGGATCAGGATCTCGGGCGAGCTCCCGATCACATGGATGTCGTCGCAGTGGAGGTAGTACAGGTACGGCGCGGGATTCAGTGCCCGCAGGTAGCGGTAGGTGAGGAACGAGTCGGGCGCGGCGGTCTCCAGCCGCCGGGAGAGCACCGTCTGGAAGGTGTCGCCCGCGGCGATGTACTCCTTGATCCGGCGTACGTCGTCCTGGAACCGGGCGTCGGAGTAGGGCGAGGTCGTGGCGGGGAGCGCGGCCATGGCGTCCACCGCGAGTGGCCGGATGGTCCCGCCAGCCCCCAGCCGTCCAATCCATTCGTCGATGCGCGCCTCGGCCGCGGCATAGAGGCGGCGCAGCTCCCCGTCGTCCGCGTCGGGCGCCACCTCGACGTTGGCGATGACCGTGGCGCGGTTAAAGAGGTTGTCGAGCACCAGCAGGGTATCGGTCACCATCATGACGGCGTCGGGCAGGTCGCGGTCATCCGGTGGCGCGTCGGGCAGGGCCTCGAGGGTGCGCACGACGTCGTAGCCCAGGTATCCGACCGCGCCGCCGGTGAACCGCGGAAGCCCCGGCACGTCCACCGGCGGGTGCCGCCGCAGGAGCCGCCCCAGGTGCTCGAGCGGCGGGACGTCGGTCTCGACGGTGCGCCAGCCGCCGCTCGAGGTCCACCGCTCGCACCGGCGGCCGCGGTAGCGGAAGACCTCGCGCGGGTCGGTCGAGAGGAAGGTGTAGCGCGCCCATCGCTCCCCGCCCTCGAGCGACTCCAGCAGGAAGCCGTAGGGCCCCCGGTGGAGCTTGGCGAAGGCCGAGACGGGGGTGTCTCCGTCGAGAACCACCTGGCGGGTCACCGGCACCATCGCACCGCCCTGTCGCGCGCGCGCCGCGAAGGCGTTGAAGGTGGCAGTCATGGCGCGGCGGCCACGAGATAGGTGCCGGGGGCCGGGAGCGCGGACCGAAGATTGTCGGCCGCGGGACGGGTCGAGGGAAGCAGCGCGAGCTGGGAGCCGTCGGGAAGCAGCTCGCCGACCGACAGCGCCCGCTCATACATCACGTCGCTGCCGTAGGCGGCGCGCGCGCGGGCCGGCGCGGAGAAGTAGCGCGCGTACTTGAAGGTGACGGCCGCGCCGTCGCCCAGCGGCAGGCTCGTGGCCAGGTCCAGGCCGTAGACGCCCGGCCGCGGCCGTACGTCCACCCGGACCTCACGTCCGCTGTCGGCGCGGAAGGCGTGGGCGGGGAACGTGAGCTCGGCGAAGACGACGTCCTCCGGCGGGCCGTGGCGGAGCACGATGGTGCGCGGCCGGCCCGTGGTGAACGTCACCGAGGTGTCGGACGGCGGCGGCCCCGCCGTCTCGAGCACGATGGCGGTGGACAACTGGACGACGCGGACCGCGGCGGGCCCCACCGCCGTGGCACCGCTGCCCGCGCGCCCGCCGCAGGCGGCCGCCAGGCAGAGCCAGCTTGCCCGGCTCCAGCGCCCCCGGGATATTCCCGACATCGACCCCCTGCCAGCATGAGAGGTGCGCAGTGCGTAGTGCGGCGCGTGCGGCGTTCGTGCTTCTCCTCACCCACGTGTCCCCGCTCGCCGCGCAGAGCTGGAACGCGCCCGCGGCGCTGGATCTGGTGCGCCGCGCGACCGGGCGGCGGCTCGAGGCGCAGGCCGCCGGCTCGCTCACGAGCTATCGGAGCCGGGCGCACGGGTTCGTCTTCTTCCTGGCGCAGGTGGGCCAAGGGCTGACCGAGCCGCCGCGGCTGGTCAAGGCCGACGAGTTGCGGGTGGAAGTGTATTGGCAGGCCCCTGACCGGAGCAAGCAGGTCATTCTCGGCTGGCGCGACGGCGCGTTCCTTCCCACCGACATCAACTACCACCGCGACCACCTCGGCATCGTCACCAACAACTTCGGCGACGTCATCCGGATCGGCGAGGGCGACGAGGTGCGGGACGTGCCGCACCCGCTCTCGCCGGCCGGGCTCGCGGCGTACGACTACGCGCTGGGCGACTCGCTCGCGATCCGGACGGCGGCGGGCGAGACGGTCGTGCGCCAGGTGCAGGTGCGCCCGCGATCGTTCGCGCGGCCGCTGGTCGTCGGGACGCTGTACCTGGACGCCGCCACCGCGCAGCTCGTCCGGTTCCGCTTCAGCTTCACCCCCGCCGCGTATCTCGACCGGCAGCTCGAGGACATCAGCATCGTGCTGGAAAACGCGCTGTTCGAGCAGCGCTACTGGCTGCCGTACCGCCAGGAGGTGGAGATCCGCCGGCGCACCCGATGGCTCGACTTTCCGGCCCGCGGCATCATCCGCGGACGCTGGGAGATCGAGGGCTATGATTTCAACGTTCCGCTCCCCGGGCGGCTGTTCACCGGGCCAGCGATCGCCGGGTTGACCCACCCGCAGCCGGGCGATTCCACCTGGCAAGCGCCACTCGACGAGGCCGTCGCCGGGGTGGCGGCTCCCGTCAACCGGCAGGACATGGATGCCCTCAGGGTGGAGGTGGAGCGGATCGCGGGTGCCCGGGCGCTGAGCGGCCTCCCGTCGCGCCGGCTGGCCGCGGGATCGGTGAGCGACCTGGTGCACGTGAACCGGGTGCAGGGACTCACGCTCGGTTTCGGCGGCGTGGTGGGCATCGGCGGCAGCCGGGTGCAGTTGCGTCCGTCGCTGGCCTACGGGACGTCGGACCACCGCGTGACCGGCGAGGCGCGAGTGACGGCGGGGCTGGGAGGCACCGAGCTCAGCCTCTCGGCGGCACAGCGGGTCCGGGATTTCAGCGACCTGCCGGTGGTCTCCCCCGTGTTGAACTCGCTCCTGGCCCAGGAGTCCGGGACCGATTACGGCGACTACGTGCTGCTTCGCAGCGCCACGGCGGGCATGCGCCACCGGCTGAGCGGCCGGACGACGGTCGCCCTGTCGGCCGGGCTGGAGGAAAGCCGCTCCGTCGGCGTGCGCGCGACACCCGCCACCGGGAGCTACCGTCCCAATCCGGCGCTCGGCTCGGGCACGTACCGGGTGGCGCGCCTCGAGCTGGAACGGGCGAGCGGCGGGATGGCGGTGCGGCAGGACCTGCAGGGGCGGCTGATCCTGGAGGGCGGGGAGGGCCCCAGCGACTACGCCCGGGTCACGGCCGAGGGCCGCTGGCTCAGCACGCTCGCCGGCCACGACCTGGTCGCGCGAGCCTATCTCGGCGCCGGCAGCGGCGGCCTGCCGCCCCATCGCAGCTTCGCCATCGGCGGCCGCGGGACGCTCGTGGGCCAGCCGTTCCGCGCCTACGGCGGCCGGGAAGTGGCGCTGGGGCAGGTGGAATGGCGCTTCGAGCTGCCGGTACCCGCGATTCGCCTGGGATCGTTCGCAACGACAGGGCGGACCATGGTGGTGGCGCCGTTCGTGGCCGCGGGCGCGGCCGGCCGGCCGATCGAGCGGCTTCCATGGCGAAGCAGCGACGGAGTGCGGCCCGTCGCAGGCCTCGCGCTCGAGTGGTTCATGCGGCTTATCCGGGTCGAGGCCGGCGTGGGCCTTCGGGACGGCGATTTCGGCGTCACCGTGGACGTGAATCGGGACTGGTGGGGGCTGTTGTAGGGGTCTTATCTTCGATCTGACCCCAGGTTACCCCAGCCAGAGCGAGTCATGCAGTTCACCGATGAATGGTTGGTCAACACCATCGAGCCGCTGCTGCCCGATGGGACCGTCGCGGGTGTCCGCGCGGAGCAGGCGTCCGCCCCGGCATCGCTCTGGGAGACCCTGGTCCAGCGCAGGCTGATCACCGACCCGCAGGTACTGTCGGCGCTTTCGACGCGGTTCCGGATCCCGATCGCGGAACTCTCGCGCCTCGACCCGAAGCTCGCCCAGGCAATTCCCGAACAGGTGGCGCGGCGGTTCAACGTCGTGCCGGTAGGGCAGACGGATTCCTACCTCGAGATAGCCACCGCCAACCCGTTCGACATCGACGCGGAGAAGATGCTGGCGTTCGCCACCGGTCGGGAGGTACGCATGCTGCTGGCGTCCCCCGCCACGCTCCGGAACCGGCTCGACGACCTGTACCGCAACGACGACGTCGTCAACCGGCTGCTCGAGGGGATCGGCGGCGACTTCGAGGTGAAGGAGCTCGAGCAGTACGATGACGACGCCGCGGCCAGCGCCGAAGAGGCGAGCCAGCGCCCGATCATCCGTCTCGTGGACGTCATGCTCGCCGACGGCGTGACCAGCCGCGCGAGCGACATTCACGTGGAGCCGATCGAGGGCGGGGTCGTGGTGCGCTACCGCATCGACGGCGTGCTTCGCCAGGTCATGAAGATTCCCCGCAATGCGGGGCTGCCCCTGATCTCGCGTATCAAGATCATGTCGGGGCTCGACATCGCCGACCGGCTCCGGCCCCAGGACGGCCGCGCGCGGGTCTCGGTGAACGGCGAGGCGGTGGACCTCCGGGTCTCCACCCTGCCCGCGTCGCTCGGCGAAAAGGTGGTGATCCGGATCCTGAGCCAGCGCGCCACGGTGCTGAGTCTCGAGGCGCTGGGCATGCACTCCGACGAGCAGGAGGCCGTGCGCAAGCTGCTCACCGCCAAGGAGGGCATCCTCCTCGTCACCGGCCCCACCGGGTCCGGCAAAACGACCACGCTCTACTCCGCCATCCGGTTGATCCAGAGCGAAGGCGTCAACATCGTCACGGTGGAGGATCCGGTCGAGTACCGGCTGGGCGAGAACATCGTCCAGGTGCAGGTACACGAGAAGGCGGGGCTCACCTTCGCGTCGGCGTTGCGGTCGATCCTGCGGCAGGACCCGGATGTCGTGCTCATCGGCGAGATCCGCGACCAGGAGACCGCGCAGATCGCGCTGCAGGCGTCGCTGACCGGCCACCTGGTGCTCTCCACGCTGCACACGAACGACGCCGCCAACGCGGTCACCCGACTGGTGGACATGGGGATGGAGGCGTACAAGATCGCCTCCGCGCTTCGCGGCGTGGTCGCGCAGCGGCTCATGCGACGGCTGTGCCGGACCTGCCGGGAGCCGAGCGGCGAGCCGGTGCCCGAGCGGGTGGCGCGGTTCATCCCGCCGGGGACGGCGCTCTTCCGGGCGGTCGGATGCGCCGACTGCGCCCAGACGGGATACCGGGGCCGCTTCAGCATCATGGAGGTGCTGGCGATGAACTCGGAGATCGAGCGCCAGATCGGGCAGGGAGCCACAGCCGATCGGATCGCCGAGCTGGCGCGCGCCAGCGGCATGCGGTCCCTGTGGGACAGCGGACTCCGGCACGTGCTCGCCGGCGAGTCCACCCTCGACGAGTTGCTCCGGGTCACCGACGTACCGCTGGAACAGATGCCCCGGGCTCAGGCGGGGGGCCCGGCTCCGCGAACGGAGCGGCAGCAGGCGCCCAGCGGAGCGGCGCCGGCCGCACCCGCCGCGGCACCGCGCGCCGCACCGGCTCCGTCCACGCCGCTCGCGTTCGACCTGAGCGACCTGGAGCTGGTGGACGAGGCCGATGGCGCCGACGGCGCCAAGGACGGCCGCGGCCGCGGTGCCAAGGTGCTGCTGGTCGAGGACGAAGATCAGCTCCGCCGGGTCATGAAAGACCTGCTGGAGCGCGAGGGGTATCGCGTATCCGAGGCGCGGGACGGGGTCCAGGCGCTCGATGAGGTGGACCGCCATGCGCCCGATATCATCGTGCTCGACCTCAACCTGCCGGGTCTCGACGGGTACAGCGTTCTCCAGCAGCTCCGGTCCCGCCCGGCCACCCGCGCGATTCCCGTCATGGTGCTGACGGCCAAGGGCGACGAGGACAACGAAGTCCGGGTCTTCGAGCTGGGCGCCGACGATTTCATCACCAAGCCGTTCCGTGCACGCGCCCTCTCCGCCCGACTCGAGGCGGTCCTCGGCCGCCATCGCGCTTGAGCGGTCCGGACGGCGCCGAGGGGCTGGCGCTGGTCAAGCCGGGCGTGCGCGCGCAGACGGCGTACACGCTGAGCGCGCCCGCCGCCCCGCGGAAGCTCAACCAGAACGAAAATCCATGGGACGCGCCGCCGGAGCTCAAGCAGGAAGTGCTCGCGGCGGCGGCGGCGGCCCCGTGGCAGCGCTATCCCGAGTTCGCGCCACCCGAGCTGCTCGCGGCGCTGGCCAACCGCTACGGCTGGGTGGCCGACGGCGTGCTCGTGGGCAACGGCTCCAACGAGCTGATCCAGGCCACGCTGGCCGTGACCCTCGCTGCCGGCGAGGTGATGGTCGCCCCCACGCCGACCTTCTCGCTCTACCGGCTCCTCGCCGGGGTGCAGGGCGCCCGGTACCGGCCCGTGCCACTGGGTCCCGATTTCACCTACGACGTGGACGCGCTGATCGAGGCGGCCGTGCGCGAGCGGGCCCGGGTGGTGGTGGTCAACTCGCCCAACAATCCGACCGGCTCGGTGCTGCCCGAGGGAGCGGTCGAGCGGCTGCTGGAGGAGACCGGTGCGCTGGTGGTGTGCGACGAGGCCTACCAGGAGTTCGGCGGGCCGACGGCGCTGCCGCTCCTGGCCCGGCACAGCCGGCTGGTGGTGCTGCGCACCTTCTCCAAGGCGCTCGGTCTGGCGGGACTGCGGTTCGGGTTCGCTCTGGCGCATCCGGTGGTGGCTCGGGAGATCGCGAAGGGCAAGCTGCCCTACAACGTCAATGTGATCACGCTGGCCGCGGCGTCCGCGGCGCTCCGGCACGGACCGGCACTCGACGCCCGGGCGCGCCGCATCGTCACCATCCGGGACCGGTTCGTCCCGCGACTGGCGGCGCTCCCCGGGATCACCGTGTACCCGACCGCAGCCAACTTCGTGCTGATCCGCTGCGAGCAGGTGCCTGCAGCCGAGGTGTTCCGGCGGCTGCTCGCCGAGCACGGGATCCTCGTGCGCGACGTCTCGGGCTCGGCGGAGCTGGCGCAGTGCCTCAGGATCTCGATCGGGACCGAGGAGGACATGGAGGCGGTGGTGGAGGGGCTGGGGAAGATTTTAGCGGTAAGAGGTAAGAGGTAAGCGGTGAGCGGTAGCGAGACTGACGACTCACGACTCACGACTCACGACTCACGACTCACGACTCCGACTCCCCCATGTCCCGCACTGGCGAAATCCGCCGCACCACCAGGGAAACCGACCTCCACGTCCGCGTGAATCTCGACGGCCGCGGTGAGGCGTCGGTGCACACCGGGATCGGCTTCCTCGATCACATGCTCGAGGCGCTGGCCCGGCACGCGCTGCTCGACCTGGTGGTCGAGGCCCGGGGCGACCTGCACGTGGACGGGCACCATACCGTCGAGGACACCGGAATCGCCCTCGGTGTCGCGCTCGAGCGCGCGCTGGGTGACCGGGCGGGAATCCGGCGCTACGCGGACGCGCTCGTCCCGCTCGACGAGGCGCTGGTGCGGGCGGTGGTGGACGTCTCGGGCCGGCCCTACCTCGCGTACGACATCGAGATCGCCAAGTGGCAGATGCTGGGCGACTTCGACGTGTTCCTCACGCCGGAGTTCTTCCGGGCGCTCGTGCTCAACGCGGGGCTCACCGTCCACATGGACCTGATCCGCGGCGACAACCCCCACCACATCGTCGAGGCCGCGTTCAAGGCGTTCGCCCGGGCGCTCGATGGCGCCACGTCGCTCGATCCTCGCGTGACCGGGGTCCCTTCGACCAAGGGCGCCCTGTGATCGTGGTCGTAGACTACGGTGTGAACAATCTCAGGAGCGTGGTTCGCGCCCTCGCCGCGGCGGGGCACGCGGCGACGCTCACGACCGATCCCGACGAGGTTCGCCGCGCGGGCCGTGTGCTGGTGCCGGGCGTCGGTCACTTCGGCCAGGGCTCGCGCACGCTGGAGGCGACCGGCCTCGGCGCCGCCGTGCGGGACGCCGCGGCGCGCGGAATCCCGGTGATGGGGATCTGCCTCGGGCTCCAGCTCTGCTTCGCCGGCAGCGCCGAGGCGCCCGAGGCGCGGGGGCTCGGGCTGCTGCCGGGCGAGGTGCGCCGGTTCGACACCCGGCTGCCGGTGCCGCACGTCGGCTGGGCCCGGGTGGACCTCACGGAGGCCGGCGGCCGGCACGAGATGCTGCGCGAGGTGTTTCGCGGCGAGCCCCGATACTTCTACCACGTGCACAGCTATCATCCCGCGGGGCTGCCCGAGGAGCAGGTGCTGGGCACCGGGACGTACGAGGAGGCGTTCCCGACGCTCGTGGGCCGCGACAACGTGATCGGCGCGCAATTCCATCCCGAGAAGTCGCAGCGCGCGGGCATCGAGCTGCTCGGCGCGTTCGCGCGGTGGCGACCGTGACCTCGATCGCCGTCTCGCTGGTGGACCTCTACGTGCTGCGCGGCAGCGGGACCGCCCTCGAGTGCCTGGTGCTCCGCCGCGCGGTCGGCGGCCGGTGTCCCGGCTCGTGGGAGACGGTACACGGTCACATCGAGCCGGGTGAGACCCCCGCCGATGCGGCGCGGCGCGAGCTGCAGGAGGAGACCGGGCTCCCACTCGAGCGGCTCTACAACCTGAGCCGGGTGGAGGCCTTCTATCAGCACGGGATCGACGAGGTGGCGCTGGTGGCGGTGTTCGCGGCGTTCGTCGCCGCCGACGCCGGGGTCTGCACCGGTATCGAGCATGACCGGTTCGAGTGGCTCCGCCCGGCGGAGGCCCGGCGGCGCTTCGCCTGGCCGCGCGAGGTCCGCGCCCTCGACGACGTGGTCGCCCTGCTCGGCCGAGGCGACGCCGGCCCGGTCGAAGACGTGCTCCGCGTATGCTAGCCCGGCGCATCATCCCCTGCCTGGACGTCGAGGCCGGCCGCGTCGTGAAGGGGGTCCACTTCGAGTCCCTGCGCGACGCCGGCGATCCGGTCGAGCAGGCGTCGCGCTATGACGCCGAGGGCGCCGACGAGCTGGTCTTCCTGGACATTTCCGCCAGCCATGAGGCGCGGCAGACCACGCTCGAGATGGTGGCGCGCGTCGCCGAGTCGATCTTCATCCCGTTCACCGTCGGGGGCGGCATCCGCGCCGCGGCCGACGCCGGCGCGGCCCTGCGTGCCGGGGCGGACAAGGTCAGCGTGAACACGGCGGCCGTTCGCGATCCGTCACTCGTCTCCCGCCTGGCGGAGAGCTTCGGGAGCCAGTGCATCGTCGCGGCGGTGGACGTGCGGCGGACCGGGGCGAGGCTGGCGGTGATGGTGAACGGCGGGCGCGAGCAGACACCCCTCGAGGCGATCGACTGGATCCGGCGCCTCGAGGCGCTCGGCGCCGGCGAGATCCTGCTCACATCGATGGACCGCGACGGGACCGGGGAGGGCTACGACCTGCCGCTCGTGGCGGCCGCGGCCTCGGCGGTGTCGATTCCCGTGATCGCTTCCGGCGGCGCGGGCCGGCTCGAGCACCTCGCCGAGGCGCTCGAGGCGGGCGCGCACGGGGTGCTGGCCGCCACGATCTTCCACTTCCAGGGCTCCACCCTCCCCGAGGCACGCGCGTATCTCCGCGAGCGGGGCTATCCGGTGCGTCCATGAACGGCGGCCGGACGGTCTGGCTCGTCGCCGCGGCGGCGGTGCTGCCGCTCGCGCGCGGGGCTGTCGCGGCCAGCGCCGGGGCGCCCTGCGTACGGCTGACGCGCGCGGGCACCCAGGTGCAGGGCGACGTGCGCGTCTGTCCCGGGACCTACCGGATCCCCGACCCGGACGAGCGCGGGGTGCTCGTCGCGGCGGCCTCCGGCACGCGGATCGACCTGACCGGCGTGACCATCGAGAGCGGCGATTCGGTGCCGGCGCGCTACACCGGCGCCGGCGTGACGAGCCGCGGCGTGGACGCCGTCACCGTGCTCGGCGGGACCGTGCGCGGATACCGCTACGGGGTCCGGATCGAGGGCGGCCGCAACCACCGGCTCGGCGGGATCGACGTCTCCGGCAGCCGGCACCAGGCGCTCCGCTCCACGGCCGAGCGCACCGACACGACCGACCGGCTCGACCCCGCGCACCCGGAGGTCTTCGAGCAATACGGCGGCGGTATCCTGATCCGCGGGACGACGGGGGCCAGCGTCACCGGAATCATCGCGCACGATGGGCAGAACGGGATCGGCCTGGTGGACGCGAGCGCCACGTACGTGGCCGACAACGACGTCTCCGACAACAGCGGCTGGGCCATCCACCTCTTCCGGTCCAGCCACAACACCATCCTGCGAAACCATGCCGCGCGCACGCGGCGGTGCCCCGCGCCGGGGTCCGACTGCGCCGCCGCGGCGGTCCTCGTGCGCGAGGGGAGCGACTCCAACGTCATCGCGGAGAACGATCTGACCGGCTCGAGCACCGGCGTGCTGATCACCGGCGCGCGCCCGCTTCGCCGCCCCTCCGTGAGGAATCTCGTCTACCGGAACGACGCATCCTTCGCGTCCGGCGCCGGCTTCGCCGCGCACGCCACCTGGGGTGTGACCTTCCTCGAGAACCGCGCCGACAGCGCCGCCACCGGCTTCGAGCTGATCCGGCTCGCCGGCGGCACCGTCCGCGGCAACACCGTGATCGGTGCCAGCCGCGCGGGGATCGAGGTCGTGCACGGCGGCGACACGGGAGTCGAGGCCAACGTGCTGCTGGGCGCGCCGGTCGGTATCCGGATCACGAGCGCCGACAGCGGCGTGGCGCCGGGCCGGGGGTTCCGGATCGACGACAACATGCTGAACGGCGTGGAGCGCGGCGTGGTCCTGCGCGGCGTCGTCGACAGCCGTGTGCGCGGAAACGTCTTCGACGGGGTGGGTGACGGACTCGTGGTGGACGGCGCCGGGCACGGGACGGAGGTGTCCGGCAACGTCTTCCTCCGGGCCGCCGGCTGGTTCATCGACGCGCCGGACCTCACGGCCGGCGGCAACTACTGGGCGACGCCGGACGCCCGGCGCGCCGCCGCGCGGGTGCGCGGGCGCATCAGCCTGCTGCCCTGGAAGCCGGCGAGCGCGGCGGGCTACTAGCGAGGACCCGCGACACGAGGCCGTGGAGGTCGCGCAGGTTGAGCGGCTTGCACGCGCGCAGCACGGGACGGCCCGGCAGCGGGTCGGGCGGCTCGGCCTCGCCGGCGTAGGTGAGCACGAGCCGGTCCACCGCGGCCGGCAGGGCCGCCGCCAGCGCGTGCACGAACAGCTCCGACGCCCCGGCCGTGGTCCCCGCGTCCGCGATGACGAGATCGAACTCGCGGTCCGCCGCCAGCCGCAGTGCCTGCTCTCCCGTCCGCACCGCCTCCACCTCGATCCCGTCGGGCGACAGCAGCGCGTGCACCAGTCGGTGCACGCCGGGATCGGCGTCCACCACCAGGACGCGGCCTGCCCGGCGCTCCCGCGCCGGTGCCGCCGCGGAAGCCGTCTCGAGCGCCAGGACCGGCGCGTCGTGCACCGGCAGCACGATCCGGAACTCCGCGCCGCCCTCCGCCGGAGGCTCGTAGCTCAGCACGCCGCCATGGGACTGGATCAGGCCGTAGCTCAGCGAGAGCCCCAGGCCGGTCCCCTGGCCCGGAGCCTTGGTCGTGAAGAACGGCGTGAACAGGGACGACGCATGCTGCGGCGGCACGCCGGGGCCCGTGTCGCGCACGGTGAGCACCGCCTCGCCGTCCGGACGCGCGGTGGCGATGGTGATTCGGCGCGCCCGGCCGGGCGGCAGGGCGCTCACCGCCTGCACGGCGTTGGTCACCAGGTTGAGCAGCACCTGCTGGAGCTCGTAGCGATCGCCGAGCACCACCACCGGCTCGGGGTGCAGCGCCGACTCGAGCTCGATGCCGTGCAGCTGCAGCTCGTAGACGATGAGCAGCGAGGTGCGCGCCGCCACGTCGTTCAGGTCCACGGGTGCCTTCTCCGGCACCCCCTTGCGGGCGAACGTCAGCAGGTTCCGGACGATCCGCCCCGCGCGCTCCGCCTGGTCGTGGATGACGCGCAGGTGGTCGCGCGGAAACTCCTGGTGCGGGTCGCGCTCGAGCAGCAGCTCGGTGAGCCCGGCGATGGAGGTGAGCGGATTGTTCAGCTCGTGCGCGACGCCGGAGACGAGCTGGCCGATCGACGCCATCTTGTCGTTCTGGATGAGCTGGGCCTCCATGGTCCGCTGCTCCGTCACGTCCTCCACCAGCATGACCACCGGACCCGGACCGGCGCGCCCGGCCAGCGGCGCGGCGGTGAGCCGGAGGACCCGGCCGCTCCGCTCGAGACGGACCACGAGCGGCGCCGTCCGCTCGCCGCGATGGGCGGCCTCGATCAGCTCGTCCACCGCCTCGGCGGTTCCGGCCAGCATCTCGCCCAGGCGGCGCCCGACCAGTTCGGCTTCGGGCATCTCCGCCAGCGCGGCGAGCGCCCGGTTGGCGCGGAGCACGGCGTCGCCCGGGCCTACCACCGCGATCCCCTCCGCCAACGCGTTGAACGTCGTCTCCCACTCCTCCTTGCTCCGCCGCACCATTTCGTACAGCCGGCTGTTGGCCAGCACCACCGAGGCATTGGTGGCCACGGTCGAGAGCAGCCAGAGGTCTTCCGTGGTGAACGGGCCGCCCTGCCGGTCGGCGACGGCCAGCGCCCCCATGGTCACCCCTTGCGACCGCAGGGGCGCCACGGCCGCCGAGCGGACGGTGAGGCCGCCGATGAGGTTCACCGAGGGGGTCGAGACGCCCTGCACGACCTCGATCCGCTCGCGTTGCATGGCGAAGCGGACCAGCGCGGTCTCGGTGTCCTCGGTGACCTGCCCGAGGAGCGGCTCGAGCGTGCCCGACGCGCCCGCCACCCGCAGCGTCCGGCCGTGCTCGTCGTTGGCCAGTACCACCATGGCGCCGTCGGCCTGCAGGAAGCGCCCGGCGTACTTGACGACCTGGTCCACGATGCGGTCGAGCTGGATCGATTCCGAGAGGACGTAGCTCAGCTCCTGCAGCGAGAAGAGCTCGCTGATGCGCCGGTCGAGCTGGCTGGCCAGTTGCTCGCCCTTGGCCTCCGACTCGCGCAACCGCCGCCGGCCGCGGGTGATCGCGACCCAGAAGCTCCCCGAGATATTCACGACGGCCAGCACCGCGAGCCACCAGATGCGGTCGTTCGCCAGCCAGGCCACGCCGCCGAGCAGCGTCGCCGCGCCGGCGTGGAGCGGCACCTCCCACTCCCGGCGCCAGACCGCCAGCAGCAGGATCAGCGCCGCCGCGATGCCCAGCGCGATGGTGACCAGCCCCGGCATCCCGCCGAGCAGGGCGCCGAGCAGGGCGCTCGCCAGGAGCGCCCACGCCACGAGGGCCGAGGGCGAGGTGTACCAGCGCTCGCGCGGCCGGATCAGGTCAGCGCTCCTTCGGGTGGTGCTGGACCACGCGCTCGGTCACGTACGCCTCCGGAGGCGCGTCGGGCTTTACCCGGATCGATTTGGCCGGGATGCCGACGTTCACGTGATACGGCCGGACATTCTTGGTGGCCACCGCCACGGCGCCGACCATCGCGTTCCGTCCCACGTGAACGCCCGCCAGCACGGTCGCGTGATAGGTGATCCGGACGTCGTCCTCGAGCACGGTCCGGGCGTTGGTGACGTCCTTCTGGTCCACGATGCTGTGGGTGTGGCTGTAGACGTTCGCATAGTCGGAGATGCTCACCCGGTCGCCCAGGGTGATCCCGCCACGGTCGTCGAGCAGCACGTGCCGGTGGACGACGCAGTCGTCCCCCACCTCCAGGTTGTAGCCGTAGGAGAATTCCACGAACTGGAACGCCTTGAAGTTCCGGCCGCAGCGCGCGAACAGGTGGTGGGCCAGGATGCGCCGGAAGCGGACGCCGAGATGGACGTTCCCGCCGCCGAGCGGCGAACGATCGAAGCTCTGCCACAGCCAGTGGAGGGGCTTGAGCCGGGCATACCGGTCCTGATCGACATCCGCGTAGTACTCGGGCTCCAGCGTGACGTTCCGCGGGTCCAGGCTGAGGAGGGCGGCGCGGGTGCCGCCCGGCGTCGCGGGATCGTCGACCAGCGCGTCGTAGTCGCCGAGGCCCGGGTACCAGATCTCGAACAGGAGGTCCCGGGTGAGGCGGTTCCAGTCCGCGTCGGGGGCCGCCAGGCTGGCCTCCACCTGTTCGAGCCAGGCGTCGAAAAATCGGTCGGATGCCTCTGGCATGGCGACCGTGCGGAGAGGCAGATAGGCCATCGGGCAGCCTCGCGGGATGTCAGAATCGAGGGGGTGATGCAGGCACCTGCCGAATGATGGCCGGACGGCGTGGTTGACACCAGGGCTAATGGGGAATAAAGTGGTAGGGTTAACCATGAAAATGATTCTCAACTAGTCTTTTCCCCGAAAGGCTCCATGCGCCCCTCGCCCCTCCTCCTCGCCGGCTTCGGTCTCTGCCTCCTCCCGCTGACTGCCATCCCGTCCACCCAGGCCGCCGCCCAGGACGAGGAGCACACCACCATCGGCGGCTACGGCGAAGTCCATTACACCAATGCCACCGGCCCGGATACCCCCGGCGAGGTGAATGTCCGGCGATTCGTGCTGTACCTGGCGCACAGCTTCAGCGAGCGCCTCGCCTTCCGCTCCGAGCTCGAGGTGGAGGACACCAAGATCGAAGGGGGCGAGGAGGGCGGAGAGGTCGCGCTGGAGCAGCTCTACCTCGACTACACCCTGTCGCCCGCCGCGATCATCCGGGCCGGCCTGGTGCTCCCGCCGATCGGCATCATCAACGAGACCCACGAGCCGCCGACGTTCAACGGCGTCGAGCGACCGGCGTTCGACCGGGACGTCATCCCGAGCACCTGGCGCGACATCGGCGTGGGCCTGGTCGGCGCGCTGCCGGGCTCGTCGGGGGTCAGCTACCGGGTGTACTTCCTGAACGGGCTGGTCGCCAGCGGGTTTTCGGCCGACGCGGGCATCCGGGGCGGACGGCAGGAGGGAAAGGAGGCGAGCTTCGCCAATCCGTCCCTGACGGGCCGGCTCGAGTGGGCGCGCCCCGGCCTCCGCCTCGGCGGCTCGTTCTGGTACGGCGGGAGCGCCAACCGGGACCCGGCGCTCGGCACCGGGACCTTCGACAACGCCGTCGCCCTGGTCTCGGCCGATGCGCGATACGATGTCGGCCCCTTTATGTTCCGGGGCGTCGTCGCCAACGTGAGCATCGCCGACGCGGAGCTGATCGATGCGGCATATGGGTCCGGCGTGGGCAGCCGGATCGCGGGCGGCTACGTCGAGGGCGCCTACAATCTGCTGGGGACGCTCGCGCCGGCATCGGCGCAGCAGCTCAATGCGTTCGTCCGGCACGAGCGGTACAACACACAGGCGGGAGTCCCTTCGGGCGTAACGCGGGACGACGCGCTGGCGCGCCGGATCACGACGTTCGGGCTCTCCTACAAGCCGGTGTACAACGTGGTGTTCAAGGGTGACTATCAGCTCCGCCGGAACCGCGCCGGCGTGGGCGAGGACGAGCAGCTCAGCCTGGGGGTGGGGTATCAGTTCTAGCGGGATGGGGGACGTGGGCGCCGCGAGCGCGGCGCTGTCATCCCGAGGGAGCAGCGCGACCGAGGGATCTTGCCCCGGAATGGCTCGGGCTCGGCGAAGCAGATCCCTCTCCTTTGCTGCACTCAGGCTCGGGATGACGGTCGGGGCACTCGGCAGCCTCGTCCTTGCCGCGGGCTCGTCTCCCGCCGCGGCCCAGTCGGCTCCGCCGGCCAAGCTCGCTCAGTCGCTGGAGCGCATCTATGGCGCCGGCGCCCGCGTGGACACCGTTCACGTGGACTCGGCCCAGGTCTACCGCATTTCCCGCGACGGCGCGCTGCTGGGGTTCGCCCAGGTGCGGAACGTGAAGGGCAAGGACCAGCCCATCACCTACCTGGTGGCCACCGACTCGGCCGACGCGCTCCGCGACATCGACATCCTGGTGTACCGCGAGCCTCGCGGCGGCGAGGTGGCGTACGAGCCGTGGCGCAAGCAGTTCCGGGGCAAGAACGCCGCCGCGCCGCTGCAGGTGGGGAAGGACATCCGCAACGTCTCCGGCGCCACCATCAGCGTGAACGCGGTCACCCGCGGGGTGCGCCGCGCGGTGGCCGACCTCACCGCCTGGCACGCGGCGGGGAAGCTCAAGTGAAGGGAACCGGCCGGCTGACCTGGCGGCACGCGCCGTCGCCGCTCCGCGCGCTCGGCCGCTGGATCACCATCGTCCAGCTCGTCGGCTACACCACCTCGCTCCTCTTCGTGCACCACACGACGGGGATGACCCCGCCCGGAGTCGCGACCCACTACCGCGGCGCCGATTCGACCGCGGTCGGCGACGCGCCGATGGAGTTCCCCAAGTCGTACGCCGAGATGCTGACCATCACCCATACGCACCTCCTCTCCATGGCGGCGATCT
Organism: Gemmatimonadales bacterium; assembly: GCA_035699205.1. Classification (GTDB taxonomy): domain Bacteria; phylum Gemmatimonadota; class Gemmatimonadetes; order Gemmatimonadales; family GWC2-71-9; genus CAVVWJ01. The sequence goes on from DASSBA010000135.1 coordinate 60,220, forward strand.
TCGTCTTCAGCGGCGCCGCGCTCGCGCTCTGCGAACAGCCGGGAGAGCGGTGGCGGCGGCTGCTCATCGCCGAGCCGTTCGTCGCGCTGCTGGTCTCGTTCGCGTCGATGTGGCTGATGCGCTACGTGGACGCACGGTTCAGTTGGCTGCTGTCGCTCTCGAGCGCGGTCATGGCGCTCACGTTCTACGTGCAGTCCTGCTTCGTGTTGCGCGAGCTCGCGCGCCCGGCGGAGGGCGCGTGAACCGGCGCGATTTCCTGGGGATGGTGGGGGTCGGCCTCGCGGGCGCGGGCGGCGTGCGCCTCCCCCGCGGGATCCCGCGCGCCGGCGGCGACGTCTTCGTCGAGCGCTGGTCCTGGGCCATGGGCCAGCCGGTGCATCTGCAGCTCTTCGCCGTCTCGGAGCAGGCGGGCTACGAAGTCGCGCAGGCGGCCCTGGCCGAGTTGCGGCGGGTGGAAGGCGCGCTCTCCCGGTTCGACGATGCCAGCGATCTCTCCGAGCTCAACCGGCGCGCCGGCCGCGGGGCCCTCGTGGTCGGTCAGGACCTCGCCTCGGTGCTCGCCGCTGCCCTGCGGTTCGGACGGACCACCGGCGGCGCCTTCAATCCCGCCGTCGAGCCGCTCATGCGGGCCTGGGGGTTCCACGCGCCCCGCACCACCGAGCCGACCGTCGCGGAGCTGGCCGAGGCCGAGGCAGCGGTCCGGGCGGCGCGCATCGAGCTGCACGGGAGGCGGATCGCGCTCCGCGGATCGAGCTCGCGGCTCGACCTGGGCGGGATCGGCGTGGGTTACGGGCTGGACCGCGCGGGCCACGTGCTGCGGCGTGCCGGGATCCGGCGGGCGTTCCTGGACGTGAGCGGCGACTGCCTGGCGCTCGGCGCGCCGCCGGGAGAGGCCGGCTGGCTGGTGGAGGTAGCCGACCCAGACCGGGACGGCGCGGTGCTGCCCGGCGCGCGCACCCGGCTCAGGGACGCGGCCCTGGCGACCAGCTCGAACCTGGTGTCGGTAGTGCGCTACGGGCGGGCGGTGCGGGGCCACGTCATGGACCCCGCGAGCGGCTGG
>DASSBA010000136.1:0-2743 GCA_035699205.1 Gemmatimonadales bacterium
GCTTCCTGACCGAGCGGGGGAAGATCCTGCCCAGCCGGCTCTCGGGCACCTGTGCCCGGCACCAGCGCCAGCTCAGCACGGCCATCAAGCGGGCCCGCGAGCTCGCGCTCCTGCCCTACATCAAGGGCTTCGCCGGCTGACGGCCCTGCGCCCAGTGGGATGGGGGGCGGTGCTGGCACTCGCCGGCTACCTGCTCCTCGCCCCGCCGGTTTTCGTCTTCGGTCCGCTGGCCGGACTGCTCCTCGTCTCTCGGCCGGGCACCGTCCGCGAGTGGGTGTGGATGCTCGGCGGGGTCGTGTGGTCCGTCCTGTGGCTGCAGCAGGTCGGCGGGCTGGGGGCCCAGGTGGCGCGAGCAGCCGCGGTGCTGCTCAGCGGGACCTTTCTGGCGCTCACGCTCTGGCGCCCGTCGAACGGGGCCGGACGGGCCTTGACGGCGACGGCGGCGGCCGGCGCCGCGCTCCTCGTCTGGATGCGCGGGCTGGGTATCGGCTGGCCCCAGCTGGTCACCGGTGTGGATCACGACCTGGCGGCCTACCAGACCGCGCTCGGCGACCAGTGGCGGAGCGCGGGTGCCTCGCCGGAGCTGATCCAGCGGGCCGCCGACGCCATGCACTCGGCGGCGCAGCTCTTCCCGGGGCTCCTCGCCATCGCCGGGATCGCCGGGCTGCGCCTGGCCTGGGCCTGGTACCACCGGCTGGCGGCGCGGCCGCTGGGCGCGCCACCCGCCCCGTTTCGTGCGTTCGCCTTCAACGACCAACTCGTCTGGGGCCTGGTGGCGGCGCTCGGACTCGCGCTGGTCCCGGTGCCCGAGCCATGGCGCCTGCTGGGTGCCAATCTGCTGCTGGTGCTGGGGACGCTGTACGCCGCCCGTGGGCTGGCCGTGTTCCTGGCCCAATCGGGCCGGGTGGCGGGACCGGTGGGCGGGGTGCTCACCGTGGTCGCGATGTTCCTGTTGCCGTTCGTCGTCGGCGGGCTCACGCTGCTCGGGCTGGCCGACACCTGGCTAGATTTCCGGCGTCGGTTGCCGACGCCGACCACCGGAGGGGTCGATTGATGATTGAAGTGATCCTGCGCGAGGACGTGGCGTCGCTCGGCAAGACCGGCGAACTGGTCCGGGTGAAGCCCGGCTACGCGCGCAACTATCTGCTGCCCCACGGGCTCGCGTTCGAGGCCACCGAGGGCAACAAGAAGCGGATCGCAGCGGAGACCCGCGCGAAGACGGTGCGGAACCAGGCCGAGCGGGTCGAGGCCGAGCGGTTCGCGGCCACATTGGGCGGCTTGACCCTCGAGCTCACGGGCAAGGCGGGCGAGGAAGGCAAGCTGTTCGGCTCCATCACCGCCCAGGACATCGCCGATGCGCTCGCGGCCCGGGGGCAGCAGGTCGACCGCCGCCGGATCGAGCTCGAGCACCCCATCAAGACGCTCGGCCACCACACCGTGGCGGTGCGGCTGCATCCCGACGTCCACGCGGAGGTGCACGTCTCGGTCACCGCGGAGTAGCCCGCACCCGATGAGCCTCGGCATCGCCTACGTTGACGGTCCGCGGCTGGCGCGCTCCCTGTTTGCCGCGGCCGACTGGGTGGCGGCGGGCCGGGAGGAGATCAACCGGATCAACGTCTTCCCGGTCCCCGACGGCGATACCGGCACCAACTTCAGCCTGACCCTCCGCGCCGTCGCCGACGCCCTCCGGGCGCTCGGCGACGCGCCGCTTCCGGAGACCGCGCGCACCGCGGCGCGCGCGGCGGTGCTCGGCGCGCGCGGCAACTCGGGGATGATGCTCGCGCACTTTCTCCTGGGGTTCGCCGAGTCGCTGGGCGACCGCCCCACCGCTACGACGCTCGACGTCGCCGCCGCCGTCCGCCACGGAGCCGACCGGCTGTACGAATCGCTGGACGACCCGCGCGAGGGGACCATCCTGACCGTGGCGCGGGAAGCCGCCGTGGCCGCGGAGCGGACCGCGCGCGACACCGGGGACGTGGGGGAGTTCATGCGGCGCCTGCTCGACGAGGGCGAGGTCGCCCTCGCGCACACCCCGGAGCTGATGGCCGTCCTCAAGGAGGCCGGGGTGGTGGATGCCGGCGGCAAGGGGTTCGTCCGGATGCTCGAGGGCGTGGTCCGCTACATCGACGGGGAACCGATCCTGCCGATCGGTGACGCCGAGCGCACGGACGGCCCGGCGGCCGCCACACCGGCGTCGCTGGTGGAGGTCGCGGCCGAGCGCGATTTCCAGTACTGCACCGAGGTGCTCGTGCGGGGTGAGCAGTTGCCCGCGGCCAACGAGGTCCGGGCGGCGATGCACCCGTTCGGCGGCTCCCTGGTCGTCGCGGTGGCCTCCGACATTCTCAAGATCCATGTGCACACCGACGCCCCCGAGGCCGTCTTTAGCTATGCGGCGCGCTGGGGTCGGGTGGAGAGCACCAAGGCCGACGACATGCGGGCGCAGCACCGGCGGCTGGCCCACGCCGGCCGCAAGCCGGTCGCCGTGGTCACCGACAGCTCCGCGGACCTCGCCGACAGCGTGCTCGACCGTCACCACATCGCGCTGGTGCCGCTGCAGGTCGTCTTCGGAGACGAGACCTTTCGCGACCGGGTGGAGCTCAAGCCCGACGAGTTCTACCGGCGGCTCCGGACGGCCAGGGATCTGCCGACCACTTCGCAGCCGACACCGGCCGAGTTCGTCCGGGTACTGCGCGACGCACGAGCCGGGGCGGACGAGGTGGTGGCGGTGCTCCTCTCGGCCGGA
>DASSBA010000137.1:0-39251 GCA_035699205.1 Gemmatimonadales bacterium
CGGCATAGCGGTGGAACGGCGCGTCCAGGTAGGTCCCGGTGTTGGCCACCATCTCGATCTTCCCGATCTGGAACTCGACGCCGGGAGCGTAGCGTGCCCTCGACGCCTCGCGGCTCAGGAAGTCACAGATGACGGGTCCGGGCAGTCCGGGGTAGGTCGTCATCCCGTGCTGGATGACGTGACTCAGGTCGACGAAGCGCATCGGTGGCGCTCACCCGGTCAGCGCGCGAAGTTCCTCCGCCACGCCGGCCAGCGCGCAGATGCGCGCGATCGTCTCGCCGACCTTGTTGTTCGGCGTGGAGGCGCCGGCCGTGATTCCGATGATGCGGCCGCCGTCGAGCCACCCCGCGGTCGTCGCTTCGATCCTGGTGCCGATCGGCTGATGGCGGATGGTTCCGGCTGCCGGGTCCACGGCCTGGGCGTCCTCGATGTGGAAGGTGCGGACGCCCTTCGACTGCACCAGCGCCGCCAGGTGGCAGGTATTGCTCGAGTTGTAGCCGCCCACCACCACCATCACGTCCAGCGGTTCCTCGACCAGCGCCACCACCGCGTCCTGCCGTTCCTGCGTCGCCGAGCAGATCGTGTCGAACGACCGGAAGTGGTCCGGCACCGCCGACGCGCCGTAGCGGCGCTCCATGCTGCGGCGGAACTCCTCGGCGATGGCCAGCGATTCCCCCGAGAGCATGGTCGTCTGGTTGGCGATTCCCACGCGGACCAGGTCCCGCTCGAAGTCGAACCCCGGTGACACCGCGCCCGCGAAGCGCGAGGCGAGCGCCGAGGGGTCCCCGCCCCGCTCCACGTAGTCGCAGACGATCCGCGCCTCGGCCATGTCGAAGACCACCAGGTAGCGGCCGCCCGGGTACTTTCTCACCTGGCTCGCCGTGGCCTTGGTCTCCTCGTGGTAGTGCTTGCCGTGGATCACCGCGGTGTAGCCGTCCCGGGCGTAGCCTTCGACCCGCTTCCAGACATTGAGCACCGACCCGCAGGTCGTGTCCACCAGCACGCAGCCGATGCCCCGGAGCCGTTCGAAGTCTCCCATGGTGACCCCGAACGCCGGCAGGATGACCACGTCGCCGGGAATGATCTCGGAAAAGTCGAATTCGCCGTCGTCGCCCCGCGCGAGGAAGCGCACCCCCATGTCCCGCAGCTTCTGGTTCACGTGCGGGTTGTGGATGATCTCCCCCACCAGATACAACCGCCGGTCGGGGAACTTGACCCGCGTCTCGTACGCGTAGTCCACCGCGCGGTCCACCCCGTAGCAGAAGCCGAACTCACGGGCCAGCCGGAAGGTGAGCGACCCGACCTCGAGCCGGTACTGCCCCGCGCGCAGCGCCTCCACCACGGAGCTGTGGTAGTCGGCGGTGAGCCGGCCTTCGATCTCGGCCTTGAGCCCGAAGCCGCGCCGGAAATAGGTGCTTTCCATGGTCCCTAATCTACACCAGCCGCCGAGTCCGGGGACGCGACGCGCGGCGTACACCCGCGCGTGACCGGCCGCGGATGGACATCCTCGAACGACCCGGTCACCATGAGCCGGACTGCATCCGAGACGGCGTGGGCGTGGATGGTAAAGCTCCCCGAGAGCGCCCCGTCCGCCGCGCGGTGGAGCGTGAGCGTGCCGCTGTCGCTCCGGAACCCTCGCACCGCGGTCTGCGCGACCCACCGCAGGGCCATCGCCGCGGAAGGCGACGCGGTGTCCGCCACGTCGGGAGGGCGGATCGGGTAGTCGCCCGGCTGGACGGAATCCCCCGGATAGATCGCGAGCGCGATGCCGGTGTCGCCCGCGGCGGCCCGGATCTCCAGCAGGTCCAGCGTATCGCACCACTCGCCGACGGCCGGCGCGGCGAAGCCCGCCGTGTCGCCGCCGGTCCAGCGCGTCTCCAGGCGCGGTCCCGCCGGCGCGGCCGGAGCCTGCTTCCCGCAGCCTGCCCCGAGGACGAGCAACACCGCCGGCGCGCACCGCCGGAGCGCGCCCTTCACCGGACGGCCTGCACGACGAGGTCGAACCGCACCTTGCCTCCGGTGTCAGGGGTAACGGGGTGGCTCAGGTCGAAGCGCAGCGCACCGCCGAACAACGAGATGCCCACCCCCGCCCCCACGAGCGCGCCGCTCGAGAAGAGGTCGGCCGCCCGCGCCGTCTGGCCCGCGTCCACGAACGCCACGGGCCGCAACCGGCCACCGAAAGGGGCGACATCGAGCTGGGCGGCCCAGAAGGCCTGACCTCGCCGCTCACCGTAGTCGAAGCCCCGCACGGTGGCGAGCCCGCCCAGGCGGAACTGGGACTGCGCAGGCGCCTGGTCGGTGGCGACTCCCGCTTTGACGCGGAGGCTGGCGCCCGCCCCGTCGCCCACGTCCCGCCGCAGATCGCCGTACAGCCGGCCGGTGACGCGGTCCGCGCCGCCCAGCACGTCGGCCGTGGCGTTCCAGCGGAGGCCGCCCGTGTGGCTCAGCCGCGCCGAGGCGCCGGCGAACGTCCCTTCGTCCACCGGCGCACTCGGGGGGAAGCGGCCGTCGCCGCCCAGGAAGTCGTTGATCGCCGACTTTGCCTGCCTCGCCACGCTCGACTGCCGCTCGACCCGGCCGGCGAGGACGAGGTCGAGGCCGGTACGGAGCGAGGTCTCGAAGCTCACCGAGCCACCGTGCGCCAGAGCGTAGTCCGCGTCGTCGTGGGCGGCGAAAAGCGCATTCAGGGTGTTCCCGATCGTGTGCCCCGGCGAGAACGGATCGACATCCGCCACCTCGCGGTACCCGCTGAGGGTGAGCCGCCCGCCCGGTGCGTCGCGCCGGAGCGAGAGCCGCCCGGTCACCCGCTCGTCACTCAGGCCGTAGCGGACCGTGGCGTACAGGTCGGTGAACCGTACCCCGGGTACGCGTACCCGGTAGCCCAGGCCGAAGGAGAGCCCTTGTACCCGGTCGTAGCGCAGCGCGTCCGACAGGTGCTGGTAGGCGATCCCGTGCGCCCGCACTCCCGTAATCGAGTCGGGCAGCTCCTCGCTCAGCCGGGCCAGCTCGGCCTCGGCATCCCGGAGGCGCCGTGCGTCGGCGGGGTCGGGGTCGAGCGACAGGGAGTCGGGCCAGCCCCGGTAGCGGCCGAGCTCGACGTCGGAGGGCCGGTGCAGCTCGAAGCGCCCACCGCGCCAGCGGCCGGCGAAATCCCATGACCGCAGACTGTCCAGCCCCTCGGCGCGACCCCGGCGCGCCGCCGTGAGCGAATCCCGCCGCGCCCGCCGGAGCGCGCGCAGCGAGTCGCGGCTCAGCCCCGCCGTGTCCGGCGGCGGGATCGTGAAGCGGATGAGCCGGCCGCTGTTGATGGTGTAGTCATCAAACGTCGTGCTGGCCTGGAAAGGGATCACCGCGTCGCTCACCACCGGGACTCGCACGCGGCCGGCGATCACCTGGCGGTAGGGCATCCAGTAGCGGCCCTCCTGGAGCCCGTACTCGAGATCCGCATCCACGCTCACGATCCGGTTGGCGAGCGAGTTGAGCCGGCGTGCCCTGGCCGAGTCGGGCCCATGGGGCCCCGGCTCGGGTCGCGCCCAGAGCGCGGTGCCGAGATAGCGGAACGTGAGCCGAACCACCTCCGCCGTCGCCGAGTCGATCCACATCTGCCCCGCGATGAGCGCGGGACCCGTGCGTCGCGGCGTGACCTCGATCCGGAGCAGCCGGAGCGTTCGCCCGCGCGCGGGGGTGACGCTCAGGCCGCCGGTCAGCGCGTAGCGATACCATTCCGGCGCCGTGGTCGCCAGCGGGTGCAGCGCGCCGGTGGCAGGGAAGCGGCGGCTGAAGATGCGAACCGAGTCGTCCACCCCTCGCGGAACGAACCACGGGCGAGCCCAGATGCTCGAGAGCCGAATGGCGCTGCTTCGCGAGCGGTACCGGCGGCCGACGACGTCCACCCGCAGATCGTTGGGCTGCTGCCATTGCACCCGGGCCACCTGCTCCTCGACCACGGTCGGGGGCACCTTGGCCCAGAGCCGCCGGCCGATGCCCACCGAGAGACGATAGCGGATCGTCGCCTGGTAGTCGCGGACCGTCGAGTCGCTCGTGCGCCGCCGCGCCATGGCGCGCTCCACGAGCTGTTGCGCGGCGGGGCTGCTGTAGGTCGGGATGGAATCGGGCGGGGGGGACTGGAGGGAGGCGGAGAGAAACAGGGTTACGAGGATTGCGCCCATTTGCTCCGGCCGTCTCGATGTAGCCCGTACGCCTTGAGACGGCGCCAGAGGGTGGTCCGGCTGATGCCCAGGTGCCTGGCCGTCTCGGCGAGCTTCCAGTTGTTCGCGTCGAGTGTCTGCACGATAGCCTCTTTTTCCCGGGCCGCCAACGTGGCCGGACCCTCGACGCCCGGAATGAACATCGCCTCGCCCAGCTCCAGCGCGCCGACCCGGAGCGGCCGGAGCCGCCCGCCGAGCGCTCCCAGCCGGGGCATGAGATCGGGGGCATCTTCGGACAGATCCAGGCCGGCCAGCGCCTCGCGAGCCTGCTGGTTGGCGTAGAGCAGACGCCCCTCGACGTCGAAAACGACGACGCCTTCGCTGAAGCCGTCGAGCAAGGCCTTGGCGAGCGGGGAAAAGACCGAAGGCAACGAACCGAGCGGGAGCGTGTCGGGCATGGTATCAGGTTACGGGACCCCGAGCCGGGGAGTTTCAGTAAGTATCGATGCCGCTTGGCGCTGGAGCATCGGTCCCGGTCGGACGGCGTCCGGACCTCCCGGGCGCCGACAGACCCGCCGATTCTTTCAGGACGATGGCGGGGAGCCGGTGTGCACAGCCGCCGCCGCCCTGGTATTTCAGCGGCGGCGGCCGGGATGACGGCGGTGCGGCCCACCGTGGCGGCCCCTCCGCGGACGGTCGTCGTCTTCCTCATGTCGTGGCGCGCGGGGGGCGCGCTTCAGCTCGGCCTGCAGCTCCGGCATGGTGTCGGCGAGGACCGGGGCGTGACGGCCGCGCAGTACGGCAAAGCGGAGCGGCCGGTCGAGGGTCGGCAGCTCATCGGCCCGGAGCCGCTTGGCCTGACCCTCGCGGAGCCGGACGCGCGCCACCCCCGTCCCGTCGGCCAGCTCGTAATCCACCGGCACCGCGTCCCCGCGGAGCCGGACCATGGATGGCAGAGCCTCGAGCCGCTCGCGGGTGGCAGCCTCCACCAGCACCGCGGGGTCCACCACGATCCGGGTACGAAGGAAGTCGTCCCAGCTCCCGACCGGCTCGAGCTGCGCACGGAGGAGCGCGCGAACCGAGGCCGGCGCGGCCGCGGTGAGTGTCCCGCCCGAGCGGCGCCACAACTCGTCGAGCGCCTCGACCGCGCGCCTGACGCGGCCCTGGTCGGGATGCGGTGTCTGCCCCGCCAGCAGCGCCTGAGTCAGCACGGCGCGGGCGTCGTCGCGCAGCGCTGAGGGGAGGTCTCCGCGGACCGGCTCCACCTCGGTGTCGAGGTCGAATCCGAAGTATGACCGGCGCCGCTCCACCGCGAGCCCCTGATGCTTGCGCGGGCCGGTGAGCACCACGCGCGGGGGTCCGAACCTGGCATGCTCCCGCACCAGATCGTACGACAGCGTCGTCCCCTCGATGCCGGCGCGCGGCACGCCGAACCGGTCGGCGAAGAAGCGGAGATTTCCCGCCACCGCGCCCCAGCTCCCCGCCACCGAGGTCTTGGAGACCCGCGCCTCCTGCCCGTCCGCGGTGTGCTCGTCGATCACCAGGTCGAACGGCATGAACCGCGCGAGCAGCCCCGCCCAGTCCTTCCGGATCTCCTTTGACGCGTAGGGGAGCTGTTTCGGGAGCGGCAGCTCGAGCGACCGGTACACCGAGGCCGTCCCCAGCGCGGCATCTTCGATCGCCTTGACCAGCACGCCGCGCCGCTCGGCCCACTCCGCCAGACCGTCCTCGAACAGGTGCCTGGGCAGGCCGTATACCTGGCCCACGTAGCCGTGCTGGTTGACCGCCTCGGCGTAGAGATTGTAGGCGGTCAGGTGGTCGCTCCCGTTCACCACGACGCCGTGCAGGTCGCGCTCTTCGCGGGTCATCCGGTGGAGCGAGTCGATGTTGGAGCAAACCGCCACGATGGGGACGAGAGCCGGGTCGGCGTGGACCAGCAGCTCGCCCCAGGCCCGCTCGACCGGCATCGCTTCGACCTCGCGGCCGTAGGCGGTGAGCCGCCCGTCCTCCACCAGGCCCCGGCTCGTCAGCAGCGCCAGCGTACGGCGGTAAGCGGTCCGGTCGAGCGGCACCGGCAGCTCGAGATCACGCGCGTCCACACCCAGCGCCGCGCAGGTGAGGGCCACCCGCTCCGCGTCTCCGGCGAGCTGGAACTCGGGTGGCGTCGGCCGGAGCTGCTCGAAGACGAGGTCACGGTCGCTCAGGATCACGACTTCACCGTGGGGCACCCGGCCGTGCACGCGGCCGGCCATCTGGAGGATCTCGTTGGCGCCGAGATAGAGCCGGTGCAGCACGTTCCGGCCCCGCTCCACGACGTTGCCGTAGCGCGCGTCATAGATGATCACGGTATCGAGCCCCGGCACGTTGAGCGCCGACTGCCCCGCCGCAGTCATCGCCAGCAGGAACGGCCGCTCCACCTCGCCTTCAAGAAAAGGGCGAATCACCCGGATCGGCTCGCCCCCGTGGTAGAACGCGGTGCTGAGCCGCTTCCACTGCTCCCCCAGTTCCGCCCCCAGCCGCTCCACCTCGGCGCGGGTCGGGAGGAATACCGCGACGCCGCGCTTTTCCTTGATGATGTGCCGGATGTAGCGCTCGTTCAGGAACTCGTCGGGCTTCTGCGGCAGCACCTGCACCTTGGCCTTGAGCTTGGGGTCGAACGCCTGGGTGGCCAGCACGTCCGCGCTCTCGAGGTAACGCGCGTAGAACGCGGGGTCCACGGTCGCGCTGAGCCAGATGAAGCGGCAGCCGGCCCGCTTGCCCAGCGCCAGGCACAGCTCCAGCTCGGCCGAGGTCTGGTGGATCTCGTCCACGATGACCGTGTCGCGGCCGGTGATCAGGTCGTCCTGGAACCACCGGCGGGCGATGCCGGTGGTCACGATGACGACATTCCAGTTGGGGGTATCGGGCGTGGCCTCGCGCTCGCGGTTCACCACCCCGACGTCGAGCCGCTCCCGGAGAATCGATTCCGCGATCGGACGGATGGCGAGGGTCTTGCCCGTCCCGGTGCCCGCCACGATCCCGAACCCCCGGCCGGCGGCGGCGAGCGCCCGGATCTCCTCACCGTGCTCCCGCTCGAGCAGGGTCTCGAGATGCAGGCCGAGCGCCAGCTCGATCGTCTCGCAGGCGGCGCGCGTCGGGGCAATGACGACGACGCGCCCCGTCGGATGGGGCGCGTGTCGGTAGGCGTCGGGATCGGGGGGAAGATGGTGGTCGCGCGACGGGTGCATGAGGGAATGAACGCCCGGCGGCGGCCGAATGCAAACGCTCAGAACCCCGGCTGCAGATTCAGTTCCCAGACCCAGTTCTTGTCGGGCCGCTGGAACGGGTGCACCAGGTCGGCCTCCAGCACCGCGAACCCGAACAGGTTGAACCGGAGCCCGGCACCCGCGCTGTAGACCGCCTTCCGGTCGCCGCCGGTGAGCTTCGGCTCGTTGTTGGTATCCCACGCGAGACCCGCATCGCCGAATACCAGGAAGTCGAGCGGCAGCGCGCCGTAATAGCCCGAGCCGAGGCCGAGCACCCCCAGCAGCGGAAAGCGAAGCTCGATGTTGCCGACCGCCATCCGGCTGCCGAGCAACTGGTCGAACACCGGGCAGGCCTGCGGGTCGGACGCGGGGGGGTGGCACTCCGAAGCGTCGAACGAGCCGAAGTGATAGCCCCGCACCAGCCCCGAGTAGCCCAGGAACAGCGGCTGGAGCCGGGGGTCCTCGCCGTCGGGGCCGTAGCGGCCGTAGTGCAGCAGCCGCGTGGCCAGGGTGAACGGACGGGCGGGCATGAAGTAGCGCCGATAGTCCGCGAGCGCGCTGACGAAGCCGAGCGAGCCGATGGTGGGACTGACCTCGAGCCGGTAGCGCTGGCCCAGGATCGGCCCGGTGGCCCCGAAGAACGAGTTGTCGTAGACCAGAGCCGCGCTCGCCAGCCCCAGGTTGAGCGCGTCGCCGGCCGGGAGGTCCTGCTTGTCGTCCAGGACCTGTTGTCCACTGACGTCGAAGGCGCGCGTGCGCAGCTCGTTGTCGAAGGAGATGTTGGTGTACCCCGCCGCGAACTCGATCCGCTGCGCCGTGTTGAACGGATAGGCGAGCTGCACCTGGAAATCGCGGTTCGTCTGCCGCTGCAGCAGCTCCTGCTCGACGAAGACCGGCTGCCCGTCGAGGGTGCTCGTCCCCGACGCGAAGCCGCCCGTCAGGTAGGGCACCTGCTGGGCCACCACTCCCCAGTTGAGCCGGTGCGCGATGTTCTGGTAGCCGACCAGCGCCGTGATGTCCTTCAGCCCGCCGTTCACCTGGAGTCCGGTGATCAGGTTGTGGTTACCGAGCTCGTCACTGAAGTAGAGCGAGGCTCCGCCGCCCACATAGGTCCCGAACTGGCTGGATCCCGCGATCAGCGACGGCTGCCCGATGTACGTCAGGGAGAGCCCCGCGTGGTACGGCTTCACCCCGAAGGCGGTGTCGGCGGGAAGGCCGGTCACGGGGTCGTTCAGCAGCTCGACGAGCTGCGTGCTCGCGCGCTCGCGCGGCGGCAGGAGCTGGGCGCCGCCGGCGGCCGGTGGCGGGGGGGCCCGGCCGGCGAGCGTCTCGGCGCTGTCGATCGCGTAGAGCTCGTAGCCGTTGGTGCGGAAGACGCTGTACACCAGCCGTCCGGATTGCCCGGCGACGCTGATGGCGGGGCTGGTTTCGGTGATCCCGCTGGCGCCGGTGAACAGGTTGGTGACCTGCCGCAGCTCGCCGTCCGCCAGGCGAACGCGATAGACGTTGGTGATCCCGTCCGGATCGGACAGGAAGAAGAGACTGCCGCCGTCCGGCGACCACTGCGGGTTGAGGTGCTTGGCCCCCTCGAAGCCGGGGACGCGAGTGATGCGGCCGGTGGCCCGGTCCAGCACGGCCAGCGCGTAGCGGCCCACGGCCAGGTCCGCCAGCCGCGTCGTGAACCGGTCGGTCGCGAAGGCGAGGCTCCGGCTGTCGGGTGACCACGCCGGCTGGAGATCCGCGAAGGGATCGTCGGTGATCCGGTGCAGCGAGTCGGCCCGGAGATCGTAGATGTAGAGGTCGGTGAGGCCGCCGACCACGGCCGAGAAGGCGATGGCGCTGCCGTCCGGCGCCCAGCTCGGATTCAGGATCTCGCCGAGCTGCGGGAACTTGATCTCCCGGGCGACCTTGCCGGCTTCCACGTCGTACAGGTCGAGCACCGGGCGGCCGCCGGAGATCCCGGCGAACACGAACTGCCGGCTGTCGCCCGACCAGCTGCCGGCGGACTGGATGAACTGGAGGCTCTCGAGATGGGGATCCAGCGCGGTCCGGGTGATCTGGCGCTCCACCTTGCCGGTCCGCGCGTCCGCCAGGTAGAGGTCGATGGAGAAGAGGCCCCGATCGGAGAAGAACAGCATGCGGCTGCCGTCGGGGCTCACCGCGGGGGCCAGGTTGTACTGGCCCACGTCCTCGTCCTTCACGCCGACCAGCTTGGGGCCGTAGCGGTCGGGCGTCTCGGTGTGCGGGCGCAGCGGATCGTAGGCGCGGTGCGTCGCCACGTGCCAGCGGGCGACCAGCTCGTCGGGCGTGAGGCTCAGCACGCCGCGGATCGCCTGGTCCGTGGTGCGGAACCGTGCGGCGGCCCGGAGAAGCTCGCCGATGCGGTCGTCGCCGTAGGTGCCGCCCACGTACGCGAGGAGCGCCTGACCGTAGCGGTACGGGAAGAATCGCGGATCCGTGAGCTGCTGATAGGTCGGCAACGTGTCGCGCGTGCTGTCCTGCAGCCCGCCCCGCATCCACATTGCCGTGAGCGGCGCCGCGGGGCCGAGCGACAGATACTCCGCCATTCCCTCGATGAACCAGAGCGGCAGATCGGTGGCGCGCGGCAGCCCGCCGGAGGACCCCACCCCCCCGGTCATGTCGTACTGGAAGGCGTGGACCAGCTCGTGACCGATGACGTGGTCGAGATCGCCCAGCGTCCCGCCCGTCGGCAGGACGATCCGGCGGCGCAACGCCTCGGTGACGCCGCCCGTGCCTTCGGCCACGCCACCGACGACGTTGGTCTGCTGGAACTGGGTCTGCGTCGCGTAGAGGATGAGCGGCTGGCGGCCCTTGAGCTCGTGGTGGAAGACCGTCGCCAGGCGCGAGTACCAGCGCTCCGCCATGCGTCCCGCGATCTCGGCGGCCTCGTGCTCCTCGGGGTAGAAATAGACGTCGAAGTGCCCGGTCCGAAGCGTCTTGAAATCGAAGTTGTCGTACTGGACCTTGTTGCGACCGAAGTACTGCGCGTGGGCGGGCGTACCGGCCAGGGCGATCAAGCCGACGAGCAGCCCCGCCACCAGCCTGGCTGCGGACCTGTATGCGGGACGTGCCACGGCGAGCCTGCCTCTCTGGGCTTGAACTCTCATTTACGTATTCGCCTGACGCCGCTGCCGTGATTCAGCACACACCCTGAACGCAGATATCCCCGCGGGGAGCGGGGATATCCACTCTGGAACCGGTCGGAATCGCGGTCAGGTCAGCGGTGCCAGCGATCGTCGTGGTCGGGGTCCTGGTAGAAGCGGCCGTCCCGTTCGTACACCACGACCTCGCGCATCGCCGGCCAGCCGCGGACTCGCTGATCGTAGTACCGGCCTCCGTAATACCAGAGCGTCACCGGCCGGTAGCCGCGCGTCCGCCAATCTCTAGCGTGTCCCGGGTGCCGGCGCGCCACCCGCTCGACCACGATCACCCGCGCGGGAGCGCGCCGGTAGACCACGACCGGGCGGCGATAGGTGGAGTAGCCGTTGCCGACGACGACGTGGCCGGCGACCGGCCCGCTCCGGATCACGACACTGCCCGACACCTGCTGGCCCTGGAGCGGCGTGACGAGCGACAGGGCGGCAAGCAGCGAACCCGCGACGATGCTGGTGTGCATGGTGGCCTCGCTTGGGAACGGGAAGACAGCGCGCGCCCGAAAATGCGAGGGTCGTGCCAGCACGTAACACGTTGAGAATCCTGCGGTGAGACGAGGGGCAGCGGCGGTGTCGTCCCCGGCGGCAGACGGCAGCCGGCGCGCGAGTCAGCGCCTGGAGGACGATTCCCGCGTGTCCGCGTCCGCCTCAGCCTGCTGGTCGATCCACTCGCACACGATCCGGAACGCCGATTCGCGGTCGAGCTCGAAGACCTGCATCAGGTAGGGGATGGCGCCGTACATGTTGCTCCGCCCGCCCGCTCGCAGCCGCTTGAGGAAGGTGTGGAACCGATTGGCCCGCTCGCGGGGCCGTTTCTTGTGGACTAAGCGCTTGCTCATGAGTGACTTACGGTAGAGTGTGCCAGTTACCGAATATACACCGAAATTATCCGGTGAGCAATCGCACGGGGCCATGCATGCCGTGTTGGCGGGCTCCTTGACAGGTCTATAGGGGGCGGCCATACTAGGGGCCTCTACGTACGACCTGCGTCGCTCAGTACGAGCTACCCGCCTCTTGCGGGACTACGTGGCTGTGCTCCCGTCCACGTCGCTCCAATGCCGGCTCCTCTCTCGTCGAGCTGCGTATGTTTCGACAAATCCTCTCGCTCTTCACCAAATCGCACATGGAGGCAGGTATGGCCGCGGATTTCTCAATCGGTGAATCACTCGTCGGCGACGGCAACGAGATCGCGCATATCGATCTGATCATCGGGTCGAAGTCCGGACCCGCCGGCGCGGCATTCACCCAGGCGCTGTCCACCAACACCGACGGCTTCACCACCCTGCTGGCCGTCGTCACGCCCAACCTGCCCTGCAAGCCCGACACGGTCCTGTTCAACAAGGTCACCATCAAGGGCGCCAAGCAGGCGGTCCAGATGTTCGGCCCGGCGCAGGCCGCGGTGGCCCGCGCGGTGATGGATTCGGTGAGCGAGGGCGTCATCTCCAAGGCGCAGGCCAACGACATCGTCATCCTCGTCGGCGTGTTCATCCACTGGCAGGCCGAGGACGACAAGAAGATTTTCCAGTACAACTACCAGGCCACCAAGGAGTCGATCGCCCGCGCGCTACAGGGCAAGCCCTCCGTGGACGAGGTCCTCGCCAAGTACAAGGCCGCCCGGCATCCGTTCGCCAGCGGCGCCGAGGGCTGATCGTACAGTCCCGCTGCACCGGTGTGTACACGAGGGGCGGCCCGCCGTCGGGGGGCGCCCCTCGTACGTTTCCATGACGTGACGAATCCCCGAGAGAGATGGGTCCGGCAATGCGCAAGCTCCTGCTCCAGCTCGACAGTTCCCGGTTGCCGAGCGTGTTCGACCAGGTCGTGGCCTACGACGCGGGCGCCGATGCCATCATGAGCTACGGCGGCGTCACCGAAGGCGACGTCCGCGATCTCATCCACGGCTGCATCTTCACCCGCGGCCCCAGAGACCTGCACCAGACGGCCGTCTGGATCGGCGGCAGCAATATGTCCATCGGCGAACAGCTCCTGGCCCTGGCGCAGGACGCCATGTTCGACCCGTTGCGGGTCTCGATCATGCTGGACTCCAACGGCTCGAACACGACGGCCGTGGCGGCGGTCGTGAAAATCGAGGAAACCCTTGGCGACCTGCGGGGGAAGCAGGTCCTGGTACTCGCCGGCACCGGGCCGGTCGGGCAGCGCGCGGCGGGCCTGATGGCCAAGGACGGCGCCCACGTTACCATCACCTCGCGCAAGCCGGAACAGGGCGACAAGGCACGCCAGTTCATCAGCGCGCGGTTCGATGTCCAGGTCGACGCGGTCACCATGAACGATCCGGCCCAGCTCCCCGAACTGTGCCAGGGGGTGCAGATCCTGCTCAACTCGGGCCCCGCGGGCGTGCAGATGGTGCCCAGGGCCGCCTGGACCGAGGTGAAATCGCTCCAGGTGGCCGTGGATCTCAACGCCGTGCCGCCGCTCGGCATCGAGGGCATCGAAGTGAGCGATGCCGGGAAGGTGCGCGACGGCGTCACCGTCTTCGGCGCCTTCGGCATCGGCAACTTCAAGACGAAGCTGCACAAGGCGTGCGTCGCGCGGCTGTTCACCCGGAACGACCTCGTGCTCGACGCGGAGGCCATCGCCGAGGTGGCCCGGGAGATGGTGCCGCAGAAGCGGTAGCGCGGTGCCGCGCGTCGCGGGAATCGACCCCGGTACGCTGAGCCTGGACGCCTGCGGCCTCGAGGACGGCCGGGTCTATCTGGATGCGACCTGGCCCACCGCCGCGCTGCTGGCGGACCCGCGTCCGCTCATCGACGGGCTCCTGGCCGCGGGAGCCGTGGACCTGGTCGTCGGCCCCTCCGGATACGGCCTCCCGCTCCGCCCGGCCCGCGACGTCACCGACGAGGAGCTGCGGCTGGCCTTCCTCGCCGCACCCGGGGAGACCGGCGGCATCGGTGGGCTGCGGGCGCTGGCCCGCCGCCTCGATGCGGCCGGGCTGCCCCTGGTGTTCACGCCGGGCGTGATCCACCTGGAGTCGGTGCCGCGCCACCGCAAGCTCAACCGGGTGGACCTGGGGACCGCGGACAAGGTGTGCGCCGTGGCGCTCGCGATCGCCGAGCAGAGCGAGCGGCGGCAGCGGCCGGTGGAGCAGGTCTCGCTGGTGCTGCTGGAGCTGGGCGGCGCGTTTACCGCCGGAGTGGCGGTGGAGCACGGCCAAATCGTGGACGGGCTGGGCGGGAGCAGCGGTCCCATCGGCTGGCGGGCGGCCGGCGCGCTGGATGGAGAGGTCGCCTTCCTGGCGGGTGAGGTGAGCAAGGCCATGATCTTCCACGGTGGCGTCACCTCGGTCACGGAGAACGATGCCGGCCTTGGCGCGATGGCGTTCGAGGCCTATCTGGAGGGCGCCGTCCGGGCGGCACGCCGGCTCCGTACCGCCGCGCCGGCGGCTGACGAGATCCTGCTCTCCGGCCGGATAGCGTCCAAGCCGGCAGTGCGCGACGCGCTGGCCGCCGCGCTGGCGGACATCGGCCAGGTGCGGCCGCTGACGGGGTTCGCCCTGCGGGCCAAGCAGGGTGCGCAGGGCGCGGCGGTGATCGCCGACGGGCTCGCGGGAGGCGCGCGGCGGGACCTGGTGGAACGGCTCGGGATCCGGGAGGCGAAGGGAACGGTGCTCGACAATCTGTACGTCATCTCGCCCGCGGCCGCGCGGCGCCGGCTCGGCCTCGCCGATGCCTGAGCGGCGGCCGCACATCCTCATCGCCGGCGTGTCGGCGCGTGCCTGCGCGGAGTCCGCCGCCCGCGCGGGATACCGCGTGACAGCGGTGGACGCCTTCGGCGATCTGGATCTGCGGGCCGTGGCCGGTGTCGTGGTGCTCCGGCGCGAGGCCGGCACGCCGTTCGGCCCGGCCGCGGCGGCGGCCGCCGCCGTGCGCGTGGCCGCACGCCGGGTGGCCTATACCTCCAACTTCGAGAACTATCCCCGGGCCGTGGCCGCGCTCGCACGCGGGCGTACGCTGCTGGGAAACCCACCCCCCGTGCTCGAGCAGGTCCGCAACCCGATCGTCCTCATGCGCGCGCTCCGGGCGCGCGGGTTGCCCACGCCGGCCACCCGGGCAAGCGCTCCGGTCTCCCCGGACGGCCGGCGCTGGCTGCTCAAGCCCCGCCGGTCGGGCGGCGGGCACGGGACGACCCCGTGGCGGCAGGGGCGCCGGGTGCCGCGCGGCGCGTATCTGCAGGAGCGGATCGAGGGTGTGGCCGGGTCCATGGTGTTCGCGGCCGACGGGCGCCGGACGGTGCCGCTCGGCCTCTCGCGGCAACTGGTCGGCGAGCGGGCCTTCGGGGCGCGCGGCTTCCGCTACTGCGGGAGCCTGCTCGCCTCGGGCGGGCCGCCGCTGTTCGAGCGCCAGGAGGAGCTGCTGGAACGGGCCGCGGCGCTCGCAGCCGCGGTGACGGAGGCATTCGGGCTGCGCGGACTCAACGGCGTGGACTTCATCGCGCGGGCGGGGGTGCCGCTCCCGCTCGAGGTGAACCCGCGCTGGTCCGCGTCCATGGAGCTGGTCGAGCGCGCCACCGGCGTGTCGCTGTTCCGGCTGCACGCCGCGGCGTGCGCCGGCCGGCTCCCGCGGGCGCCGCGGCCCAGGGACGCGCGGGTGCAGGGAAAGGCGATCGTCTTCGCGCGCCAGGCGATCGTGGTGCCGGGCACCGCGCGCTGGACCCGCGCGACTGTCGCGGATGTGCCGCACCCGGGCGAGCGGATCGGGCGCGGGCATCCGATCTGTACCGTGCTGGCCGATGCCGCCGACGGCGCGCGCTGCCATCGCGCGCTCGTCGCGGCGGCGACGACGATCTACGCCGCCACCGGGCGCGGCGCCCGAGGGGCCGCGTGAGCCCGGGCTCGGCCATTGCACCCGTCACCTGCCTCGGCTGCGGCTGCGGCTGCGACGACCTCACTATCCGGGTGAGCGACGGACGGATCGCGGAGGTGGCGCCCCCCTGCCCGCTCGCGCGCGCCTGGTTCGGCGACGGGACCGTGCCCACGATGGTCCTCCGCGCGGGCAGGCCGGTACCGCTGGAGGCCGCGCTGGCCGAGGCCGCCGGGCTGCTCGGGGCCGCACGCGGACGCGCACTGGTCCTGCTCGCCCCGGACATCAGCACGCAGGCGTACCAGGCGGCCCTGACACTGGCCGACGTGCTGCGGGCCACGGTGGACACCGCGACGTCGGAGCCCGCCGCGGCCGGCCTGCTGGCCGCGCAGCGACGCGGCCGGGCAGCGGCCACCCTGGGCGAGGTCCGGAACCGCGCCGACGTGCTGCTCTTCTGGGCGGTGGATCCGGCGCCCGGCTATCCCCGCTATCTCTCCCGCTACGCGCTCGAGCCGGTGGGCACGCACGTACCCGGGGGGCGGGCCGGTCGCACCGTCATCTCCGTCGCCATTGGGGCCGACCGCGGCCCGGCGGGCGCGGATCTGGCCCTCGCGCTGGCGCCGGAGGAGGAGATCGCCGCACTCTCGGTCATGCGGGCCGTGGCGCTCGGCAATACGCTGGGAGAGCTGCCGGCGCCACTGGTGCCAGTGGCCCAGGCGGCCGCGCGACTGGTCAAGGCGCGCTACGCCGTCGTGGTGCACGACGCCGAGCCGGGGGCGGAGCCGATGCGCGACCCGTACCGCGCCGAAGGGCTCATCGCGCTGGCGCAGGCGCTGAACGGCCCCACCCGCGCGGCGCTCAGCTCGCTCCGCGCGGGCGGCAACCGCTCGGGCGCCGAGGCCGTGCTCACCTGGCAGACGGGCTACCCCATGGCGGTGACCTACCGGCAGGGCTTCCCCCAGTATGTACCGGCGAGCCGCGGCCTCGCGTGGGCCGTCGCCGGCGGAGCAGCGGCCGTGCTCGTCGTGGGCGCGGCGGCCTCGCTGGGCGCCGGGTTGAACGATGCGGCCGGCCGGACGCCGGTGGTGGTCGTGGGCCCGCGCGCGAGCGAGGCGCCGTTCCCGGCCCGCGTGGCGATCGATACCGGCGTCGCCGGGATTCACGAGGGGGGCACGGCCTACCGCATGGATGACGTGCCGCTGCCGCTCCGCCCGCCGCTCTCCGGCGCGCGCTCGGCGGCGGAGACGCTGGCCGCGCTGCTGGCCGCGGTCCGGTCGCGGGGGGGGCAGGCATGAGTGCGCCGGACCGGCTCCGGATCACCGGCGGTACCGTCTACGATCCTGCCAACGGCGTCGACGGGGAGACCCGCGACGTCTGCATCGAGGGCGGGCGGATCGTCGAGCGGCTGCCCGCGGGCGTTCCCACCCTGGACGCCAAGGGGATGGTCGTCATGCCCGGCGGGGTGGACATCCACGCGCACTTCGCCAGCTCGAGCTGCAACCACGCGCGGCGGCTGGCACCGGACGAGCACGCCGCGGACCCGGCGCCGGCTCCGGCGCTGTCGGACGGCGCCGGGCCGCCCCGCTCGGGCACCGGCGGCACCGTGCCCAGCACGTTCACCACCGGCTACCGCTACGCCGGGCTGGGCTACACGACGGCGTTCGATGCCGCCGTCGCGCCGCTCACCGCGCGCCACAGCCACAGCGAGCTCGACGACACGCCGTGCGTGGACGGCGGGTTCTTCGTATTGATGGGCAACGACGAGTACCTGCTCCGGCAGATCGAGGCGGGCGAGCGGGACCGGGCGCGCGACTACGCCGCCTGGCTGCTCCGGGCCACCGCCGCGTACGCGATCAAGATCGTGAACCCCGGCGGCGTCGAGGCGTGGAAGACCGGGCAGCGGAACGTCACCGGGCTCGACGACCCCATCGGGGGCCGCGCGGTGACCCCGCGCGCCATCCTCGAGACCCTGGCGGACGCGGCGAACGCACTCCGGCTCCCGCACCCGGTCCACATCCACTGCAACAACCTGGGCGTGGCCGGCAACTACACCACGACCCTGGCGAGCATGGAGACGCTGGCCGGGCGCCGGGCGCACTTCACCCACCTCCAGTTCCACTGCTACGGCGGCGGCGGCGGCCAGCCGTGGAGCTCCGCGGCGGCTCCGGTCATCGAGTACGTCAACGCCCACCCCGAGGTGAGCTCCGACGTCGGGCAGGTGATGTTCGGCCCGGCCATGACGATCACCGCCGACGCGCCGGTCGAGTACCTGCTGCACAAGAGCAGCGGGCGGCGGTGGACCAACATCGACATCGAGCTCGAGACCGGCTGCGGGATCGTGCCGCTCACCTACAAGGACAAGGCCGCGGTCAGTGCGCTCCAGTGGGCGGTCGGCCTGGAGCTGTTCCTGCTGAGCGCGGACCCCTGGCGGGTGGTGCTCTCGACCGACCACCCCAACGGCGGATCGTTCCTGTCGTACCCCGCGCTGATTCAGCTCCTGATGGACCGGAGCGTCCGGGACGAGCAGCTCAAGCGGGTGAATCCCAAGCTCCTCGCCGGGAGTGCACTGGCCGATGGCCTCGCGCGCGAGTACACGCTGGGCGAGATCGCGATCATCACCCGGGCGGGTCCCGCCCGCCTGCTGGGCCTCGCCCACAAGGGGCACCTGGGTGCGGGCGCCGACGCCGACGTCACGATCTACAGCCGCGACCCCGATCTGGCGAAGATGTTCTCGACCCCGCGCTACGTGATCAAGGCCGGCGCCGTGATCGTGGAGGAGGGCCAGCTGCGGCGGGCCCCCGCCGGCCGC
The DNA here is from genome assembly GCA_035699205.1 of Gemmatimonadales bacterium. GTDB lineage: Bacteria > Gemmatimonadota > Gemmatimonadetes > Gemmatimonadales > GWC2-71-9 > CAVVWJ01. The sequence goes on from DASSBA010000137.1 coordinate 18,190, forward strand.
CGGCTGCATGTGGCGCCGGGCTACGACGACGCGGTGCTGCGCGACCTGCGCCGCCACTTCGACCGGTATTCCACCGTCTCGTTCGAGAACTACCCGGTGCGGGACGTGCCCGGCGAACCGCTGGCCATCGGATGAACCGGCGATGAACGTCCGCGACGTATTCATCGAGGAAACGTTCGCCGAAGCGTTCACCATGCGCGTGGCGCGCATCGTCATCACCGCGCGCAGCCCGCGCTGGGCGCGCGAGGCGGCGCTCAAGCTCACCGGCTTCGCCACGTCCGTCATCGGCTGCAAGGTCGAAGCGGGGATCGAGCGCGTACTCCCGGAGTCCGAAACGCCGGACGGGCGCCCCGGCATCAGCATCCTGCTGCTGACCATGAGCAAGGACGACATGGGCAAGCGGCTGATCGAACGGATCGGCCAGACGGTGCTGACCTGCCCGACGACCGCCTGCTACGACGGCCTCCCCGATGCCCCCGACCGCGTCGGCGTCGGCTCCGCGCTCCGTTTCTTCGGCGACGGCTTCCAGGCCAGCAAGGTGATCGGCGGCGAGCGGTTCTGGCGGATTCCGGTGATGGAGGGGGAGTTTCTGGTGCAGGAGAAGTTCGGGATGGTGAAGGGGGTGGGCGGCGGCAACTTCCTGATTCTGGCGCGGAGCGCCGACGCGGCGCTCGCGGCCGCGGAGGCGGCGGCCGATGCCATGGCGGGCCAGCCGGGCATCATCCTTCCCTTCCCCGGCGGCGTGGTGCGGAGCGGCAGCAAGGTCGGCTCGCGCCGCATCAAGAGCATGATCGCCTCGACCAACGATGCCTTCTGCCCCACGCTCCGGGCAGTGACCGACTCGGCGCTTCCCGAGACCGTCAACTCGGTGCTCGAGATCGTCATCAACGGAATCGACGCGGACGCCATCACGCGGGCGATGCGCATCGGCATCGGGGCGGCCTGCCGGGACGGCGTCGTCTCGATTTCCGCCGGCAACTACGGCGGCAAGCTGGGCCCCCACCACTTTCATCTGCGCCGGATCATGGCCGAGCCCGCGGCGTGAGTGGCCTGCTCGCGCGCCTCACCACGCCGCTGCCCGGCCCGGCCGACTTTTCGGCCGTGCTCGCCGGCGCCTGGAGCGGGCTCCCGGCCGCGGAGCTCGCCGCGCGGCCCGTAGAGCTGGCCGGCCACGGCCCCATACCCCTCGGCGAACTGTGTCCGGTTTCGGGTGAGCCCGACGGCAGTATCCGGTTCGAGGGCGATTTCCGCCAGGCGGCGCGGCTGGGGGCCGGCCTCGCCGAGGGGAGCATGGTGATCGACGGCAGCGTGGGCGACGAGGTCGGGCTGGGAATGGCGGCCGGCGCCATCGAGGTGCGGGGCGATGCCGGGGCACGCGCCGGCGCGGCGGCGCCCGAGGCCAGGCGCGGAATGACCGGCGGCGAGCTGGTGGTGCACGGATCGGTGGGCCCGGGCGCGGGCGCGCTCATGCGCCGCGGGCTCCTCGCCGCCGGCGGGACCGTCGGCCACCACGCCGGTGCGGGAATGCTGGCGGGCACCATCGTCGCCTTCGGCCCGATAGGCATGGCGGCCGGCCTCTGGTCCAAGCGCGGCTCGCTCGTGGCGCTCGACGCCGTGACGATCCCATCCACCTACCGGTACGCCTGTACCTACCAGCCGATCCATCTGCGCCTCATCTTCACCCGGCTCCGGGAGCGCTACGGGCTCCCGGTGGAGGAACGGCACATTTCGGGGCGCTACCGCCGCTACAGCGGCGACCTGGCCGACCTCGGCAAGGGAGAGATTCTCGCATGGACCGCGGAATGACCGCGTTGGGGATGAACGAGCTCGCGACGGAGCTCGCGGATGACCTGGAGGAGCACGCCCCCCTGCTGCGGGTGCGCGCGCAGCGGCTGCCGGGCGGCGCGCGCGTGATCGACGCCGGGGTCGAGGTGGACGGCGGCTACGACGCGGGACTCGCGCTGGCGGAAATCTGCATGGGCGGGCTCGGCAGCGTCGCGTACACACCGGTCCAGATCGGGGGCGCCTCGTGGCCCGGGGTCACCGTGTGGACCGACCATCCGGCGATCGCGTGCATGGCGTCGCAGTACGCGGGCTGGGCCATCTCGGTCGAGAAGTTCTTCGCCATGGGTTCGGGGCCGCTCCGGGCCCACGCCCGGGTCGAGCGCGAGCTGTTCGAGAAACTCGGCTACGCCGAGGAGGCAGCCCACGGCGTGCTGGTGCTGGAAGGGCGCACGCTCCCCACCGATCCGGTGGCCGCGTGGGTGGCGGAGAAGGCGCGGCTGCAGCCGTCGCGGCTCACCTTCGTGGTGGCGCCCACCGCCAGCCTGGCGGGCGGGGTGCAGATCTCCGCCCGCATCCTCGAGACCGGTCTCCACAAGATGGAGACGCTCGGGTTCGACGTCCGCCGGATCGTCAGCGGAATCGGCACCGCGCCGGTGCCGCCCGTGGCCAAGAACGATCTCCGGGCGATCGGGCGCACCAACGACTGCATCCTGTACGGCGGGCAGGCCCGGTACACCGTCCGCGCGAGCGACGCCGAGCTGGCCGAGCTGGTGGCACGGGTGCCGGCGTCCGCCTCGCGCGACTACGGGACGCCGTTCTATGAAATCTTCCAGCGGTACGAGGGAGACTTCTACAAGATCGACCCCCTGCTGTTCAGTCCGGCCGAGGTGTGGCTCACGAGCACCGAGAGCGGGCGGACGTTCCACGCGGGGCACCTCGATCCCGAGGTGCTCACCGCGTCGTGCTACCCGACCTGATCGTTTCCTACCCCCATCCCAGGAGCAATCGATGCGACGGTTCTCGAGCTGGCTGGTCCCCACCCTGGCCCTCGCGGCGGCATGCAGCAAGCCGGCGGACAAGCAGGCCGAAGCGCCCGCCGACACGGCGGCCGCAGCCGCTCCGGCGCCCGCCGTGCCGCAGGCCATCGTGACGGTCATCTACCGGACGCCCAAGAGCCCCGCCGCATTCGAGAAGTACTACAGCGAGAAGCACCTGCCGCTGGTGAGCTCCAAGCAGCAGGAGATCGGCTTCACCAAGGCGGAGCTGACCAGGTTCACCACTACGCTCGACGGGAAGAAGCCGACGTATTACCGCCAGGCGGAGCTCTACTTCGACTCGATGGATGCCGCGAAGAAGGGGATGGCCACGCCCGGCTTCAAGGCGGTGGGTGAGGATCTGGGCAACTTCGCCACCGGCGGACTGATCGGCCTGGTCGCGGTGGAGACAGGCGACAAGGGGACGGCGGCCTGCCCGGCGCTCGTCACCGTCATCTACAACACGCCCAAGGACAGCGCCGCGTTCGAGCAGTACTACAGCGCGAACCACCTGCCCCTGGTGGGCAAGGTTCAGCAGGAGATCGGGTTCACCCGGGCTGACCTGGTCCGGTTCGAGTCCGCTCTCGACGGCTCCGCACCGGCCGAGTACCGCCAGGCGACGCTCTGCTTCAACTCGATGGACGAGCTCAAGAAGGGGATCGCCACGCCCGGGTTCAAGCAGGTCGGCGACGATCTCGGAAACTTCGCCACCGGCGGGCTCACCGCCCTCATCGGCGAGCAGCAGTAGCCTGCAGCTCGCCATCCTCGCCGCCCGCGAGGGCTGGCACACCCGGGAACTGACCCGCGCGCTCGAGGCGCGCGGGCACACCGGGACGATCGTCCCCTACGAGGGGCTGGTGGCCTCGATCGGCCGCCGGCCCGGCCTCAGAAGTCGCGCGGCCGATCTCGACCGCGCGGACGCCGTGCTCGCCCGCATCATCCCATCCGGCTCGCTCGAACAGATCATCTACCGGGTGGACGCGCTGCACCGGCTCGAGGACCGCGGCGTCCGGGTGATGAACTCGCCCCGCGCCATCGAGCGGACGGTGGACAAATTCTGGACCTCGGCGCTGCTCGAGCAGTGCGGCATCCCCACGCCGGACACCATCGTCTGCGAGACGAACGAGGAGGCGTTCGCCGCGTTCCGCGAGCTCGGCGACGTGATCGTGAAGCCGCTCTTCGGCTCCATGGGGCTCGGCATGGTTCGCGTGAGCGACGAGGAGATGGCCTTCCGGGTCTTCAAGACGATCGAGCAGATCCGCGGCGTGTACTATCTCCAGCGTGCGATCGAGCATGAGGGCCGCGACCTCCGCGTCTTCGTCATCGGCGGCCGGGTGCTCGCCGCGATCGAACGCCGCTCCGACGGCTGGCGCACCAACATCTCCCGGGGCGGCACGGCGCGCCCGGTGCAGCTCTCCGAGGCGTGGAGCGCGCTCGCCGTCCGCGCCGCGGCCGCGGTGGGCGCGGAATACGCCGGCGTGGACCTGCTTCCCGGGCGCGACGGCACGGTCTACGTGCTCGAGGTAAACGGGATCCCCGGCTGGCGTGGCCTGCAGGAGGCTACCGGAGTGGACGTGGCGGACGCGGTCATCCGGCAACTGACCGGGAACCGCCCATGAGGGCCCCCGCGGACGTGGCGGCGGCCGCACAGCTCGCCTGCCTGCTCGAGGTGAGCGCGCCCAAGCCGGGCAACGTCTCGCCCGGGCGCCACTTCCACGACACCCGCTACGAGGACTTCCTGGCCAGCGCGGTCGCGATCGGGCCGGCGCTCGCCGAGGCCGGCGTGCGGCCGCTCGGGGCCACCGTCCGCGCGGCGGTGGACGCGACGGCGCGATGGACCGGCTCCAACACCAATCTCGGCATCGTGCTGCTGCTGGCCCCGCTGGCGCGCGCCGCGCTCGCGCCGGCGAGCGCGCTGCGCGATGCCGTGCGCGACGTGCTCGCCGCCACCACCGTGGCCGACGCGGCCGAGGTCTACGCGGCCATCCGCCGCGCCCGCCCGGGCGGGCTGGGCGAAGCCCCCAGCGAGGACGTCGCCGCGGCGCCCCGCGTACCGCTCCGCGCGGCGATGGGGCTCGCCGCCGGGCGGGACAGCGTCGCGCGGGAGTACGTGACCGACTTCGCCACCACCTTCGAGATCGGCGCCCCGGCGGTCCGCGCCGCGCGCGCCGCGGGGCTGGACTGGAGCGACGCGGTCGTGGAGGCGTATCTGCGGCTGCTCGCGACCGTGCCGGACACGCACATCGCGCGGAAGCTCGGCCGTCCCGCCGCGCAGGCGGTCTCGCGGCGCGCCGCCGAGGTCGAGCAGGCCGGCGGGGTCCGGACCGGGGCGGGACGGCAGGCGCTCACGACGCTCGATGCGGAGCTCAGGGACCCGGGCAACCGCCGCAACCCGGGCACCACCGCCGACCTCACGTGCGCCGCGGTGTTCGTCGTTATACTAGAGGGAAGCTGGCACCACCATTGAGGAGAGGTCGTGCAGAGCCATTTCCGCGTGCAGGTCAGCAAGGATTACCTGGTGTTCGCCTCGGCGCATTTCATCACGTTCCGCGGCCACCAGTGCGAGACGCTGCACGGGCACAATTACCGGGTGGGGGTGGCGGTCGAGGGCGCGCTGGACGATGAGGCGTTCTTCGTCCTCGACTTCAGCGTGCTCAAGCAGATCGCCCGCCGGTTCGTGGACGAGATCGATCACAAGGTCCTCCTGCCGACCGAGAACCCGAAGCTCGCCTACCACGAGGACGGCGAGCGCGTGCGGGTGGACTATCTCGGGGAGCCGGCCTACGTCTTCCCCCGGCGCGACTGCGCGCTGCTCCCGATCCAGAACAGCACGGCGGAGATGCTGGCGCAGTACCTGGGCACGCGGGTGCGTGCCGAGCTGGTCCGGAGCGGCTACGCTCACCTGACGCTGCTGGAGCTCGAGGTCGAGGAGAACTACGGGCAGTCGGCGACGTACCGGGAGACGCTCGCGACGGACTAGGCGCCCGCCGAGGCGGCGGCGAGGGCGGCCAGGTCCGTCGCGGTGACGGTACCGGCATGAATCGCGCTCGCCACCAGCGCGCCGTCGCAGCCGGCGTCCCGCATGCGGTCGAGATCCCGCCGCGCCAGCACGCCGCCGCCCGCGAGCAGCCGCGTGGCCGGGAAGCGCTGCCGCAGCGCTCCGATCAATCCGACATCCACCCCACACCCGGTCCCGATCCGTCCGAGATCCAGTACCAGCAAGCTGGACACTCCCGCCTCGACCGCCTGCGCCGTGAGGCTCACGGCGTCGGGCACGGCGCCCGCGACGTCGTGCAGGGCGGGGTGGATGACCGGGATGCCGAGCCGCAGGTCCACGCTGAACACGACCCGGTCCTGCCCCACCGCTCGCACGATCGCGGCCAGGTCGGTGAACGCCCGCAGCGTCTCGAGCCCCACCACCACCTGGCTCGCGCCGCAGGCGAGCACCTCGAACGTGCTGGCCGGGGTATGCGCGCCGGCGTCCACCAGCAGCGCGCCCGCGAAGCCGGTTTCGAGCTGCGCCAGCTCCCGCAGCATGGCGCGCTGGATCGCGCCGCCCTGGATGGCATCGAGGTCGGCGATGTAGCAGGAGGTGGCGCCCAGCTTCGCGCGATACGCGCGAAGGAGGGCGACGGGATCCCCCGCGCCGTCGGCCACGAGCGCGGACACGACGGGCTCGTAGCGCGCGCGGTCGCCGGCCTGCGCCCACACGGCGGCGCCGCGTGCCAGGTCAAGCACCGGAATGATGTCCATTTCCCCCAAGTTACCCGAGTCGGGACCGCGATGACCAGAGACGGACCGCCGCCGATCCTGGGGTGGGACATCGGCGGCGTGAACACCAAGGCGGCCCGCGTGGACGGCCGGAGCGTGTCGGCGCCGCTCGAGATCCAGCACGGCCCCGGCGCGCTCGTGCCCATCCTGGCGTCGCTGGCGGCCATGCTGGGCCACGCCCGCGGTACGGCCCACGCCGTCACGATGACCGCCGAGCTGTCGCAGGCGTTCCGGACCAAACGCGAGGGCGTCGGATTCGTGCTCGACGCGCTGGCCACCGCCTTCCCGGGCGACGCCGTCCACGTCTACACGGTGGACGGCCGCTTCGTGGAACCGGCAGCGGCGCGGGCGCGCCCGCTCGACGCCGGCGCGTCGAACTGGATGGCGACCGCCGCCTTCGTCGCGCGGTTCGTGCCCGATGGCATCCTCATCGATATTGGCACCACGTCCACCGACATCATCCCGCTGCTCGGGGGACGGGTCGTTGCAGATGGCCTCACCGACCCCGCCCGCCTCCGGAGCGGCGAGCTGCTGTATACCGGCGCGGTGCGGACGCCGGCGGAGGCGCTGCTGGCCGAGGTGCCGCTCTGGGGCGGCCGGGCCGCCGTTGCGGCCGATGGATCCGCCACGATCGGCGACGCCCGTCTCTGGCTTGGAGCCCTCGATCCGGACGACTACACCGCCGCGACGGCCGACGGCCGGCCGGCCACACGCGACTTCGCCGGCGAGCGCCTCGCCCGCGTGGTGTGCGGCGACCGCGAGATGCTGGACGAGGCGGCGATCGACGGGATTGCCCGGGCGCTGGTGGAGGCGCAGCTCGAGCGCGTGGCGGACGGCCTGCGACGGGTGCAGGTCCGCTGGCCGGGCGCCCGCACGGCAGTGGTGGCGGGGCTGGGCGAGGCCATCGCGGCGGAGGCGGCGCGGCGCGCGGGGCTCGAGGTCGCATGGCTGGCCGACCGGCTCGGCGCGGCCGCGCGCACGGCACCGGCCGCGGCGGTCGCGTGGCTCCTGGCGGAGGAGATGGGGGTGCGGCAGGGATGAGCGCGGCCGGGGCGCTGACGGTGATCAAGGTGGGTGGCGGCCTGAGCGCGGTGCCCGGCGCGCTCGACGCGGTCGGTGCGACGCTGGCGCGGCTCGGGCGCCGGCACCGCCTGCTGCTGGTGCCCGGCGGCGGACCGTTCGCCGACGCGGTGCGCGCGTTCGAGGCGCGGGACCGGTTGCCCCCCGATGCGGCGCACTGGATGGCGCTCCTCGCGATGGACCAGTACGCGCACGTGCTGGTCCATCGCGTCGCCGGCGCCATGCTGGTGGAGGAGCCGGCGGCCCTGGCGGCGGCCCCGGGGCAGGCGGGCGTCGCGGTGCTCGCGCCGTATCGGTGGCTCCGCGCGGCGGACCCGCTGCCGCATGGCTGGGACGTCACCAGCGACAGCGTGGCCGCGTTCGTGGCCAGAGCGCTCGATGCGGCGCGGCTGGTGCTGATCAAGCCGGTGAGCGGCGGCGCGGAGCTGGTGGATCCGTGCTTCGGCTCGGTGTTGCCGGCGGGGATGTCGTGGTGGGTGCTCGGGTGGGAGGAGATCGGGACGCTGGAGCGGATCCTTCGAGCGTCAGCCTGAGCGGAGCGAAGGATGACGCTCGCGGGCCCTCGGCGCCTACGCCGTCCGCAGCCGCCGCGCCGGCCGGGCGGCGGGCCGCTTCGCCGCGAGGAGCGGCGCGAACTCGGGCGCCGGCACCGGCCGGCTGAACAGATAACCCTGCATCTCGTCGCATCCCTGCCGCCGCAGCGCTTCGCGCTGCGACTCCGTTTCGATCCCCTCGCCCACCACCCTGAGCCCGAGCGCGTGTGCCATCGCGATGATCGCCGTCGTGATCGCGGCGTCATCCGGCGAGGTCGCGATCTCCCGCACGAACGAGCGGTCGATCTTGAGCGTGTCCAGCGGGAGGTGCTTGAGGTAGCTGAAGGACGAGTAGCCGGTGCCGAAGTCGTCCACCGCCAGGTGCAGCCCCATCGCGCGGAGGGCGTGCAGCGTATCCGTGTCCTCCCGATCGTGGTTCACCAGCAGGCTCTCGGTCAGCTCGAGCCCGAGGAACCGCGCCTCGAGCCCGGTGCGCTGGAGGATCCGCGCGATGGTCTCCGGCAGGCTCCGCTTGAGCTGGCGGCTGGAGAGGTTCACCACCACGCGGATCGGCGGGAACCCCGCATCCTGCCAGGCGCGGTTCTGGGCGCAGGCCGCCTGCAACACCCATTCACCGAGCGGGACGATCAGGCCGTTCTCCTCGGCCAGCGGAATGAATTCCGACGGCAGCAGCAGGCCGAGCTCGGGATGGCGCCAGCGCACGAGCGCCTCGGCGCCCACCGGGGCGCCGGTCGGCGCGTCGACCACCGGCTGGTAGTGCAGCTCGAACTCCTCCCGCTCGAGCGCCCGGCGGAGCGCGTTCTCCAGCGTGAGCCGCTGCAGGGCGCTCGCGTTCATGGAGCGCGAGTAGGTCTGGTAGCTGCTCCCCCCCTGCTCCTTCGCCTTGTACATCGCCGTGTCCGCGTGCATCAGCAGCGTGTCGATGTCCTCGCCGTCCGCGGGGAACACCGCGATGCCGATGCTCGCATTGACGAAGATCTCCTGGCCGGCCACCCGGATCGGGTGGGCCAGGCTGGACAGGATCCGGCGGGCGAGCTTGGTCGCGTCCTCCGGCCGGACGAGCCCCGGAATGATCACCGTGAACTCGTCGCCGCCGAGCCGGGCCACGTCGGCGGTGAGCGCCTCCTGCGCGGGGCCGACCTCGTCCTCCCGGTCGCGGCAGGACGCGCGCAGGCGGAGCGCCACCTGCTGCAGGAGGTGGTCACCCGCCTCGTGGCCGAGCGTGTCGTTGACCCGGCTGAAGTGGTCGAGATCGATGAAGAAGGCGCCGACCAGCTTGCCCGTCCGCCGCGCGTGGTCCAGCGCCTGGGTCAGCCGTTCCTTGTAGGAGAGCCGGTTCGGCAGCCCGGTGAGGCTGTCGTAGTACGCGAGCGAACGGACCTGGTCCAGCATCTGCGCGTTGACCAGGGCGACCGCGACCTGGTCCGCGAGCCGCCGCACCTGCACCCGCTCCTCCTCGCCCACGACGTTGGCGGTCCGGTCGCCGATCGTGAGGATGCCCACGAGCTGCTCCCGGAACCTGAGCGGAAGCACGAGCACCGAGCGGGGCTCCAGTCTCACCATCGGATCGAGGTAGGCCGGCAGGTCCTCCGAGACGTCGAGCAGGATGAGATCGGGGCCGCCGAGCAGGTCCTGCACGTCCTCCGACCGGAGCTCCACGCGCGCCGTGTGCCGCACGTCGTCGCAGTAGTCGTAGACCACGCCCATCAGCGACTTGCCCCCATCGGGCGACCCGAGGGTGACTCCCACCATGTGGCAGGGAAAGACGTCGCGGGTCCGGGACAGGAGGGTGTCCACAATGGAGGAGACATCGGTGGCCGACAGCACGGCCCGATCGAGCTCCGCCGCGGTCGAGAGCGCCTGGAACTGGCGCCCCAGCTGGACCGCCATCGCGTTGAAGGAGGTGGCGAGCTCCTCGAACTCGTCCCCGCTCGCGACCGAGACGCGGCTGGCAAAGTCGCGCTGCGCGATGCGCCGCGTCCCCTGCTGCAGCTCCGCCAGCGGGACCAGGCTCCGCCGGATCTGGCTTCCGCTCAGCAGGAGCACACCCACCCCGGCGAACAGCATCACCCACAGGAAGACCCGGGAGAACCGCGCCACCGGCCCCAATACTTCCCGCTCGCTCTCGCCCAGCACCAGCGACCAGCTCGGCGCAGCAAAGACTTCGTCGAGCAGGATCGGCCAGGAGGAGGAGACGAAGGGAGTGGCGGTCGAGTCGGGGGCGACAGGCAAGTCGGGAAGCGGGGCGGCCTCCTGGATCGGGTCGGCGAGGGCGACGAGCTCCGCCTGCGTGGACCGGAAGAGCACGTGGCCCGAGTCGTCCACCACCGAGACCGTGGTGGACGCCGAGGGCATGCTGGAAGCGAGCGTGGCCCAGAGGAACCGCGGGCTCACCTGGCCCACGAGGGTGCCGCGGATCAGGCTCCGCTCCTCGACCCGGCGGAGCATGTAGGTGCGAGGCGACCGCGCGTTGCCGTGCTCGCTCACAATGAGCGGGAGGCCGAGATGCAGATTCTCCTGGTCGGCGGGCGTGAGCGGCGGAAGCCGCTCGAGCTTCCCCAGCACCGACAGCCGGCGCCCGTCGTCCGCCAGGAATTCGAGCGCGACGAAGCGCTGGCTCGCGAGGAGGTCGAGGCCATCCGCGGGGTGATCCCCGTGCTGCAGTCTCAGCAGGGCGCGCGGCGGGATGCTCCGGAGGGTGGCATCGAGCAGGAGCAGCCGCTCGTAGATGGCCAGACCCAGGGCCTGATTGGCCTGGTGCAGCCGGCGTTCGCTCTGGCTGCGGAGCTCGCGGGTGACGTGACCGTAGGAGACGGCGGCGACCGCGGCAATCGGAAGCAGGGCGCATCCCACAAACAGCAGGAAGAGGCGGCGCCCGAACCTGCTCTGCAGCGGTGCCGGGGCAAGCGTCACCGGAACAACTCGTCGTTGGGGGAAACGCCGGACGCACATCCGCCTTGCGCGCAATGCTTTGCACGACCAGGACGGGCCACTGAATCGAGCAAGGCCTGTGCCCCGTGCGTGCTGCCGCAAAGCGATTGCAGCCAAGGGAGTTGTGAAGGGATGCCAGGGTTCCGCCGGGGCGGCGGCCCGGCATTTCGCCTACATCGCGTTCGACGTCAGGCTGCGACCGGACGCGCGGTCCGCAGGCTGGCGATCAGTTCCCGCAGCGCCATGAGCACCCGCTCGTCACCCTCGCGCAGCAGCGCGGCGAGGATGTGCTTGCAGACCTGGTCGCGCCAGAGATGATCGCCGCAGTCGCAACGCGGATGGCTGGCGGTGCAGAGATCGACCCAGTGGAGTTGGGCGCCCCCGGCGACGCGGTAGCGCCCGGGGCCGATGCGCGCGGTGTGCAGTTGGAGGCTGCGCTCGAGGCGCCCGGCGTTCACGCCGCCGGCGGCGTCGAAATCGATGGCGGGCTCGGGCATGAGCGCCTCTGCGTGAAGGCTATCCGGCATGCCCAAATATAACCCGAATCGAGCGAGGGGTCCAGCTTTGAATGAGAATTCAAGTTGCCCACTATCAATAACTTACAGCGTACCACGAGGATCCTGAACGGAGCGAAGGATGGGCTCGCGCCTGACGCAGCAGCCGCACCCGTTCCTCGAGCACCATCCCTCCCCTGCCTCCGGCGCACGCGGCGCCGCGCACGCCGACGACGTCGGCCGGCAGCAGGGCCGCCGCGCGGACGCCGTCCACGTCGAGCGATCCCGCCAGCGCCACCAGAAGCCCCAGGCGCTTCGATGCCTCGATCCACTCGCGCAACGCCCCGGAACCCACCTGCCGAAAGAGGTCGCGCCCATCCTTCCGCCAGGTGTCGAGCAGCACGCCACGCGCCCCCGCGTCCGCCGCCAGCCGGGAAACCACCTCACGCGCGGGAGCACCGGCGGCCTCGTGATCCGCGTATGCCACGACGACCACCGACGCTCGGTTCGGTGATGCACCCGCCGCCCGGATCGCGGACTCGACCAGCTGTCGCGCCGCCGAGGCGCTCCCGGCGGCGGCCAGGCCGAGCTTCAGGTAGGTGCCGCCGATCCGCGGCCCCGCCGCGTCGAGGGCGGCGGAGACCGCGGCGGCTGCTGCCGCCGCGCTGTCCGGATCGCCGAGCGCGACGCTGAGGGGCAGCGCGCCCGGGAGCGCGGCGGCAATCGCCGCGAGCACCGTGGGACTCACCGGCCCGAGCGATCCGGCCGACGGCTCCTTCGCATCGATGATCTCCGCGCCCCCCGCCAGGGCCGGCGCCACCTCCGCCGCCGACCGTACGCTCACCAGCAACCGCATCCGCGCTCCCTTGTGAGATGCTAAGGCCCTGATATGTTGAGATTTGGGAAGGTAGCGCGCGGCGGCAGCGAAGGGGAGGCAGGGTGAGTCTGGACGGGAAGATCGTGCTGGTGACGGGGTCCTCCAGCGGCATCGGGCGCGCCATCGCGCTCGGCTGCGCGCGGGCGGGCGCGGACGTGGCCGTCACCTACCGGGCCAACAGCGACGGCGCGGAGGAAACGGCGCGCGACATCCGCGCGCTGGGCCGCCGCGCCGAGGTGCTGCAGGTGGACGTGAGCCGCGGCGAGGAGATCGACGCGCTCGCCGCGGGGGTGCACGAGCGGTTCGGCCGGGTGGACACGTGGATCAACAACGCCGGCGCCGACATACTCACCGGAGCGGGTGGGCGTCTCTCCCCGCTCGAGAAGCTCGATCGCGTGCTGGCGGTGGATCTTCGCGGGACGATCCTGGCCTCGTGGGCGGCGGTGAACGCGATGCGCGAGCGGGGGGGGACCATCATCAACGTGTCGTGGGACCACATCTCCCTCGGCATGAAGGGCGAGAACCCGATCCTGTACTCCGCCGCCAAGGGCGGGATCGCGAGCTTCAGCAAGTCGCTCGCGCGCGAGGTAGCACCCGATATCCGGGTGAACATCCTCGCGCCGGGATTCATCGAGACCGCGTTCGGCGAGCAGGCCGACTCCGACTGGCACCGCGAGGTGGCCGAGCGCACGCCGCTCCGGCGCTGGGGCCGGCCCGACGACCTGGTCGGCGCAGCGATCTTTCTCGCATCCGACGCCTCGAGCTTCATCACGGGGCAGATGATCATGGTGAACGGCGGAGTGGTGATGTAGGCAGGCAGTCAGCCACGGAAGGAGCATGCAATGCCGGCAACGAAAGAGAAGACCTACAACGACGCAGAGATCGCCCAGCGGCTGAAGGAGCTGCCCGGCTGGTACTACGAGGACGGCTGGATCCGGCGGATCTACAAGACCGACGGCTGGCCCACGACAACCATGCTGGTCAACGCCGTCGCCTACCTGGCCGAGGCGGCGTACCACCACCCCGACCTCTCGGTGACCTGGGGCCGGCTCACGGTCAAGCTCCAGAACCACGCGGCCGGGGGCATCACCGACAAGGATTTCGAGCTGGCCCGCAAGATCGAGGACGTGGTGCTGTGGCGGCCGAGCGGCGGCGCGCTCGAGGGCACGCCGAACAAGTGGGTGCGGGCGGGGGAGCCGAAGTAGGGCGGCCCGGCGGTCGAAGGGGAAGGTGAGCGGGCACGGGACATCGGCCCCCGGCCGCGTGCTCTTCGTCACGGGCCGGCTCGCCGAGCCCGCGCTCCGGCGCGTGCTCGGCGAGATGGGGCCGCCGTTCGCGGCGGAAGTGGCGGTCCTCAAGATCACGGTGGCGGCGTTGATGACGACGCCGTGGATCGCGCGCTTTCTCGAAGTCCCGCCGGGCACCGACCTGGTCCTCCTCCCGGGCCTGGTCGAGGGCGAAACAGCCGTCCTCAGCGACAAGTTCGGAGTGCCGGTCGAGAAGGGGCCCAAGGATCTCCGCGAGATCCCCCGCTACTTCGGGCAGGCCGCCGCCGCGGCCGATTACGGCGACTACGACATCGAGATCCTCGCCGAGATCAACAACGCGCCCAAGCTGTCGCGCGAGGCGATCCGGGCGGCGGCCGACTACTTCCGGGCCAGCGGCGCCGACGTGATCGACGTCGGCTGCACGCCCGGCGTCGCCTTTCCCGCCCTGCGCGACGTGGTGCGCGAGCTCCGCGAGGCGGGCATGCGGGTGAGTATCGACAGCTTCGACCCCGGCGAGATCCGCGCGGCGGTCGAGGCCGGGGCCGAGCTGGTGCTGAGCATCAACGGCTCCAACCTGGAGGTGGTGGGCGACCTCGCCGGCAGCGGCGTGCGGGTCGTCGCCATCCCCGAGTTCGGCGAGGGAATCGACACCCTCCCCGCCACCCTCGGCGCGCTCGAACACCGGGGCATCGAGTACCTGATCGATCCCGTCATCGAGCCGATCGGCTTCGGCTTCACCGCTTCGCTCGAGCGCTACGCCGAGATCCACCGGCGCTATCCGGACGCGGCACAGATGATGGGCGTGGGCAACCTCACCGAGCTCACCAGTGCGGACACGACCGGTGTGAACGCCATCCTGCTGGCCATCGCGCAGGAGACCGGGGTCCGGGCGGTACTCACCACCGAGGTCATCCCGTGGGCCCGCGGCGCCGTGCGCGAGATCGACATCGCCCGGCGGCTGATGTATCACGCCGTGCATCACCGGACGCTTCCCAAGAACGTGGACGACCGGCTGGTCACGGTCAAAGACCCGGTGATCCTCGAGTACGACGAGGCCGAGCTCCGGCAACTGCAGGCGGCCGTGAGGGACCCCAACTTCCGGATCTTCACCGACCGGACCACGATCACCGTGTTCAACAGCGAGCTCTTCGTGCGCGGCACCGACATCCAGGAGATCTTCGCGCAACTGGGGGTGGACGAGGCCACCCACGCCTTCTACCTGGGCCGGGAGCTGGCCCGGGCCAAGCTCGCCATTACGCTCGGCAAGACCTACCGGCAGGAGGGGGCGCTGGCGTGGGGCTATCTCACCCCGCCCGACGAGGTGCGCTCCGAGCACGTCAAGCTGACCCAGCGCAGCCGCCGCGCGGGGGAGCGGGCCGCCCGGCGCAAGGCGCCGTGAGCGGCGCCCGATGAGCGAGCGTTTCGCGCCCCTGGTGGACAATCTGGGAGTGGCGGGCGATCCGATCGAGGTCGTGAGCCGCTTCCTCGACCTGCCGTACCTCCTTTTTCTCGACAGCGCCACCGGTGCGGCGCCCGCCGGCGAGGCTCACCAGCTCGGGCGGTACTCGTTCCTCGCGGCCGACCCCGCCCGGCTGGTGCGGAGCAAGGGCCGGGTGACGGAGATCGGCACCCCCGGCGCGGAGTGGACCCCGGCGGGTGCCGACCCGCTCGTCAGGGTCCGCGAGCTCCTGGCCCCGTTTGCGGCCGACCCGGTGGCGGGCCTCCCGCCGTTCCAGGGCGGCGCCGCCGGCTACATCGGCTACGACTACGGCGCGGTGCTCGAGCGGCTGCCGGCTACGCGCTACGATGATCTCGCGATTCCCGACGTGATGCTCGGCCTGTACGACTGGGTCATCGCCTGGGACCATCGGGTCCGAACCGCGTGGATCGTCTCCACCGGCCTGCCGGAAGTGGGCAGCGGCCGGCGCGCGCGCGCCGAGCAGCGCCTGGCGATGGTCCGGGAGCGGCTCCGCGGGCCGGCTCGTCCGGCGCGGCGCTCTGGGCCGGCCCCCGCGCCCGCGGCGGAGGCGCCCTCCTATCCGGTGCTCGGCGTCGAGGCGACCGAGCCGCTCGGGCTCCGCTCGACGTTCACCCACCGCGGCTACCTCGACGCCGTGACCCGGGTGCGCGACTACATCGTCGCGGGCGACATCTTCCAGGCCAATCTCTCGCAACGGTTCCACGCGCCGCTCACCGAGCCGGCGTTCGAGCTCTACGCGCGGCTCCGCCAGGGCAACCCGGCGGCTTTCGCCGCCTACCTGGAATTCGGCGAGCTCGGCGTGCTGAGCGCCTCGCCGGAGCGGTTCCTGCGGCTGGACGCGAATGGCCGGCACGTCGAGACACGGCCCATCAAGGGCACCCGCCCGCGGGGTCTCGGCCCGATGCACGACGCGGCGCTCGGCCGCGCGCTGTCGGAGAGCGGCAAGGACCGGGCGGAGAACGTGATGATCGTGGATCTGCTGCGGAACGACCTGTCGCGCGTCTGCCGGCCAGGCACGGTCCGGGTGCCGGAGCTGTTCGCGCTGGAGCAGCATCCGACGGTGCACCACCTGGTGTCCACCGTGGTGGGCGAGCTCGACCCCGCGTGCGACGCCGTCGACCTGCTGCGGGCGGCGTTCCCGGGCGGCTCGATCACCGGCGCCCCCAAGGTCCGGGCGATGGAGATCATCGCGGAGCTGGAGCCGTCGCAGCGGGGGGTGTACTGCGGGTCGATCGGCTATCTCTCCACGACCGGAGCGATGGACACCAGCATCGTCATCCGCACCTACCTGGCCCTCCGGGGCCGGGTATACTTCCAGGCGGGCGGCGGGATCGTGGCGGACTCCGACCCGGAGCTCGAGTATCGGGAGACCCTGGACAAGGCGCGCGCGCTCATTGTGGCATTGCTTCCCCCATGATCCTCCTGCTCGACAACTACGACTCCTTCGTCTACAATCTCGCCCGCTACGTCCGGGAGCTGGGCGAAACCCCGGTCGTGCGCCGGCACGACGCCGTCACGGTGGACGAGGTGGCCGCGATGGCGCCGTCGCACATCATCATCTCGCCGGGCCCACGCGCGCCGGCGGACGCCGGCATCTCGACCGAGGTGGTGCGCCGGCTGGGCCCCACCGTCCCGATCCTGGGCGTGTGCCTGGGCCACCAGTGCATCGGCGCCGCCTATGGGGGGGAGATCGTGCGCGCCGGGCGGCCGATGCACGGCAAGACGTCGTGGATCCATCATCAGGGGGCGGGGATCTTCCAGGGTCTCCCCGAGCCGTTCCGGGCCACGCGCTATCACTCGCTGGTCATCGCGCCGGCATCCGTGCCGCCGGAGCTCGAGGTGATCGCCACCTCCGAGGACGGCGAGATCATGGCGGTCCGGCACGGCAGCCATCCGGTGTACGGACTCCAGTTCCACCCGGAGTCCGTGCTGACCGAGCACGGTTACCGCCTGATCGACCATTTCCTGCACGGCGTTCCGGCCGAACCGCGGGCGCTCCCTGTGGCCGCCGACGGCGCCCTGGTGCCCGCGGACCTCGAGCCGCGCACGCTCGCGAGCCATCCGCCGCCGGTGGACCTGGTCCGATGATCATCGAATCAATCCTCACCTCCATGGCCGCGGACGGCACGATCAACTTCGCGCCGATGGGCGTCGAGTGGGACGAAGCGACCATCGTGCTCAAGCCGTTCCTGGAGACCACCACGTTCCGGAACGTCCGCGAGACCCGAGTGGCCGTCGTGAACATCACCGACGACGTGATGCTGTTCGCGCAGGCGGCCATCTCGAACCCGCAGTTCCCCTGGATACCGGCCACCGTGGTGCGGGGCGCCGTGCTGGAGGCGGCCTGCTCCTGGCGGGAGCTCGAGGTGGCCACGCTCGATGATACGCCGCCCCGCGCGCGCGTCGAGGCGCGGGTGGTCCACCGCGGATTCCGGCGCGAGTTCATCGGCTTCAACCGGGCCCGGCTCGCGGTGCTCGAGGCGGCCATCCTCGCCACCCGCACCCACCTGCTGCCCGCGGAGGAGATCCGCGCGGACTATGCCCGGCTGCAGGTGATCGTGGACAAGACCGCCGGCCCCCGGGAGCAGGCGGCGATGGCGATGCTGACCGAGTATGTCCGGGCACGGTAGCGTCTTCGTCGAGGCGGCGGCCCGGCTCCACTTCGGGGTGCTGGACCTCCGCGGCCAGCTCGGCCGGCGGTTCGGCGGCATGGGCGCGGCCGTCCCGGAGCCGTCGCTCCTGCTCGAGGTCGCCCGCGACGACCGGCTCTCGGCCCACGGCCCGGACAGCGACCGCGCGGCGGCGTTCGCGGAGCGGTTTCTGGCGCATCACGGGCTCGGGGGCGGCGCGCGCCTCACGGTGCACCGGAGCATCCCGGCCCACAGCGGTCTCGGCTCGGGAACCCAGCTCGGCCTGGCGGTGGCCCGCGGGCTCGCGGAGCTGCACGGGCTGTCGGCCGAGCCCGCGGCGCTGGCCCGAGCGGTGGGTCGCGGCCGGCGCTCGGCGATCGGCACCTGGACATTCGCGCTCGGCGGGTTCATCGTGGAGGGTGGCCGCCGGGTGGGCACGCGCGAGATCGCCCCGCTCCTGGCGCGCTATCCCATTCCGGAGGACTGGCGCTGCGTCGTCGCGGTACCGGATGGCGCACCGGGCCTGAGCGGCGACGCCGAGGCGGCGGCGTTCGAGCAGCTTCCGCCCCCCCCGGAGCGGGAGGTCGAGCGCGTCGCTCACCTGGTGCTGATGCAGCTCCTGCCGGCCCTGGTCGAGGCGGAGCTCGCCGGCTTCGGCGCCGCCCTCACCGAAGTCCAGCGGGTGACGGGGGCGTGGTTCGCGCCGCAGCAGGGCGGCATCTTCGCGCCGGGCCCGTCGGCGCTGCTGGTGCGCCGCATGGGGGAGTGGGGCGCCGCGGGTGTGGGACAGAGCTCCTGGGGGCCCGCGGTCTACGGCCTGGTCGAGAGCGCGGCGGCGAGCCGCAAGCTGTCGGCGCGGGTCGCGGAGCTGCTGGGGCCGAGCGGGCGGGTTTTCGAGGGGGGCTTCGCGGGCGCGGGGGCCCGGGTCTGGCGATCCGAAATGGCGGGATTGCCTGATTGACAGTTCATTTTGCGCGATGTATACTGGCCCCTCTAAGCCTCCCGCAGTCGGCGACTTGGCTGACGTCCGAACTCGAGCCGCACGCAGCCGGCCGGTCCAAGGGCCGCCCCCGCGGGCCCCGAAGCGGGCACAGATGAATTCTTCAGGCGGCAACCGCAGCAGTGCCGCCTCCCCAACTGCCGTTCCTTAATTACTGCTTACACAACGCGGGTTCAGCGGCGACGCTGAGGGGTGAGATGGGATCGTTCCCGTTCGCTTCCACCGTTGGCACCACGACGACTTCGGCTCCCGTCACCTCGGCTCCGCGCACCTGGCGGCGGCGCTGGCGCGGCTCCTGGTCGCCATCCGTCCTCCCCTCTGTCCGTCCCCGTTCCGCTTCCAATCTTGCCTCGTGCTTCCGCACGGCCCGGTGCCCTGACGCCGGTGCGCGCCCCGCGCCGATCCGCGGCGGCGTCTCGAGGCGTACTTCAGGGCAAACCTTCTCCCGCAGCGAGGGCGGGGAGCGGGCGATGGCGGAGCGCGGCCCACCGCCCCGGCCATGAGCGGCACTCGAGCCCAGTCGCCGCTCAGCCGTCCCGGTACTCGCCGCACATGACAGCAGCACGTGGCAACCGAATGCAGTAGAGCAGTAGAACCACCCTTCATCCTGAGGTCAGTTATGAACCGCTTTACCCAGAAAGTGCTGTCCGGCGGGATCGCGGCGGGGCTGAGTCTAGCCTTCGTCGCCTCCGCCCATGCCCAGCAGGCGCGTTCAGGGGCCTGGACCCTGGGCGCGAAAGAGGGCGAATGGTACATGACCGGCCGTGATTACAGCTTGCAGCGCTTCAGCCCGCTCAAGCAGATCACGACGTCAAATGTCGCGGAGCTGCGGCCGATCTGGTCGTTCTCCACCGGCACCCTGCGCGGCCACGAGGGCAACCCGCTCGTGGTGGGCAACACGATGTACGTGCAGACCAGCTTCCCGAACATCGTGTACGCCCTCGACCTGTCGAAGGCCGGCGCGCCGCAGATCTGGAAGTACGTGCCGAACCAGTCGCCCGACGCGATTCCAATCGCGTGCTGCGACCTGGTCAACCGCGGCCTGGCGTACAGCCCGAGCGGGAAGCTCTACATCCAGCTCCTCCAGGGCGAGCTGCTGGCGCTCGACGCCAAGTCGGGCAAGGAACTCTGGAAGGTGCATCACCCCGAGAAGTCCAACGCCGGCCCGGAGGCGACGAACTACAAGCAGGGCGCCACGATGACCAACGCCCCGATCTACATCAAGACCAAGGGCGGCAAGGAAGTGGTCATCATGGGCATCTCCGGTGGCGAGTTCGGCGTGCGCGGCCGCGTCACGGCCGTGGATGCCAACACCGGCGATCACCTGTGGACGGCGTATTCGACCGGTCCGGACAGCGAAACCCTCATCGACGGCGACCTGAACGCGAACTATCCGTCGCACAAGGGCAAGGACCTGGGCGTGTCCACCTGGCAGGGCGATGAGTGGAAGCGCGGCGGCGGCACCACCTGGGGCTGGTACTCCTACGACCCCGAGTCCGGCGTCTTCTACTACAGCACCGGCAACCCGGGCACCTGGAACCCCGACCAGCGGCCGGGCGACAACAAGTGGTCCATGACCATCTTCGCGCGCGATCCGGAGACCGGCCACGCGAAGTGGGGCTACCAGATGACCCCCCACGACGAGTGGGACTATGACGGCGTGAACGAGAACGTCCTGTTCGAGAGCGGCGGCCAGAAGCTGCTGGCGCACTTCGACCGGAACGGCATCGGCTACACCATCGACCGCACCAACGGCAAGGTCATCGTCGGCAACGCCTATGGCCCGATCAACTGGGCCAAGAGCGGCGGCACCGGCACCCCGGTCGAGGGCGTGGTCGCGACCGGCGTCCCGGTCAAGGACCCCAAGTACGGCACCTCCTCGAAGAAGAACGGCGAGGGCATCTGCCCGGCCGCCATCGGCTTCAAGGACCAGCAGCCCTCGGCGTACTCGCCGATGACCGGGATGTTCTACGTCCCCACGAACCACATCTGCATGGACTATGAGGGTGTGGAGGTCAAGTACACCGCCGGCCAGCCGTACGTCGGCGCCATCGTGCGGATGTTCCCGGGCCCCGGCGGTAACCGTGGCCGGTTCATCTCCTGGGATCCGATGAAGGGCAAAGTCAACTGGGAGATCAAGGAGCAGCTCGCGGCGTAT
>DASSBA010000138.1:0-14466 GCA_035699205.1 Gemmatimonadales bacterium
GAACTGCGGGATGTTCTTCTTGTCGCCGATCTCGTCCAGCATGAGCAGCACCGCCTCGTTGGCCCCGCCGTGGAGCGGGCCGTACAGGGCGGCGATGCCGGCGCTGATGGCCGAGAACGGGTCCACGTGCGACGAGCCCACGGTCCGCACCGCGGTGGTGGAGCAGTTCTGCTCGTGGTCGGCATGGAGAATCAGCAGGATCTCGAGCGCGCGCTGCAGCACCTTGTTGGGCTTGTGCCGCCCGCCGATGCTGAACGTCATGTTGACGAAGTTGCCGATGTAGTCGAGATCGTTGTCCGGGAAGACGAGCGGCAGCCCGCGCGAGTGGCGGAAGGCGAACGCCGCGATGGTCGGCGCCTTGGCCAGGAGCCGGACCCGCTGCAGGTAGCGGTTGGCCGGGTCGTGGATGTGCTTGGCATCCGGGTAGAACGTGGACAGCGCGCCCACCACGCCGAGCATCATGCCCATGGGGTGCGCGTCGTAGCGGAAGCCCTCGAGGAACCGGGTGATGTTGGTGTGGACGTAGGTGTGGTACTTGATCGTGTCGGTCCACCGGTCGAGCTGTTGCCGGGTCGGGAGCTCGCCTTCGCCCAGAAGATAGGCCACCTCCAGGAAGGTCGAGCGTTCGGCCAGCTCCTCGATGGGGTAGCCGCGGTAGCGCAGGATGCCCCGGTCGCCATCGATGTAGGTGATGGCGCTGCGGCACGCGGCGGTGTTCATGAAGGCGGGATCGTAGGTCTTGAGGCCGAAATCCTCCTCCGCCTCCTTCATCTGCCGGAAGTCGAGGGCCTTGACGGTCTCGTCCTCGATGGGCACCTCGTAGGTGCGGCCGGTGCGGTTGTCCGTGATGCTCAGGGAATCTTTGGCCACGCGCCTGCTCCTCCGTGCGTCCCGCGACTGGGTGGGCATGAACCCGGATTCCGAGTATAACTTGAGCCGGGTGCGCTCCGCCACCCGAAAAATTCACCCGGAGACTCCGTGCCGAAGCCATCGCCCACCCTCTCGTCCCGCGCTGCCGGCGCCCTCCTTGGGCTCGCGGCCGGGCGGGCGCTGGCGCTCGGGTCCGCGCCCGACGGGAGCCTGGCGCTGACCTGGATTCTCGCGGAGGAGCTGGCCGCCGGCCGGCGGGATCTGCGCGAGCTGGCTCACCGCTGGGTCGAGCGGGTCCGGGCGGACGCGGTGGGCGTGGACGGCGAGACCGCGGCGGCCCTCGCGCACCTGGCCCGCCATGACGAGCCGCCCGCGCGCGCGGCCGGGCAGGGGAGCGACCCGCTCGTCAGGTGCATCCCGGTGGCGCTCGCCGCGTTCGATGCGCCCCGCACGCTGGTGAGCGCGACCTACCACATCGCGGCGCTCACCCATCCCGATCCGCTGGTGGCCTGGTCGGCGGTCGCGGTGAACGTGGCGCTCGCGCGCTTCCTGCAGGGCAGCCGGGATTTCGTCCCCGACCTGGTGGAGGCGCTGCGGAACAACGACGTGCCGGATGAGCTGCTCGCGCGCGTGCGGCGCGTGCCGCTCCCGGTCGCCGCCGATTGGCCCGACTTCGCCCCCGGCAGTGCTCTCGGCGATGCCGAGGCGGCCCTCCGGCTGGCCTATCACGAGCCGCTGCTCGAGCGTGGCTTCGGCGCGATCGCGACCGGTCCGGGCGCCGCCGCGCGCGCCGGCCTGGCCGGGGCGCTCCTCGGCGCCCGCGACTCGTCGCACGCGATCCCCCCTGACTGGACCGTACCGCTCGAACCGGACATCTTGCGGGCGCTCGCTACCCGGCTCGTCCGCGCCGACACCGCGGCGGTCTGATGGTCGCTCCGCCCGTCTACCACGAACTCCAACGGAAGCGCCACCCCATGCCCCGACGCTTGTTCGTCGCGGCCGCGCTGGTCCTGACCGCGCCGCCGCTCGCCGCCCAGACCGCCGTGGATACCACGGGTGCCGGCGTCCTCATCGCCCAGGCAATGGACCACTCCGAGGTGATGCACAGCCTGCAGCACCTGAGCGACGCGATCGGCCCCCGCCTCTCGGGCTCTCCCGCCATGCGGCAGGCCAACGAGTGGACCGCCGAACGGTTCCGCGCGTACGGGCTCGAGGCCCGGCTCGAGCCGTACACGTTCGGGGTGACCTGGACACGCGGCTCCGCTTCCCTGCGGTTGACGACGCCGTTCTCGCGCTCGATCACGGCCCAGAGCTGGGCCTGGACCGAGGGCACCGGTGGGAAGACGCGGACCGGTCCGGTCGTGCTGGTGGATCTCTCCACGCCCGACAGTCTCCGGGCGTACCGGGACCGGGTGCGGGGCGCCTGGGTCATGCCGCGCGCGCCATACCCGGTCTGGAATCCGGATGGTCCGGACATGACCGCCGCCGACTCCGTGCGCCGCGCCGAAGTGCTCCGGCTGCGCCGGCTCGCCTTCGAGGATACGTCGGCCGCCGCGGTGCTGGCCCGGCGGCAGTTCGCCCTCGACCTGCCGTACGCACTCCGGGCGGCCGGCGCGCTGGGTACGCTGGTGGACGGCTCGAAGGAGCATGCGCTGATGACGATGAGCGGCTCACCCGACCGGGTGGCACCGCTCCCGAGCCTGGTGATCGCGCACGAGGACTACGCCATGCTCGAGCGGCAGATCCAGGCGGGACTCGCGCCCCGGGTCGAGGGGCGGGTGGAGAACGCGATCGGCAGGACGCCGGTGACGCAGTGGAATACCGTGGCCGAAATCCGCGGCAGCGAGCGGCCGGGCGAGGTGGTCATCCTCGGCGCGCACCTCGACAGCTGGGATCTCGGGACGGGGACGACGGACAACGGAGCGGGCTCGGCGGTGGTGCTGGAGGCGGCGCGCGTGCTTGCGCGCTCGGGCGTCACACCGAGGCGGACCATCCGCTTCATCCTGTTCAGCGGGGAGGAGCAGGGGCTGCTCGGCTCACGCGCCTACGCCGCCGCCCACGAGCGGGAGGCCGACAGCATTCAAGCGGTGCTCGTGCTCGACAACGGCACCGGCGCCATCCGCGGCCAGGCACTGCAGGGGCGCCCCGAGCTCGCCGGGCTCTGGCGCTCGCTGCTGGCCCCCGTGGCCGCCCTCGGCGCCGACAGTGTTCGCGACGCCCGGAAGAGCGGGACCGATCACCTGAGCTTCCTGCCGTATGGCGTGCCGGGCTTCAACTTCGACCAGCTGCCCCGCGGCTACTCCCACACCCATCATTCGCAGAGCGATACCTTCGACAAGGCGGTCGAAGGCGACCTCGAGCAGGCGGCTGCCGTCATGGCGGTCACCGCATTCGAGCTGGCCAACCTGCCGGAGCTCCTGCCGCGCGGGCCCAGGTTCGCGCCCGAGGTGGTGCCTACGCGGCCGTCGGCGTTGACGACGCATTGAGAGGACCGAAACGACGGAGAGGACGGAGGGAACGGAGCGGCGTGGCAGGCGAGGCCTGGGTGCCCCGCCTGACAAGCCGTGATCCTGCTGCCGGCTCAGCCCCGGACCGGCAGCGTCACCGAGCAGGTCGTGTCGAATCCGCCCCTGGTGTTATACACCGTGGTCACCGTAAGCCGCCGGGGCCGGAGCACGCCGAAGAGATCCTCCGCGATCTTGGCGGTGGCGTGCTCCTGGAAGATTCCCACGCTCCGGTAGCTGGTCACGTAGTACTTGAGGCTCTTGAGCTCCACGCACCGGTCGTCCGGGACGTAGGCGATCCGGAGCGTCGCGAAGTCCGGCAGCCCGCTGTAGGGGCAGACCGGGCTGAACTCGCGGGTCTCGGTCACGATCTCCTGCTCGGGTCCCGCGTACTCGAAGGTCTCGAGCACCGCGACGTCCACCGCCTCGGGTCCGGTGAAGGGAATCGTCCTGCCTTCGGCGATTGGCATGCGGGGCTCGGGTTGGGGTCATCTGGAAGATAGTCGTGAGTCGTGAGTCGTAGGTCGTGAGACTCATGCTACGACTTACGACTCCAACTTCACCATCCCCTGCTCCAGCCACGTGTGCTCGTTCCGGAGCACCTGCTGCGCCACCGCGTAGGCGGCCACATCGTCGTTGTCGAACACCGCCGCGAACCGGTCCTCCACGCGCCGGCGGGCCTGGAGGCTGAACAGGTCGGCCAGCTCGACCGGCCCGCGGTTGGCAGCGTCCTGCGTCACCATCGCCTGCGCCCGGCTGCAGGCGGCGGTGATGGCCAGCAGCTCGGCGCCGATCTCCACCAGCCGGCCAAGCACCGCCTGCCGCTTCTCCAGCTTCGGGCCGAATCGCACCATGCAGTGGAACAGCGTGCGCGCGAGCTTTCGACTGGCGCGGTCCACGAACCGCAGGTGCGTCGCGAGCGGGCCGAACTCGCCGTAGCCGAACCATCCGCGGACGCCGAGCCAGAGGCGCGGGTACCAGGTGGCATAGAACACTCCGGAGCGCATCAACGCCGACAGCTTTTCACGGACCGAGGTCTTCGGATCGATCAATGCGCCCGCGATCTTGAGATGCGTGTCCACCGCCTCGCGGGCGATGAACAGCCGCATGATCTCGCTCGACCCCTCGAAGATCAGGTTGATGCGGAAGTCCCGCATCATCCGCTCGACCGGATCGGGCCGCTCGCCGCGGCTCCGGAGGCTGTCGGCGGTCTCGTAACCGCGGCCGCCCTTGATCTGCAGCGTGTCGTCCACGATGCGCCAGCCGATCTCGGTGTTCCACATCTTGGCCATTGCGGCTTCGAGCCGGATGTCGGTCGTTCCCCGATCGGCCATGAGCGACGCCAGGTCGGCCACTGCCTCCATGGCGAAGATCTCAGCCGCCATGCGCCCGATTTTCTGCGCGATGGCGTCGTGCTTCCCGATCGGCTGGCCCCACTGCACCCGCTCGGCCGCCCACCGGCGCACGATCTCGAGTGCTCGCTTGGCGCCGGCCACGGACGACGCAGGGAGGGTGAGCCGCCCGGTATTGAGCGTCACCAACGCCAGCTTGAGGCCCTTTCCCTCGCCCCAGAGCACATTCTCCACCGGCACCTTCACGTCGGTGAACCGGATGACGCCGTTCTCGATCGCCTTGAGCCCCATGAAGTGGAGCCGCTGCACCACTTCCACGCCGGGCCAGGCGGTCTCCACGATGAAGGCCGTGATCTTCTTCGGCCCCGTCCGCGCCATCACCACCATCAGCTCGGCGATGGTGCCGTTGGTGCACCAGAGCTTCTCGCCGTTGAGCACGTAGTGGGTGCCGTCCTCCGAGAGCACGGCCGAGGTGCTCATGGCGGCCGGATCGCTGCCGACGTTCGATTCGGTGAGGGCGAAGGCGCTGACGGCGCCCTTCGCCAGGCGGGGCAGGTAGCGCCGCTTCTGCTCCGGCGTGCCGAACAGCTTGAGCGGCTGCGGGACGCCAATCGACTGCGCCGCGGAAAGCAGCGCGGTCAGGTTGCCGTCCACGCTGGTCACCAGCCCGATCGCGTGGGTATAGCCGGTCTGGCTCAGGCCGAGGCCGCCATACTCCTGGGGGATCTTGATCCCGAACGCGCCGATATCGCGCAGCCCCTGAATGACGTCGTCCGGAATCTTCCCCTCGCGATCGATCCGGTCGCTGTCCACCCGCTCGGCAAGAAACCGTTCCAGCCGCTCCATGAACGGCCGGGCGCGCTCCACGTCAGCCGGGTCCATCTGGGGGAATGGGTGCACCAGATCGAGCCGGAACGACCCCTCGAACAGCTCCCGGACGAAGCTGGGCGCCTGCCACTCCTTCTCGCGTGCCGCTTCGGCGACTTCCCGGGCCTCCTGCTCGGTGGCGAGGCCCGCATGCGGCGGCTTGGCGGGCGGTCTCAGGACGTCAGTCATGGCTGTCGGCCTCGGCAAGGGTGGCGGTTGCGGGTGAGCCGAGCCCGCGAAGCCCGTGCAACACCAGGTCCACGACGTGGCGTCTGCGGCGCTCGAGCGCTTCGAGGTCGCTCAAGTCGACGCCGACGGCCGGCACGACCGTATGGGCGTGGATCAGGGGAAACCAGCAGAGGGCAATGACGCTCAGGAGGAGCTGCGCCGCGTCGCCGGACGCCGACTCGTCCAGACCGAGCTCGGCGCTGATGGCGGCCAGCGCCTCCTGCCCGGCCGAGAGGTGGCCGGCGCCTTCGAGCTGTCCCCCGCCGCTCAGCGCCTCGCGCTCGATGAGCCGGATGAAGTTCGGCCGGGCGGCGAGGAAGTCGAAGTAGTCGGAGACCGCGCCCGCGAGGATCGCGTCCGGGGTCTGGCTGCTGGCCAGGGCCCGCGCGCGGCCCGCCCGGACGGCGTCGCGCACCTCCGCGAATGCCCGCTCGAGCACCGCCCGGTACAGCTCCGCCTTGCTCCCGAAGAAGTAGCCCGGGGTCCCTCGGCTCACGCCGGCCGCCGCCCCGACCTGATTCAGGCTGGTGGCATCGTAGCCGCGCTCGGCGAAGAGCCGCTCGGCGGCCTCGAGAATGGCCGCCCGGGAGCGGGGGGCGTTCCGTTCCTTCTCTATCGCTTGAGGCACACTGGCTCCGGGAAGACTTGCTTGCCGTTCAGCAAGTTATGCCTGACCCCAATTGGCCGCAAGCCCCCTCGAGCACCGAATCGTTCACCGCGATGGCCGCTGCGCTGCTCGCGGCACGGGGTCGGCCCCGGCGGACCCGGTGACCGTCCGCCAGCTGCTGACCCATACCATGGGCCGCGCCAACGATGCAGTGGTCATCCGGACGGCATCTACCCGCGAGTGGACGCCGGGGGGAGCTGATCGCACTGCGGCTGGAGTTCGAGCCCGGCCGCGGCGAGGTGGTCCGGTTCTTCGTGTCGGGCCGCGGCGTGGACAGTCTCGAGTACGCGGGCTACGCGCTCCGCCGGACGAGCACCACCTCCGCCTCCCGGGGCGCGGACTGCAGGTAGGCATCGCGCGCCGCGGTTACCAGCCCTTCGGCGCCCTTCGGCGTCACCTTGCGGAACACGGGCGCGAATTCCTCCCAATGGACCAGGAGGCGGCGTGCGCGCGGGCTCGCCGTCTTGTCCTCGTGCTCGCGGATGAGCCGCTGCAGCAGCGCGCGATCGGCGTCGTCCAGCGTGCCCAGCTCCACCATGTCCCGGTTCACCCGGGTTTCGAAGGTGCCCGCCTCGTCCATCACGTACGCCACGCCGTTCGACATGCCCGCGCCGAAGTTGCGCCCGGCGCGGCCGAGCACCACCACGATCCCGCCGGTCATGTACTCGCAGCAGTGGTTCCCGGCACCTTCGATCACGGCCACCGCGCCCGAGTTCCGCACGGCGAACCGGTCGCCCGCCTGGCCGGCCGCGAACAGCTTGCCGGCGGTGGCCCCATAAAGGACGGTGTTGCCGATGATCAGGTGCTGATGCGACGCGTCGGCGTAGGCCGCCCGGCGGAACGGCCGGATGACCAGTTCGCCGCCGCTCAGCCCCTTGCCCACGTAGTCGTTGGCCTCACCCTCGAGCTCGAGGTGCATCCCGCGGCAGGTGAACGCGCCGAAGCTCTGGCCCGCGCTGCCGGTCAGGCGGAGGCGCACCGAGCCCGGCGGGAGGCCCCCGTCGCCATGACGCTCGACGATGACGCCGGCTACCCGGGCACCCACCGTCAGGTGATGGTTGTGGATCGGATAGTTGCCCGAGAAGGGCAGACCGCTCTCCAGGTACGGCTCGAGGTCCGCCAGGATCTCGCTGTCGAGCGACACCAGCCCCGGCCGGTCGTTCCGTGCCACCGTGCGCCTGAGCGAGCGTGGAGGAAGCCCCGGCGCCGCCGCTTCCGCGGGCGGGTGCGCGAGCAGCAGGGAAAGATCGAGCATCTGCGCCCGCGGCACGTCGGGCCGCTCGACCCGCTGAAGCAGGTCGCTCCGTCCGATGATCTCGTCCAGGCTCCGCGCGCCCATCCCGGCCAGGATCTGTCGCACTTCCTCCGCCAGCAGCGTGAAGTAGGTGATGACCTGCTCGGGCGTGCCCTTGAACTTCGCGCGCAGGTCCTCGCGCTGGGTGGCGATCCCCGTGGGGCAGGTGTTGAGGTGGCACTGGCGGGCCATGGCGCAGCCCATCGCCACCAGGGGCGCCGTCCCGAACCCGTATGACTCGGCGCCGAGCAGCGCGGCGATGACCACGTCCCGTCCGGTCTTGAGCCCCCCGTCGGCGCGGACCTCGACCCGGTGCCGGAGCCCGTTCCGCACCAGCGTCGCCTGCGCCTCCGCCAGCCCCAGCTCCCAGGGCGAGCCGGCGTGCTTGATGGACGAGAGCGGCGACGCGCCCGTGCCGCCGTTGTGGCCGGCGATCAGCACGTAGTCGGCATAGGCCTTGGCCACGCCCGCCGCCACCGTGCCCACGCCGGACTCGGAGACCAGCTTCACCCCCACCCGGGCGCGTGGGTTCACGGTCTTGAGGTCCTGGATCAGTTGCGCCAGGTCCTCGATCGAGTAGATGTCGTGATGCGGCGGCGGGGAGATCAGCGAGATCCCGGGCACCGCGTGGCGCAGCCGCGCGATCAGCTCGGTCACCTTGTGCGCGGGGAGCTGGCCGCCCTCGCCGGGCTTGGCGCCCTGCACGATCTTGATCTCCAGCTCCTCGGCCCGCGTGAGATACTCGGTGGTCACGCCGAACCGCGCGCTCGCCACCTGCTTGACGCGATTGTCGGCGCGGTCGCCGTTCTCGAAGCCGTGGTAGTGCTGCGGGTCTTCGCCGCCCTCGCCCGAGTTGGACCTGGCGCCCATGCGGTTCATCGCGATCGAGAGCGTGGAGTGCGCCTCCGGTGACAGCGCGCCGAGCGACATCGCCGAGGAGACGAACCGCCGCCGGATCGACTCCGTGGGCTCGACCTCGTCGATCGGCACCGGGGTCCCGGCGCGCACCGCCAGCAGGTCGCGCGGTCCCGCAGGGCGCCGGCTGCCGTTCTTCGACAGGAAGCCGCCGTACGCGTCCGGCGCGTTGGCCTTCACCGCCTGCTGCAACGCCACCACGATCGGCGGCGCCCACCCGTGGTCCTCGCCCTCCTTGCGGAAGCGGACCCGGCCGTGGTCAGGGAGCGCTCCCGCCGCCGGGGCGGCTTCGGGCGGAAAGGCGAGCCGATGGCGCGCGAGCACGTCTTCCGCGATTTCCTCGAACCCGATCCCCCCGAGCGGGGACGCGGTTCCGTCGAAGCAGCCCGCGATGACCTCGTGGCCCAGGCCGAGCACTTCGAAGATCTGCGCGCCACAGTACGAGCTGAGCGTGGAGATTCCCATCTTCGAGAGAATCTTGAGCAGCCCCTTCTCGGCCGCGGCCCGGTACTGCGCACGGGCTTCCGCGGGTGACGGCCGGGGGGCCGCCTCCTCCCGCTCACGGCGGGAGAGCTCGCGCCCCTCGTCGAACAGCCCGTCCAGAGTCTCGAGCGCGAGCCACGGATGCACCGCCTCGGCGCCGTAGCCGATCAGCGTGGCGAAGTGGTGGATGTCGAATGCGTCGCCGGCTTCGGCCACCAGGCCGACCCGCGCCCGCAGTCCCGTGTGCACCAGGTGCTGCCGCACCGTGCCGACGGCCAGCAGCATGGGGATCGGCGCGTGCCGCGCATCGGCGGCGCGGTCGCTGATGATCAGGATCCGCGCGCCGCGCCGGGCCGCCCGCTCCGCCGCGCGGCGGAGCGCGGTGAGCGCGGGCCGGAGCCCGTCCACCCCGCGCGAGACGTCCCACACCGCATCGAGCGTGACGGTGGAGAACCCGGCCACGTTCCGGAGCGCGGCCATCCCTTCCGGCAGGAGCACCGGGTGCTCCAGCCGGAGCATGCGGGCGTAGCTGGGCCGTTCGAGCAGCGGCGAGCCGCGGCGGCCGAGGTGCATGCGGAGCGACATGACCATCGCTTCGCGCAGCGAGTCGATCGGCGGGTTGGTCACCTGAGCGAACCGCTGCCGGAAATACGCGTAGAGGCTCTGGGGCACGGCCGAGAGCGGGGGGATCGGCGTGTCGTCGCCCATGCTCCAGACCGGATCCGCACCGGTCCCGCCCATCGGCTCGAGCACCAGACGCAGGTCCTCGAAGCCGTAGCCGAAGCTCCGCTGGGCCCGGAGCAGCGCCTCGCCGGTATGGATCGGCGGCACGCGCGCGGGATCGGGCACCAGCGTGGCCATGTGACGCGCCACCCACCGCGCGTAGGGCCGGCGGCCGGCCACCTCCCGCTTGGCGTCGAGATTCCGGACGACCTCGCCGCGCTTCGTGTCCACCACGAGGACCTCCCCCGGGCCCACCTTGCCGCACTCCACCACCTCGCGCGGGTCGAGGTCCACGATGCCCACCTCGGACCCCGAGACCACCAGGCCGTCGCGGCGCACCTTGTAGCGCGAGGGGCGCAGCCCGTTCCGGTCCACCGACGCGCCGCACAGCACGCCGTCGGTGAAGGCGATGGCCGCCGGCCCGTCCCACGGCTCGAGGATGCACTGGTGGTACTCGTAGAACGCCTTTACCGCCGGGTCCACGTCGGGGTATTTCTCCCAGGCCTGGGGGACCATCATCATCGAGGCATGGACCACGTCGCGACCGGACCGGGTCAGCAGCTCCATCCCGTTGTCGAGGCTGGCCGAGTCGCTGCCCTCCGGCCAGATCACCTCGCGCAGCCGCTCGATGGACTTCCCCCAGACCGGGGAGGCCAGCATCGGCTGGCGCATGGTCATCGCGTTGCGGTTGCCCCAGAGCGTGTTGATCTCGCCGTTGTGCGCGAGCAGCCGGAACGGCTGTGCCAGCGGCCAGCTCGGGAGCGTGTTGGTCGAGTAGCGCTGGTGGAAGATCGCGATGGCGCTCTCGTACTCGGGGAAGCGGAAGTCGGTGAAGAAGGCGGGGAGCTGGGTCCCGGTGAGCAGTGCCTTGTAGACGAGGGTGCGGCAGGAGAAGGAACAGGCGTAGAATCCGGGGAGCCGTCGCTCCTCCGCCCGCCGCTCCATCGCTCGTCGCGCCAGGTACAACGCCCGTTCCCACTGCTCCTCGTCCGCCGCCAGGGCGGGGCGGCCCACCAGCACCTGCCGGATCACGGGGCATGACGCCAGCGCCGTGGGCCCGAGCGCCGCGGGGTTGGTGGGGACGTCCCGCCAGCCGAGGAACGGGATGCCGTCCTCCGCCAGCACTCCCTCGATCATGGCGACGGCCTGGCCCAGCGCCTCGGGGTCGCGCGGGAGGAAGAAGACCCCGACGCCGAACGGCAGGCCGGGCTGCAGGTGGAGTCCCAGCCGGTAGGCGTCCCGGTAGAACAGGCGATGGGGGATCTGAGTCAGCAGTCCCGCGCCGTCGCCCGAGCAGTCCGTGGAGGCGGCGCCGCGGTGGGCCACCCGCGCCACCGCCTCGAGCGCCATCGCCACCACCTCGTGCGAGCGCGCGCCGGATGCCTGGGCCACGAACCCGACGCCGCAGGCGTCCTGCTGGCGGGCGGGGTCGAGCGACCGGTCCGGCGGCGCCGCGGCGTGGCGGGGGTCGGGTGGATGGGAACCGGCCGGGTGGATCCGCTGCCCAGTGGCGGCCATGGTGCCTCCTGCGAGGTGGGCCCCTGGCGGCCGGAGAGGCCGCGATGCGGGGCAAACAAAAGCCCGCTCCGTCAGGGAGCGGGCCGGGGATCGTACGCGAAAACGCTCGCTTACCCGGTCGCTCCCGTGGAGCTGGCGAGATTGAGAATGACGGCGACGGGGTTGAGCGGCGCGGTGATCATGGATCGGATTATTATGCACGCTCGTGAATAAGTCAAGCGGCGTCGGCGCGGCAGCTTCCGCGTCGGCCATCCCCCATGCGGAGCCGTGCATGCCCGAGCCCGCCAGCCGGCGATCGACATAGTGTGCCGCGCGGCGGGTTGCGCGGTTTTCGCCCTCGCTACGGGGGCCGCACTGCTCCCGGCCCAGACGGAGGGGCCACCCGGTGCGAGCGCCGACTCGGCGCTGCACGAGTACGAGCGCGCCTGCGCGCGAGACCACGGACGGCTCTGGGGGCGCTCGCTCTGCGGTCCGCTGATTCTCGTCGATGCCGCCACCCGGCAGGCGGTGGCCACCGACTCACCCCCCGGCGGGACCTTCATCCGCCGTGCCGACGTCCATGTCGGGCGGGTACCTGACGCCATTCCGCTGGCCAACACCTCCTTCGAATGGGCGGGCAGGTCCTGGGCGATCGTGCGCCTGCCGCTTCCCCCGGACCGCTTCGACCGCACCGCGCTGCTGATCCACGAGTCGTTTCACCGCATCCAGGCGGCGCTCGGCCTCTCGGGACCCGATCTCCTGAGCCCTCATCTCGACCAGCGGGACGGTCGCTATTGGCTGCGGCTGGAGCTGCATGCCCTCGCCGAGGCGCTGCAACGCGAGGGCGCCGCGGCGCTCGGCGCCACCCGCGACGCGCTGCTGTTCCGTGCCGCCCGGACGGCGCGTTTTCCCGGGGCCGACACGCTGGAGGCCGCGCTGGAGAAGCAGGAGGGGCTCGCCGAGTACACGGGAGAGAAGCTCGCACTGGCCGAAACCGGCGCCGGCACGGGTCGGGTCGCGCTCAACCTCGAGCAGTTCGAACGTCGAGCGAGCTTCGTGCGCTCGGTTGGATATGCGACCGGTCCCGCACTGGGCCTGCTGCTCGACCGCTACGCCCCGGGTTGGCGCCGGCACGCCGGCACGGAGCCGATGGCCTCCGTGCTCGCGCGCGCCGTCCGCTTTCCTCCGCCCGCCGACCCGGAGGCGCGCGCCGAGGCCCGGGCGACGCGGTACGGCGGCGGGAAGCTCGCGGCTGAGGAGGACGCTCGGGAGCACGAGCGGGCGGCTCGCCTGGCCGGGGCGCGGGCGGCGCTGGTGGACGGCCCGGTGCTGCTCCTGCGGCAGGAGCAGCTCAACCGGGTATTCGATCCCAATGCTCTCTTCCCGCTCGGAGATGCGGGTACGGTCTATCCGTCCGGCAGCTTCGCGGCGAGCTGGGGCAGGCTCGAGGTGACCGAAGCCGGTCCCGGCGCGCTGGTCTCGTCCGACTTCACGAGTCTCACCGTCGCGGCACCAGGCGATCCGGCCCTGTACCCGCTCCGGGGACCGGGCTGGACGCTCCAGCCGGCGCCGGGCTGGCGGCTCGCCGCCGGGCCGCGTCCGGGGGATCTGTTGCTGCAGCCGCCCGCCTCGCACTGAAGCCGATTCATGCCGAGACCCCTTGACAGCCGCGGGCATCGCGCGTTAGCCTCTACCTCCCGGCCGGACCTACCGCCCGGCTGACACCCGCGTCGATCCGGGATTCCATGCTGCTCAGCGTCACGCTCGTGCTCGTCCTCCTCAGCCTCCTGCTTACCGTCCTTATCGGCGAGCAAGGGGTCCGCGGCGTGCCACGAGCAGCATGAGACAGTAGAGTCTCGATCGATGCATCGGCGCCGCGGACCCAGAGGTCCGCGGCGCTTTTCGTTTCACCTTCTTCGACGAGCCCGACACCGTATGGCACTCCACGATGTTCTGATCTTCGACACGACCCTGCGCGATGGCGAGCAGGCCCCCGGCAACAGCCTGTCGCCCGAGGAGAAGCTCCGGCTGGCCCGGCAGCTCGACGCGCTGGGGGTGGACATCATGGAGGCCGGCTTCCCGGCCGCGTCGGAGGGCGACTTCCGGAGTGTCCAGCAGATCGCCACCGAGGTCCGCCGCCCGGTCATCGCGGCGCTGGCCCGCTGCCACGAGCGTGACATCGAGCTCGCCGGCGAGGCCATCGGGCCGGCCGCGCGCGGGCGGCTCCACGTTTTCATCTCCACGTCCGACCTGCACATCAAGGACAAGCTGCGGACCACCCGCGAGGACGTCCTGGCCCGCGCGCGCGCGGCCGTCCGCCAGGCGCGCCAGTACACCGACGATGTCGAGTTCTCGGCCGAAGACGCGAGCCGCACCGACCCCGACTTCCTCTGCCGGATCGTGGAGGCGGCCATCCAGGAGGGGGCGCGCACGATCAACCTCCCCGATACGGTCGGCTACGCGATGCCGGACGAGTACGGGGAGATGTTCCGCCGCGTCCTGGCGCGGGTGCCCGGCGCCGACGGGGTGGTGCTGAGCGCCCACTGCCACGACGACCTCGGCCTCGCCGTGGCCAACTCGCTGGCTGCCATCGCCGCCGGCGTCCGCCAGGTGGAGTGCACCGTGAACGGCATCGGCGAACGCGCCGGGAACGCCGCCATGGAAGAGCTGGTCATGGCCAGCCACGTGCGCGGACCGGTCCTGGGCTTCCGCTGCAACGTGGACACCCGCGAGATCTATCGCACCAGCCAGCTCCTCTCCTACCTCACCGGCAGCTTTCCCCAGCCCAACAAGGCGATCGTCGGCCGGAACGCGTTCGCGCACGAGGCGGGTATCCACCAGCATGGCATGCTGCAGAACGGGCTCACCTACGAGATCATCCGGCCCGAAATGGTCGGGTTCCCGCGCTCGACGCTCGTGCTCGGGAAGCACTCGGGCCGCCACGCGCTCGAGCGCCGCTACCGCGACCTGGGCTACGATCTCGGCGAGCTGCAGTTGGCCGAGGTCTACCGCCAGTTCACCGTGCTGGCCGACCGGAAACGCGAGATCCTCGACGAGGACCTGCTG
>DASSBA010000139.1:0-13648 GCA_035699205.1 Gemmatimonadales bacterium
AGCAGCGGAGATGCTTGTCGTTGGACATGGAGCCGCGTCACGATGGAGGTGAGGGTGCCGGAAAGGTGGTCCCCGGCACCGCGAGCGTCAAGTCTCCTTCTTGCCGTCCGTATGGGGTACCAGGTCCTTGCGGGGCGTGAACACGCTGTCGATCAGCCCGTACGCCTTGGCCTCCTCGGCGCTCATGAACCGGTCGCGGTCCATGTCCCGCTCGATCGTCTCGATGGGCTGGCCCGTGTGCTGGGCGTACAGCGCGTTCATCTTGCTGCGCAGGTAGAGGATCTCGCGCGCCTGGATCTCGATGTCCGCCGCCGTGCCCTGCGCCCCGCCGGACGGCTGGTGGATCATGATCCGCGAGTGGGGCAGGGCGCTCCGCTTGCTCTTGGTGCCGGCCGCCAGCAGGAACGACCCCATCGACGCCGCCATCCCCATGCAGATCGTGTTCACCGGCGCGCGGAGGTGCTGCATGGTGTCGTAGATGGCCATGCCCGCCGACACCACCCCGCCCGGCGAGTTGATGTAGAGATAGATGTCCTTCTCGGGGTTGTCCGCTTCGAGGAACAGCAGCTGGGCGATGATGATGTTGGCGACGTCGTCGTTGATCGGCGCGCCGAGGAACACGATCCGGTCCATCAGGAGCCGGGAGAAAATATCGTACGTCCGCTCGCCGCGGCTGGAGCGCTCGATGATGTACGGCGGATAGAGCGTGGCCATCGTCAAGACTTCACCTCTTCGATTGTGGACTGCTGGAGGAGCCAGGCGAACGCCTTCTCCTCGGTGATGGCGCGCTCCAGCTCCGGGAGCCGGTTGGCCTTCTGCAGCGACCCGTAGAGCTCGCCCGCCGGGACGCCCCGCGCAGCCGCCAGGTCGGCGATCCGCGCATCCAGCTCCGCCTCGGTGGCGCGGAGGCCGTTGGCCTCGACCACGGCGTCGAGCACCAGGTCGCGCTGCACCTGCGCCTCGGCGATCTGGTGGAACTGCTGCTCGAACTGCGCGAGCTGCTCCTGCGGCAGCCCGTACATCTCGGCGTACCCGTGCATGAGCCGGTGCACCAGCGACTCGGGGGGCCGGACGCCGTTGGCCTCCACGATCTGCTGGATCAGGCCCTGCCGCACCTGCGCGTCGGCCTCGCGCTCGGCCTCGCGCTCCAGATCCTTCCGGACCGCGGCACGGAGCGCGTCGAGGTTCTCGAAGTCGCCGACTTCGCGGGCGAGGGCGTCGTCCAGCGGCGGGAGCTCCTGCCGCTTCACGTCGTGCAGGGTGATCCGCACCCGGCGGGTCTGGCCGCGCCGGGACTCGTCGGGATGGTCATCGGGGAAGCGCACTTCGGCATCGGCCTGTTCGCCGGGGAGGAGCTGCATGATGCGCTCCTCGAGCTCCGGGATGGCCTGGTTCTGGCCGAGGACCAGGTCGTACGGCTGCGCGGCGCCGGCCCCGCTCTCGTCGAGCTGGGCCACCTCCACCCGGACCATCTGCCCGGGCGCCGGCTTCGCGCCTTCAACCGGGATCCACGTGGCCTTCTGCTCCTGCACCCGGGCGAGCTGCTCGTCGAGCGCGCCGTCCGGCACCGGGGCCACGCGCCGCTCCACCCGGAACCCGCCGGTGCGTTCGAGCTTGAGCTCCGGCCGGACCTCGACCAGCAGGTCGAATTCGACGGGGGATCCGTCCTCGAACTTGAGATTCCGGATCGACGGGTCGGTGATGGGCTTGAGCGATTCGGACGACTGCGCCGTCTCCCAACCCTCGCGGATCACCTCCTCGAGCACCGACTGCCGGATGGCCTCGCCGAACCGTTTCCGGACGACCGCCTCCGGGGCCTTGCCCGGGCGGAAGCCGGGGAGGCGCGCCTGGCGCACGTAGCGCTTGAGCGCCTTGGCCTCGGCCTCGCGCACGCGGTCGACGGGTACGGTGACCCGAAGTGACTTGGAGGCCGAGTCCTCGGCGGTCTTCTCGATGGTGATCTGGCTCATATGGCGGGGAATCTACCCCGATGCCGTCGAGGGGGTCAAACCCGCTCCGCCCCGAGCTCCTGGACGCGCCGGCGGTAACGCGCGATCCCGTGCGGCCGACTGCTCGTCGTCGGCGACTCCGGCACTGACAAGGACGCGGAGACGATGGGCCACTGGTCGCGCTGGCCGGACCGGCTGGTCCTCTCCGTGTCGGGTGAGTCCGAAGAGATTCTGCGGCTGGGCGCACTCAGCTGCCCGGCTGGTTCCCGGCCCGTGACAACCGCGCAACCGCCTGCCGCGCCTCGTCGACCAGCGGTTGCAGCTCGGGGTCCGCGTGCCGCCAGGCATAGGCGACGAACTGGTACGCTTCGCGCGCCTCGGCCGGCCGCCCGGTCCGCTCCAGGATACGGGCGAGCTGCAGGTACGCGGGCGTTTCGTCCTGTCGCCAGAGTGCCCGGAATGCGCGCTCGGCCTGGTCCAGCCGACCGAGCTCGAGGGAGAGCTGACCTACGTTCCAGAGTGTGAACCAGCCGTTATCGTCCGGAAGGGTGCTCGTGAATGCGCGCAGGGCCTCCTCCTTCCGGCCCCGGCGCCAGAGCCCATGCGCCTCCGCCACGCGGACGGCCCAGTCCCAATACCGGGCGCTCGTGCTGTCGCCGGCAGTCAGTTCCCGTGCAGCGATCTCCCGCACGCGGGAAACCAGGGTGCTGTACTCGCTCCAGTGACCGAGCTGGGCGGCAGCGCCGGCGGCCGACACCGCCGAGGTCCGGCTGGAGAACAGCGATTTGTCCGCCAGGCCGGCGGCGAGGCTCTGCTCGATGATTCGTTCCGGCACCGGCAGGCCCCGAACGGAGAGGTACACGGCCCCGCCGTAGCGAAGATAGCTCGGCGTTCGTGAATCGTTCAGCATCGCCAACGCGTCGCGTACCCGCCCGTCCCCGAGCCCGAGGGTCCTGAACCGCAATTCTCGAACGCCGTTCCGGTCGTGTTGCTCCAGGCGCGGGTCTATGGCCGAGAAGACCTCCTCACCCACTTCGGCAAACCGGGGGTGGGGCAGGAACCAGTAAACCTGGGCCGCCGATTCAGAATTCAGCGTGGTGAGCTCGGCCCTCGCGCCCGCGCGTGCGCCGCTGTCACCGAAGGCCAGCGCGAGCGCGGTCCGGCCACCCCGCGTCTGGGAGGCTTCCGGCGCCAGCCGGCCGAAGGCGTCGAGCTCGCGCGCGATGCGGGTGCTGTCGGGGTGCCAGAGGAACGCCAGATCGAGAAGATGCGTGCGGTACGGGGCCATCGTCGGCTGGAGCTCGGCCGCTCTCCGGAAGGGCTCCTCCGCTTCCTCAGGGGTACTCATGGCCACCGCCCCGTGGTAATAGACCTCGCCCAGCGCGTACCATGCCTCTGCGGCATCCGGGTATTCTCGGATGACCTCCCGAATCACGGGAATTGATTCAGGGGCGTCGCTATGCGCCACCCAGTATGCCCGCGCCAGCGTCCGCTCGCGCGCGGGAAGCCGATCGGCCATTCTCCTCGACCGCTCGAGATTTTCGCGGTATCTGCCGACGTCGTACCAGGCGTACGCTTCGGTCAGACCCAGGTAGGCCAGCCCGAACAGGGTATCGGCGCGCACGGCGCGCTCCCAGGCCTCGCCGGCCTCGCGAAATTCGGAACGCCGGTAGTGGCCCTCGCCCTCGAGGTATGCCCTGAGAGCAACGAGCGACGTGGTTGTGACGCGGGCCAGATCGAGGACGGGGACTTGGCCGGGGTCCTTCTCGAGGATGAGCGCGAGAGTCTGCATGCCCAGCCGGTCCACCAGGGCCAGCACCGAGTCGGAGGGCCCATCCACCTGAACCGGCCCCACCGCCCGCCCGCTTTCGACATCATAGACATCAGCGCCCAGTCGGATCCGCGGCCCCGCCGCGACCGCCGAGCCCACGAGCGCATACCGTGCCTGGCTCCGACGAGCGACGCCCAGAGCCATCGCCAGGTCGGCCACGGTCTTGTCCCCGACCTCCTTGTGCCACCTGGCGAGCAAGGTGCGGCTGTCGATCGCCCGAATGCCGGCGGTTCCGTCGAGCCCCATCGAGAGAAGATCCACCATCCCTTCGCGCCAGACCTCAAGACCCGGCCCTCGCACGGTGAACGGCAGGACGGCGATGGCGGGAGGCCGAGAAGTCGGCCCGGCTGGGGGCGTGAGGGCCGCGGAACGGTGCACCGGCCGGACCACCAGAGCGACCAGCGCGACCGCGGCCAGCAGACCGGCGCCGCTCACGGCAAGCGACCGGGGGCGCGCCCGCACCCAGGCTGCCATAGCCTCGATGGCGCCATCGGGAGCGCTTCGCTCCAGGTCGCCCAGCAGCTCCTCGGCGTTTCGGAAGCGCCCCTCGGGTGCCTTCCGCAGCAGGCGCTCCACGATCCGGGGCAACCACGGGGGTGCGCCGGGCAACGTCCTTGGCAGCGGCGCAGGATGTTCGTGGAGGATCGCCTGAACGACGGCGCGATCGTTCCCACCCCGGAACGGGCGTACCCCCGAGAGCATCTCGTACAGGGCGACACCCAGGCTCCACAGGTCGGTCAGGTGATCCACCGGATCGCCGCGGGCCTGCTCCGGCGACATGTAGGCGACGGTGCCCGGGGTCACCCCGGGACCGGTGAGGCTCACGTCGGCCACCTTGGCCAACCCGAAATCCAGCAGCCGCACCGTACTGTCGGCGCAGAGCATGATGTTGCCGGGCTTCACGTCCCGGTGGACGATGCCGCGGGCGTGCGCCGCGCCCAGCCCGCGGGCGAGCTGGATCGCGATCCCCACCGCCTCGGCCGGCGGCAGCGGCCCTCGGGTCAGCCGCTCCTTGAGCGTCTCCCCCTCGTAGCAGGCCATGGCGATGAACGGCCGGCCGTCGGCGGTGTTCCCGATCTCGTGAATGCTGCAGACGTTGGGGTGCTCCAGGGCCGCCGCGGCCCGGGCCTCCACCAGGAATCGCTCCCGGGCCTCGGGCTGGACGCTCAGATACGAGGGGAGGACCTTCAGGGCCACCGCCCGGTCGAGCCGGGTGTCATGGGCCCGGTAGACCGTCCCCATGCCTCCGGCCCCCAGAATGCCGGCGAGCCGGTATTGACCCACGCACTGCCCAACCGCAGGCGAGACGATTGCCTCTGACAGGTCCGCGAAGAAGGCTTCGGCCGGCTCCGTGTGCGCGAGCAGGGAGCTCAACTCGCTCTCCAGGCGAGGATCGCCGCCGCAGGCTTCGGCCAGGAACTTCGCCCGGGTTTCGGGATCCATCGCCCGGGCGCGTTCGTACAACTCCTCCATGCGGTCGGGACTCGTCAGTTCTTGCGATCCCGCCTCCCGCTCGCTCACCGGGCCTCCTCGACGCTCTGCTTGAGGTCGCGGTAGAGCCACGCCTGGGCCATTCCCCAGCCGCGCTTCACGGTGGCCGGCGATACGCCGAGCGCCGCGGCTGTGTCCTCGACCGACATGCCGCCGAAGAACCGGCACTCGACGATCCGCATCTGCCGCCGATTGCACTGATCCAGGCGGCGCAGCGAATCGTCCAGGGCCACCAGGACCTCATTGGAGAGATCGGCTGAGGGCTCTGCCTGATGCAGGGCGGCCTCGACTTCGTGCAGGGGCAGGTGCGGCCGCTGCCCGCCCCGTTTGGCGGCGCACTTCCGTTTCGCATAGTCGATCAGGATCTGCCGCATGGCGGTCGAGGCCACGCTCAGAAAATGGGCCCGGTTTCGCCACCCGGGGGCCGACTGGTCGGCCAGCCTGAAGTAGGCCTCGTGGACCAGCGCGGTGGTGTTGAGCGTCTCGTCGCCCTCCCAGCGGCGCCGTTGGCGCTCGGCGAGCCGGTGCAGCTCGTCGTATACCAGCGGGAGGAGCTCGTCGAACGCGGCCCGGTTTCCCGCTCCCAATTCCTGGAGCAGATCGCCTATCGAATGTGAGGATGAATGGGGCATCGTCGGCCGCGGGTCGGAGGGAGCCAGCCTCGGCACCATAATACCGCCGATTTCGCGCACGCGCATCGGCGGTCGCCGCGCTGGCACCGCTCCGGCTCGAGGAGGAGGCCGAATTCGTCCAGGGCCGGGCCAGTCCACCCCGACACCGGCTGGTGCTCGAGCAGTTCGAGCGGCGGCTCGGCGGGAGGGCTGGGTGAAGTCTTGCATCATGGCTGCCTGGCAGGCTGTTATGAGGTTCCTCCGTGGGTTAGTGCGTGCGTAGCACAGGTGGGCAGGCGATCGCACCCGTCTGCGGTCTCGACGCCGTGTCTCCACGGCGCCGTTCAGACGCCGCCGCCGTCGGTGCTCTTCGGAGTTCCCAAGCTCTTCCAGGAGCTGGCCTGCGACTCGGACAGCAGCCAACTGGCCGTCGTGCGACCGCCCGAGTAGTCGGCCCACGGTGCGATTTCGAGTGTGGTCTGATTCCCGAGCCAGCCCGATGGCTGGTCCAGGGCGATGAGCGGTTCACCCGCCGTGGTCGGCAGCCGGAGCTGCAGCGCGCCGGCGATCCAGTTGATCGCCGCCCCATTCCCCCGGCTGCTGGCCTCGTGGTGCCCGACCCCGGGCTCCACCGCGAGCGCCCAGAGGCCGCCCCGCAACCGGTTCTGCAAGAACGTCGTCCGTACCGCCGAGTTGTCCACCACGTTATCGAGTTCCGCCTGCATCACGAACGTCGGAACGGCGAGCGCCGCGGGTGCTGTGAGGGAGGTAACGGAGACCGGCACCCGCTCGAGCAACCCGATCGCGCGGTCGGGGTTCCGCGACACGAGCCCCGCTGCCTCCGGGCCGCCGGCGCTCAGACCGAACGTCAGCACGGGCACATCCGCGATTTCGGCATGCCCGCTCAGTTGTGCGGCGGTGGTCAGGGCTGCGAAGAGCGCGTTGTCGCTCGTGGCGCTGTTCACCAATCCAGTGGTCCTGCTGCCGAGCAGTGCCACGTGAGCGGAGTGCGCGAGCGCTCGGAGACTTGCGCCCAGCGCCTGCAGGCTCTGCTCGAGCTCAGGAGAGGACCCGGCCGGCGTGAGCCTCTCGCCGGTCACGAATCCGCTGGTCACCGGACCACCGAGCACGACGATCGCGCCGCGCATCGGTCCGACATCGCCTGGCACGTAGACCGCGTCCGTGCCGGACACGTAGATCTCCCGTACGGTCAGCG
Organism: Gemmatimonadales bacterium; assembly: GCA_035699205.1. GTDB lineage: Bacteria > Gemmatimonadota > Gemmatimonadetes > Gemmatimonadales > GWC2-71-9 > CAVVWJ01. The sequence goes on from DASSBA010000139.1 coordinate 7,099, forward strand.
TAAAATCGTGGCTGTTAGCCCCCGCGCTCATGGTGATCGCGTCTTCCGCGGGCAGGTACCCCGGCCGTACGGCCCGGGCGGTGACCGCGCCAGTCGGTACGTCGGTCAGCTCGAACTGCCCGTTCGCATCGCTGCTCGCCTGCCGGGCGCCGATGCTGACCGTGGCGTCCGCGAGCGCCTCCGACGACCCCGCCGCCCGGATCGTGCCGGAGAGCGTGGCGCCCCCACCGCCCCCATCCGGCCCCGCGGAGTCTCCGCAGGCGGCCAGGAGCAGGAGAGCCAAAGTCGCGGCCCCGGCGGCGATCCGACGCGCGATGGCTGCGCTAGGGAGGGACATGACTGCCTCCGGATGCCAGATGACTCGCGGCGGCGCCAATCGGCCCGCACATCCCTAGGTACGACAAAACGGGCGGATACGGCTCACGGCGGAGGCTCACTCCGTCCATGAGCTAGATCCGCCCGTTTTGTCGTACCTAGGGATACAGCGGGTTCGGGCTGGTCGCGAGCAGCACCGCCGGAAGGATTCACCGGAGGGCAGCACTTCCAGAGCGGGGCCGATCGGGCTCTGCCATTCGTGCGGGCCGTATGACGCTGCCCGCCCTCTTTAACACCAGCAGGAGACACTCATGACCAAACTCCCACTTCGCGCCGCGCTCGCCCTCGGACTTGGCGGCCTCGTGGGCGCTCTGGCTCTGGCCTGCGAGGACACCGCCGGCCCCGCCCGCGCAGCCAGCCCGCCAGCAGCCAGCGCGGTAGTCGCGGCCGATCCCGCTCCGGACGGCGCGTTCACGGGGATCCGCCAACACGGCTTCAAGATCGAGACGGATCCGCGAAGCCCCGTGAAGATCGTCTCGGCGAACGTATACCTCGACTCCAAGGATGGGGATGGCCAGGTCGCCGGACACCCCGCCAAAAGCTTCGTTGACTGGCACACCCATCCGGGACCCACGATGGTCATCGTGGCAGGCGGGACGCTCACCATGCATCACGCGCACGACTGCAACCGCATCGAGCATTTCCGCCCGGGCGCCGTGTTCTTTGCGCCGAAGGGGGTTCACCTGGCCGCGAACGACGGGCCGACCGACATCGTCCTCCGGGCCACCTTCTTCCTGCCGCCGGACGCCCCGCCCACAGTGCTGAAGCCCGACGCATTCACCGCCTGCGGGCTTTGAGCGCCGAGAGCTGAGCGGCGATACCGCGCTGAGCTCCCGCCGCTCAGCTGGCGAGCGTCACGCAATTGCTGGACATGGCAGGCCCGCGACACACGAAGGTCACGGAGACCTCCCCATCCTCTGCGGGATGCGGAGACCTCCCTGATCTTGCTCTGGGAAGCGTCGAATGCGAACGCCGGGAGTCGAACCCGGACCCCTTGCGGGACAGGATCCTAAGTCCTGCGCGTCTGCCGGTTCCGCCACGTTCGCGAGTGCCGCAATCTAACTACGCCGGCGGACGCCTCGCCCGCTGCCGCTGCAGCAGGAGCGCGGCCGCCACGAGATCCACGGCGTCGGCCTCTGCCGGCGGATCGCCCGGGCGGGGACGCGCGAGCAGCGGCTCGACCGTCTTCCGCAGCGACTCCGCGGTGAACGGCTTGGCCACGAACGGCACCCCTGGCCGGGGCCCCGTCGTCACGGTGGCGAAGCCGGACATGCAGACGACCGGGAGGCCCGGACGGTGCGCGGACAACACCTCCAAGAGCTCGAGCCCATCGATGCCGGGCATGCGCAGATCGGTCAGGACGAGATCGATCGCCGGCCGGCCGTGTTCGATCAGCCGCAGCGCGGTCTCCCCGTCGGCCGCTTCCACGACCCGGCACACGTCGGGCTCGAGGATGCGCCGGACCAGTTGGCGCACGACCGCCTCGTCGTCCACGACCAGCGTGATGGTGGCGGACGGGCTCATCCGACCCGCACTCCCAGAAGGCGGTCGAACTCCCGGCGCACGATCCCGTAGCACTCGCAGGAGGCGGCTTCGAGCCCGGGCCGGTCCACGATCGACACCACGCCGCGCCGGTAGCGGATCAGTCGCTCGCGCTGCAGCGCGCCGGCCGCTTCCGTCACGGTGGCCCGCCGGACGCCCAGCATCATGGCCATCACCCCATGGGTGATCCTCAGGTCGTCGCGTCCGACTCGGTCGCGGCAGATGAGCAGCCAACGCGCCAACCGCTGCTCGGCCGAATGGAGGCGGTTGCACGCGGTGCTCTGTGAGATCTGAGTCACGAAGCCCTGCGCGTAGAGATTGAGCAGCCGGCGGAACCGCGCGTGCCGGATCGCCGCGCGCCCGAGGACGGCCGCGTCCATGCGTTCGGCCGTGCCGCCGATCTGGACCAGGACCCGGTTGGTGGAGCGGTCGCTGCCGAAGAGGATGGGGAGGCCGGCCATGCCTTCGCACCCGACGCTCCCGACCTCGATCGTGGTCCCGTTACCGCCCCCCGCGGTCACCGAGATCACGGTGTCGAGCGGGAAGTAGACCGCGGCGATCGGCCGGTCCGGCTCGTTGAGCACCTGGCTGGTTTCCAGCGTCACGGTCGTGAGATGCGCGCGCAGATCCCGGAACTCGCTCCGCGGAAGCGTCGCCAGCAGATGATTGCGGCTCTGGGGCGCCGTGATCGCCATGGGCTCCTCGGCGATGATGGCCGATCGCCGTCTTGTCGGGTGTCTGCTGCTGGGGGACTGGAACTGCCCCAATGTACAGCACACCACGATAAATCGTTAGTTTGAAGGCAGTTACGTACGCTAGCGTACAGACAGTGGCGGGCCGGACGGAGCGAGCGGAGGGAGCCGCATACGGGTAAGGGCTACGTGACCCGCTCGCGCACCCATTCCTGGAACAGCGCTTCGCAGTACGGCACCTTGTCGGAGTTCCTGGTCTTCACCCGCCGCCCGTCGGCCAGCAGCGCGAAGGCACAGAACTGGACGACGGTGGGCTTGCCGTTCGGCCCCATGCATGCGGGCACTGCCTTGCGGTTGACTTCGATCCAGACCGGACGGCCCGGGTTGCTGCGCTGCCAGGCGGCGCACTTTCCGCCGATGTCCGGGTCCACCTGCTGGCCCGCGGGCTGGATCACGACATGCGCGACGGCCGGCTGCGGTGGCGCGGCGGTCCGCGCGGGGCCGCCGCGCTTGGGGTGCGGCGCGGCGCTGTCCGGTGCCGCCGGTGCGGTCGAGAGCTCCGCGGACGGCTTCACGTATTGCCAGGGCGTGCACCGCTCGCGGGCGAGCCGGCCGGCGCGCACGCCGGCCACGCACGAATAGCCGCTGACCGTCTGGCCGGCCGCCGGCGCAGCGATGCGGAGCGTGTCGGTGCGCCGGTTCCCCGGGATCACGTGGGTCCGCGCGGCCTCACCGCCGCCGCGCCCGACCTCGACCCGCAGGGAATCGGGGAGGCCGGCCACCGGCGCATCGGCCAGACGCCAGCTCACGGCCACGTCGAGCGAGTCGCCCGTGCCGCTGATTTCCGAGCGCACATCGGTCGCGGTCGCGCTGCCCGCGCTGATCGGTGGATGCAGGCGCCGGCGCATCATCCACAGCCCGTACGCGGCCACCGCGACGATCCCGAGCAGCAGGACGACCGCCGGCCACCGCGATGGCCTGGGCTTCTCGACGACCTGCTCCGGCGGGGGCTCCCAGCGCGGCATGCCCTACCGGCCCAGCCCGAGGACGGCAGGGCCCTGCTCGAAGACGATATCCACGGGTATTCCCCTGGTGCCGAGCCGCGCGAGATCGCTCCGCAGCGGACCGGAGAGGACGTCGCGCGTCTCGAGGAACCGCTTCGTCCCCTCGTAGTCACCGTCGCCCTGGAGCCGGAGCATGACGCCGCCGAGCGAGTCCACCGCGGCGCGCATCTTCGGGAAGTCCACCCGGTAGCGGCCGGCGGCCGAGTCGCGCGTGAACGCGCCGTGCTCCTCGAAGAACGAGAACTGGGCGGCGTTGGCCCGGCCGTGCGCGTCGGACGCGCCGAAGCGGATCGAGCGGAAGATGCTCGCGAGGAAGGTGACGTAGTGGTCCTCGAGCGACGCGCCGGTGAGCTCCTTCCGCTCGAGCAGGCGCGTCACCATGTAGAGGCCGAGGATGTCGGCCTTCCCTTCCTCGAGGGCGGAGTACTGCTCCTTCAGTGCGTTACGCACGGTCCGCTTGCCGTCGATCGTGTGCTTGATGCCCAGCCCGTGCGCCACTTCGTGGAACATGACGTTGTCGAAGAACGCGTCGAAGCTGATGCGCGGCCGCTGATCCTCCGCGATCAGTTCGCCGGCGATCGGCACCAGGATCCGGTCGAACTTGGCCCGCATGGCGTTCTTCAACTGGAGCCGGCGGGTGCCCTTGCGGAGCTGGACTTCCTCGTCATTGGGCAGGTTGATCGCGATCGTCTTGGACCCGGCATTGGCCTCGCCGGCGTAGTAGAGCGCATCGTACGCGTTGAGGTCGGAATCGGTGCCCGGCCGCTCGCGCTTATAGGCGTCGGGCACCGGGAGCCCGCGCTGCAGCGCCGGCAGCAGCGACGCATAACGGGCCAGCCGCGTGCTCCAGCTCTTGTCCTTGAGCAGCACGTAGGCTTCGGCCGCCGTCTTCCGTCCGTAGATCCGGTCGATGTAGCTCTCGATGGGCCCGATGACGATGTCGAGCGTGTTGGTCTTCATATCCAGCCAGGCGAAATCGCTCGGCTGGTAGTCGTCGGTCTCGAGCGCCTTCGCGCGGAGCTCGAGGTAGCGCCGGAGGCCCGCATCCTCCGCCAGCGCCGCCGCCTCGCGCAGCCGCGCGGCCGCGCGGCCGAACGGCTCTGCGTACGCCTCATGGTACGGCAGGGCCGTCAGCTTCCCGGCGGAGTCCCGCCGCACGACGGTGTACTGCCCGCGGAGCTCCCGGCCCGCCGCCGGCGAAGCGGCGGCCGCCCGCTCGAACTCGGCCTTTGCCATGTCGTGCGGGTACAGCTCCGCTCCCGGCGGCCGGGGCCCCACGCCCGGCACGAATGGACGGTCCTCGTCGAGGCGGTCCCACGGGCCGTAATTGATTTCGACGTAGCGCCGCATCGAGGAGTCGGAGAGCGAGGCGAGGAGCGAGTCCCGCGCCGGATAGATCTGCCGCTGGAAGACCGTGTCCATCTCCCTGGCGGCATCGATCAGCAGCGGGATCATGCGCCGCTCCTGCTCGCTCAGCCCGCCCAGCTCGGCCGTGAGCCGTACCGGAGTGTACTGGGCCACTTTGGCCGCCATCACCCCGTCGGGGGCGCCGGCGTTCCCGGCTGGGTCGCGGTCGCCGCGGCCGTCCCCGTGGCAGCCCAGGAGCCCGCCGACCACGCCCGCCGTGATCGCTCGGCGCGTCCGATGCCGCATCAGGTCAGCTCGATGCGGCCCTCGACCAGGATATCGGTCGGAAGGCCATCCACCACCATCGTGGCCCGGGCCTGCAGGGCGTCGCGGCCCTCCAGCGCCCCGGCCTTGCGGGCCGCATCGACCGCCTTCTCGATCTCGCGCTGGGCGGTCACGCCGAACTGCTTCAGCAGCTTTCGCAGCGAGAGATTGAACCGTTCCTCATCCATCATCGACCTCGTAGTGAAAGTCCGGTCAGCGGCCTTCCAGGTCGCGATCGCCCGGGACGTGACGTTCGGCCCGTCCTTCGCCGGGGTGGGTCTTGGCCTCCTGGAATCGCTCACCCTTGAAGCGAACGAACGTAACGAACTGCTCGTACTCCTCCTCGGACAGCGCGTCCGCGATCCCGGGGATCAGCCCCTTGACCAGCGTGATCCGCTCCTCCAGCGCGAGCGCGGAGGCCTGGTCGATCAGGGCCCGGATCACGGGATGGTTCATCCAGTCGGTTTCCTTGCTGGTGGTCATGGGCGTCACTCCGGGTGGCGGATGAGTCGGCACGCGCCGTGGGGCGGCGGTGAGGCGCCCCGAGTCCAACTTAGCAGGGGGTGGGTGGGGCGGACGAGTCCCGCGGGAGTCACCCTGAACTCGGAAGGGGGCATGACCGGAATCATGCCCCCTTCGCGGAGTTCACCCTGAGGGACGAAGGGCTCAGGGTGACTCGGTAAGGCCCTGCGGGGCCCACCGAATCACTGCAGTTCGCCGAGCTTGATGCGCTCGACCCGCCTGGTCTGCGCGCGCGGGTTGAAGATCCGCAGGCTGACGATGCTGCCGGGCTTCTCGCTCTGGAGCGCCTTGCGCAGGTCGGCCTCGCTCCGGACGGGCTTGCCCTCGATCGAGAGGATGATGTCCGGACCGCCGCGCTGCGGGTCATCGAACAGCACCTCCCAGGCGGGACCGCCGGGGGTCACATCGGTCACGATGAGGCCCCGGGCATCGGCCGGAAGCCGGAGCTGCTGCGCGGCATCCGGCGTTACCGGCTCCACGCTGATGCCAAGCCGGTTCATGGCCGCGCCGCCGGGCGCCGCGGCGTTGTCGGTATCGCCCTCTTCACCGGCGGCGGCGAGCTCCGGCGCGTCGTTGAGCGGCTGGAGCTTGACGTCGAACGTCTTCCGCACACCGCCCTTCCGGGCCACCTCGACCTTGACCACGTCCCCGGGCTTGCGGAACCCGATCACCTGCTGCAACTGG
>DASSBA010000140.1:0-12459 GCA_035699205.1 Gemmatimonadales bacterium
GCCAGCTCCCGGTCGTGCAGCAACCGGCGCACGGCCTCCAACACGCATTCCACCCGCGCGCCGTCCACCAGCAGCCCCGTCTCCCCGTCCCGCACGGCATCCGGAATGCCTCCAGCCGAGCCGCCGATCACCGGGAGTCCACACGCGGAGGCCTCGCTCAGCGCGATCCCGAAGCCCTCGATCATCAGCTCCGCCGGGCGAGACACCCCGAGATACAGCTCCGCAAGGTTGTAGAGCGCGGGCAGGTCACGGTCGGGGACGCCGGTCAGGAAGCGCACCCGGTCGGCCACGCCAAGTTGGCGCGCGAGGCGCCCGAGCTCCTCCCGCTGGACCCCGGACCCGACCACGGCGTAACGCAGGTCGGGGACGTCCTCGCGCAGCGCCGCCAGGACATGGAGTACGGTGTCGATGCCCTTGTGCGCCGCGAGCCGCGCGACGGTGAGCAGCCATCGTCCCGACTCCAGGCCGTAACGGGCGCGCACCGCGGCCGGATCGATGCCGGGCCGGAACTGCGCCGGGTCGGTGCCGAGCGGAACGGTACGGATGTCCGTGGCAGCGGGGTCGATGCCCAGCTCGGCCAGCACCTCGCCGCAGAGCGCGGCCGTCCACCGGCTCACCGTCACCAGCACGGCGGCATCGCCCAGCAGCCAGCGCCCGGCAATGCGCTTGCGCGGCTTGCCTTTCAGGCGGTGGCGGAGCAGGAGCAGCTCGGTGCCGTGGAGGAAGATGCCGTGCGGTATGCCGGTCCGCCGGCCGATCCAGCTGGCCGGGTACGCCGCCGGCTTCAGGTTGCCGCACCAGACGAACTCCGGGCGCACCGCGCGGGCCAGGACGGCGGCACGGCGGCACCACGGGATCCAGCCGTGGACGGCGCGGAGGCGGCGGCTCTCGATGGGCATCCGGTCGATCGGGTGGGGGCACCGGAGGTCGGCCTCGTCACTCCCGGCGACGGAGCCGGTGGAGACGACGAGCGCGCCGGCCGGGTAGCGCCGGGCGACCTCGCCCATCATCCGGGCGATCCCGCCCAACATGGGCGGGAAATCGTAGGTGAGGAGAAGGTGGGGCCGCATGGGTGAACCTCAGCCCGCCGCCGCCGCGCGCAGCGCCGCTTCGACGCCGTCCACCATTCGCGCAAGCGGAAATTCGGCGACCACACGCCGCCTCGCGGCCGCGCCGAGTGCTGCCAGGCGCGGGCGGTCGCACAGGAGGGACACGAGGGCCGCAGCGAGCGATGCCGGGTCGCCGCTGGGGACCAGCACTCCCGCCGCGCCATCGCGCCCCAGTAACTCCGGTGTGCCCCCGACGTCGGTCGCGACCACCGGCCGGCCGCAGGCCATCGCCTCACCCACGGCGTTGGGGAAGTTTTCGTGCAGCGACGGGTGGAGCACCAGATCGGCGGCGTTCAGCGCGCCTTTCAATTCCTCGCCCTCGAGCCACCCGGTCACCCGCAACCGGACATGCTCCGCCTCCGCGCGGTGCCGGAGCCGGGACTCCAGCGGACCGTCTCCGGCCGCGAGGTAGATCGGCGCCCCGCAGGACGCACCGATCCGGCCGAGGGCCGCGATCGCGTCGCCGTGACCCTTGTCCCGCGTAAGCCCGGCGGGCGTCAGCACGACGGCAGCCTCCGGGGAGAGCCCGTGGCGACGGCGGAAGCAGCGCCCGGCCTCCGGGTCGGGGGTGAACCGGTCCAGATCGTAGCCGTTGGGTACCAGCACCGAGGGCCGACGGGCGAGCCAGGGCTCGTACACCGCCGCGCGGCGGGCGACGTACTCGGACTGGTAGAGACAGCCGGCCACGCGACCAGCCAGCATCCGGTCGAGGAGACCCGACCGGGGCCGCGCCTCGGTGCGGTTGTAGCGGTACACCACCGCCGGCCGGCCGAGACCGGGAGCGGTGGCAATCCGGAGATCGCGCGGGAGATCCACCAGGAGAGCGTCGGGAGCGAAGCGACGGATCAGGCGCCGGACGCCGGTCGCCCGATTCCCCGAGGCGGCCCCAACGCCCTGCGCGGCGAACCGCGTCGCCAGCTCCCCGCTCCGCGCCACCACCAGTACCGCGTGGCCGCGCCGGGCCAGCTCGCGAGCCAGTCGGGTGTAGGTCAGCGTAGTGCCTCCCCAGCCTCGCGCCGAAGTCAGCAGCATGAGGCGCATCACCGGACCACCGATTCGATCGCGGAGGCGTAGGCCTGACACATGGCGGGGAGTGAAAAGTGATCCAGCACCCGCTGCCTGGCCGCCTCCCCCAGCGCCGCCCGGCGCGGATGATCGTCGAGCAGGGAACGAAGGAGCGCAAGGAAGGCGTGGGCGTCGTCGACAGGCGCGAGGACCCCCGTCTCCCCCATGACCTCAGGTACGGCACCACCGTCAACCCCGAGCACCGGACACCCGCATGCCATCGCCTCGAGCACGCTCAGGCCGAAGGTCTCCACGGCTCCGGCGTGCACCAGGCAGCGGGCCGCGCAATAGGCGCCGCGCAGCTCGTCCGGGGCGAGATGGCCCAGGAAGCGGGCATCCACCCCGAGGTCGCGAGCCCGTATCCGGAGTCGCTCACGGTGCGCGCCCGCGCCGCAGATCAGGAGCGGGGGCGCCGGCGGGCCGAGCCGGGCCCAGACGTCGAGCAGAAAATCGTAGCGCTTGTCGAGCGTGAGCGAGCCGACCGCGACTACGAACGGCGTGCCCCCGAGATCCTGCGCCGTGCGGAACGCGACCGCCGCCCCGCGATCGGGCCGGAACCGCTCCGGGTCCACCGCCCCGCGGATGACTCGATGCGGGCGCCGGTGCAGGTATCGGGCGAGCGCGAGCGCCCGCGCGGCCAGGGTCTCGCTCACGAAGATCGTCATGGCGACACGGCGGTAGGCCAGCCGGGTCAGCAGATCGCGCGGCGGACGGGCACGACTCAAGTTGTAGCGGTTCACAATCGCCACGCGGTGTGTCATCGAGGCGAGCGCCGCCAACCGGAGGTCGCGCGGGCGGTCGACCAGAACGGCGTCGGCGCCGATCCCGGCCAGCACTCCGGCGAGCACCCGGGCCTCACGCAGGCCGGTGTTGCCGGTGAGGACGGGGACGGCCGCCAGGCCGAGGGCCGCAAAGGCTTCCACGACTTGCGCGTCGCCGGCCAGCAGGTACGGATCGTGCCCCTGCTCGCGAAGCCCCCGGGCGATCGTGGCGAGGCTGACCCCGGAGCCGCGCCACGTGCGCGCCGAAGTAAGGAGCGCCACGCTGAGCCGGCGGCTCACGGGCCGCCCCGGGCCCGCCGCTCCATGGCCCAGAGATGAGCGTACTTGAGAAACGCGGTGCAGCCGCCGAGGGCGGAGGTCACGAACCCGAAGCGGCCGTCGAGGCACCCTCCCTGGAGCAGGTAGGCGCGCAGGAACCGGCCCAGCGGCCGGCCGCTCAAGTCCCAGAGCCCGGCCCGCCCACCCCGCTCGAACAGATCCTGGGCGCCCCAGCGGGCGTAACGGTTCATCTTGTCGATCTGATTCCCCAGGTCACGGTAGGGCACGTGATCGAGCGGGGCGCGCAGCGACCCCGGGTCGGGCACCGGCTCGAGCCCTTCGTGCACCCGGCGCTCCACATACCGGCGCTCGCGGGTGAAGAGCCGGGTCACCCAATCCCTGCCCCAGCGTCCTCGAGTGAGCTCGCGACCGAGATAGAAGTTCCGGCGGCGCACTTGATATACGGGGTGACCCGGCGAAATGATCACGGTCGCCAACTCGTCGCGGAGCGTGTCGGAGATGCTCTCGTCGGCGTCGAGCGCGAAGACCCAGACGTTTCGCGCCCGCGCGATCGCCGCGTTGCGCTGCGCGGCGATGGTGGGCCCGGTGCGCTCGAGCACCGTGGCGCCGGAGGCGCGGGCGGCGGCGACCGTATCGTCGCGGGAGCCGCCGTCGGCCACGAGCACCTCGTCCGCCCAGGCGAGCCGGCGCACGCACTCGCCGATGCGATCACCCTCGTCGAGCACGGGGATCACGATCGTGAGGGGCACCCGCGCACCTGGCATCGGGTCGCTCAGGCCGGCTTCCGCGCCACCAACATGAGCGTCCGGCCGAAGAGGAGCTCGGGTGAGAGCAGGTGGGCGGCGATCTCGCGATTGGCCTCGCGCTGCCGGACGTCGGTCTCGCGACCGAGCGCCCGGCGGGTCGCCATCTGCACCATGGGCCATGCCCAGGCGTGGAGCAGGCCGTATTTCCGGATCCGGTCGGTGGTCACCGCGTCGATGGTGAACCCGGCGGAGCGGAGGATGTAGCGCAGCTCGTAGTAGGTGATGAGATGGATGTGATCGTGCACCGGCGCCTTGCGGTATTCGTTCATCGGCTTCGTGGCCAGCGGAAAGAAGCCGGTCCAGAAATAGCGCCAGCGGGAGGCCAGCCCCAGAATGTTGGGTGTCGAGAGCAGGAGGCGGCCGCCGGGGCGAAGCACTCGCCGGCACTCGCGCACGAAGGCGAACTGGTCTTCCAGATGCTCGATACCCTCGAGACAGGAGAGGTACTCGAACGAGGCGTCCTCGTAGGGCAGCCGCTCGGAGAGATCGGCATAGCGCACCGGTACCTCGGGCACCTTGAATTGGTCCGGGTACAGGTCGCAGGCCTCGACGGTGAAGCCGAGCCCGAGGAGCTGCCGGACGAAGGCGCCGCTGCCCGCCGCAACTTCGAGCACCCGCCCTTCCCGTGGCCATCCGGCGAAGATTTCGGCCGCACGAACGTGGGTCTTGATGCAGGCGTAGACCGGAAGCCGTTCGGCGGCGGGGGCCGGCGCGGGAACTGTCACACGAGCGAGTAGTTGCGGAACTCGAAGACGCGGGCGCCCGTCAGGCGCTCGATCGCGTCGGAGAGATAGAAGCGGAGAAACGCCGTCCGGAAGTGGGGCTGCTCCACCCGCCGCTCGGCGTCGTTCCGGCGGGCATCGACCCACGCTCGCGCGGCGGCTGGATGGGTGCCGCGAAATCGGGTCAGCCCGGGGAACCAGGGGAGCAGCGGGCGGCGAGCCTCCCGCTCCCTCGACCAGGGATAGATGACCGCGCTGGCCTCGCGCTTGGCGCGAAGCGCCTGCGCCGGCCGGGCCCACCCGTAGTGGAACATCTCGGCGTCGGTAAGCCGCGCCCGGATTTTCCGGTGCGCCGGGCCGACCCGGAATCCCTGGGCTCCCTGGTAGGGCCGGATGTCGAGCGCCGGATCGAGCCGGACCGCCCGCACCTCGCGCCGGTACCAGCGGCGGTTCACGGCAATCGTGTCCATGTCGCCGTAGAAGTGGAGATAGCGGACCAGCAGTCCTTCCACCCGCGGGTCTCCGTCGTGGCGCTGGATGGCGTCCGCCAGTTCCGCCGCCCCATGCTCGTGCATGACTTCGTCGGCCTGGATGTAGATCCCCCACGGGTGCCGGCAGGCCCGCATGGCACGCAGAGTCTCTTCACCGAGCACCCGGTTCTTGAGGGTCAGGTCCCACTCGGTCTCCACGATCCGGATTTTCGGATCCCGGATGGAGCGGACCAGTGCCAGTGTGTCGTCCTCCGAGCGTCCGACGTTCACCACCACCTCGTCACAGACCGGCAGGATGGACCGGAGACTGGCCTCGAGGGGGAAATCCAGCTTGATGGCGTTTCGGACGATCGTGAACCCCGACACCTTGACCACAGCGGCCCCTCCCATGGCTGGATGTTACCCGGCGAAATTTGGAGGCGCCGGAGCGCGCGAGCAACGGAGCACGTCGCGGTAGATGGCGGCGGTGCGCTCGACGGTGCGATCCAGACTGTAGCGCTCCCGCGCCGTACCACGAGCTGCGGTCCCGAGGCGTTCGCACAGGGACGGGTCTCCCAGGAGGCGATCGATCGTGGCGGCCCACGCCGCCGGATCGAGCGGCGGCACGAGGCATCCGTCCACGCCGTCGTGAATGAGATCGAGGTTCCCCGCCGCGGCGGACGCGAGGACGGGTTTCCCCAGCGCCATCCCCTCCAGGAGCGCCTGGGAGAGACCCTCCATGCGCGAGGGCAGCAGCACGAGATCGAGCAGATCGTACAGCGGACGAATATCGGGACTGAAGGGGAGACAGACGACCGCGTGGCGGACAGGCACCCGGCGGATCAGCTCGCTCAAGCGGCCCGAGTCATCGACGCCCGCCAGGACGAGGCGCACCGGCGTCTGGACGGAGCCGAGCGCCTCGAGCACGACCCGCTGGTCCTTCCGCCGACTCACGATGCCGACCGTCCGGCGGCCGGGTTCCCACTCGATGCGCCGCCGCCATCGCTCCAGTTCCGCCGTGCTCACGGGGGCATCGACGCGGGCGGTTACCAGCCCGTTGGGCACGAGCTCCACCTTGCCGGCAGGCGTTCCCCGCTGTCGAAGCGCCGCAGCCACGGCGGGGCTGACCGCGATCATCCGGGCCGCGAGGCGACTGGTGAGCCAGTTCTCCGGCCCGGCCGTGCGCGGCATCTGCCGGCGGGTCGCCACGAAGGGCACCCGGAGTCGTCTCGTCAGCGCGAGCAACGTGAGCGCCTTCCGGTCGCGGGAGCTCTGCGAATTGACCAGGTGCACCGGATAGCTCCCGAGCAGTCGCGCGAGCCGCCGCGCGTTGCGCAGGTGTCGCCTGGGGTCGAACTCGAAGGGGTGCACCTCCAGCCCGCCGGCGATCGCCAGCCGTGCGACTTCGGAGCGTGGCGGACACACGAACCGGACGTGCCAGCCGGTCCGTGCGAGGCCCAGGCTCAGGTGGAGCGCGGAGGTGACCGAGCCGGCACCGCCGCCCTGATGCAGGATCTGCATCACCGCGAGACGCGAGGCAGCCGAGGAATGCTCGCCCATAGGCCGGCAAAGTAACGGCCCCGGGACGGGCTCGCAGCACCGAGTAGATTCAGCGGCCATGCACATTGCCCTGTTCGCCCGCTACCGCCTCCCGGTCGGAAAGTACGGCGGCACTCAGCGCATCATCGTCTACCTGGCCCGCGGGCTGGCCGCCGCGGGCCATCGGGTGAGCCTCATCGCCCAGGCGGGCTCCCGCGTGCCCGAGGCCACGCTGGTGGCGCTCTCACCGGCCCACGCGCGAGCCCCGGCGCTCGATCTCCGACCGCTGCTCCCCCCGGGTCTCGACCTCCTGCTTTCGTACGGACCGCTGGCGCGCGCACCGGAGGTCCCCTGGATCCGAAGTATCCATGGCAATGGCCGGCCGGGGGCGGCCGGCGCGCCGAACTCGCTGTATCTGAGCCGGAATCACGCGGCACGCCACGGGGCGACGGCGTTCGTCTACAACGGCATCGACCCGGGGGAATTCCGATTCGAGCCGCGCAAGCGCGGCTATGATCTCTTCCTCGGCCGGCTGCACCGGGTGAAAGGCCATCGCTGGGCGATCGAAGGCGCGCGACGGGCGAACCGGCGGCTGGTCATCGCGGGCGGCTGGCGGCCGTCGCTCAGCCGCCAGGTCCGCTACGCGGGCCGGGTCGGCGGCGAGCGCAAGGCCGAGCTCCTGGCCGGCGCCGATTGCCTCTGGATGCCCGCGCTGTGGGACGAGCCGTTCGGGCTCACGCTCATCGAAGCGATGGCGAGCGGCACCCCGGTGCTCGGCACCCATCGTGGGGCGCTCCCGGAGATCGTGACCCCGGAGGTGGGCGCGCTGGGGGATTCGGTGGACGAGCTGGTGGCGCTCCGGCCGGGGCTCGGCGGGATCGGGCCGGAGGCGTGCCGGGCACGGGTGGAGCGCTACTTCAGCCATCATGTGATGGCGGAAGGCTACGTGCGGATGTTCCGCGAGTTTCTGGCGACCGGGCGGTTGCCGGCGGGGAGGGCGATCGCGGAGCGGGAGCGCGAGTCACCCTGAGCGGAGGGGAACGGCGCCCTATCCGCCCGACAGCGCCGGCTGCCCCACCACCGTCGTGAGCAGCGCCGCGAGCCGGTGCATGTAGGTATGCTCGCTCAGCGCCCGCTGCCGCCCCCCCGCCGCCACCTGCTCGGCCCACGCGCGGTCATGGATGGCCTCGGCGGTGAGCGAGCGCAGGTCGCCCGGGCTCCGGGCCACCAGAATCTCCGAGCCCTCGCGGAAGTGCTGGTGGAGATCGGGGTGTTCCTCGGCCACCTGGGGCACGCCGATGGCCGCCAGCTCGAACAACCGGCGGCTCGCACCCAGCTCGCCGCTCCCGCTCCCCGCCTCGGCGCAGGGCACATTGACCGCCACCGAAGCCCCGGCGTAGGCGCGGATGTAGTCCTCGTGCGCCAGCAGCTCGCCGCGGCAGTAGTCCCGGAGCTTCGTCCGGCGCCAGCCCGGTCCCCAGACCGCCACGCCGAACTCCACCAGCTCGAAGAGCTGCCGCTCGCGGTGCGGCGTGGCGGTGCCGGCGAAGACCACGTTGGCGCGGAAGCGGTCGCGGGCGCGCATCGGCCGGTGGATGGAGGGATCGCAGCCGGCCGGCAGATAGTGGACCGGCGGGAAGCCCGGCGTGTCGAGCGCTTCCGCGGTGGCGCTGTCGGCCACGAAGACGGCGTCGTAGGCGGCGGCGCGCGGCGCGATGTCCTCCGCCGACCGGCGCGCGTCGCAGAACCAGTTGGCCCAGGCGGGGCCGCCGCCGTGGCGGAGCTCGGCCACCATGGCGGCGTCCACCTGCGTCCCCTCGAGCACCAGCACCAGCGCCGGCGTCGTGCCGGCGATCGCCCGGGCGATCCGGTCGTGCAGCCCGACCCGGCGGAACCGGCTGAGCCAGCCGCCGGTGCCGATCAGGTTGAGCGTGGCCACCCGGCAGCCGAGCCGCTCGAGCGCGCGCCGGCGCAGCGCGGCGTGCGCGTGGAGCGCGTCGTCGAAGGCGCCGATCAGAAGTATGCGGGTGTCGGGGAACCGGGTCGCCACGAAAACGAAACTAGCGGATGGGTGGACGATTACAACCCGCGCTCAACGCTCCACCGCGAGGACCGGTTCCTGGTCGCGGAACTGGAGATCGTAGAGCCGGCGATAGAGGCCGCCGGCGCGGAACAGCTGCTCGTGGGTGCCGCGCTGGACCACGCGGCCCTGGTCGAGCACGACGATCTCGTCGGCGTCGCGCACCGTGGCCAGGCGGTGCGCGATGACCAGCACGGTGCGGTCGGCCATGAGCCGGTCGATCGCCTGCTGCACCAGCCGCTCGGATTCCGTATCGAGCGCACTGGTGGCCTCGTCGAGGATCAGGATCGGCGGGTCGCGCAGCAGCGCCCGCGCGATGGCGATCCGCTGCCGCTGGCCGCCGGAGAGCCGGGTGCCGCGCTCGCCCAGCAGGGTGTCGTAGCCCTCGGGGAGCTGCGACAGGAACAGGTCGGCGTTGGCCGCCCGGGCGGCCGCCTCGACCTGTGGCCGGGTGGCCCCGGGCGACCCGTAGGTGATGTTGGCGTAGACCGTGTCGTTGAGCAGCACGGTATCCTGGCTCACCACCCCCATCAGCGCCCGGATCGAGGAGCGGGTGAGCCGGGTGAGCGGCACGCCGTCCATGGTGATCTGCCCGCCGGTCGGGTCATGGAACCGCGGCAGCAGGTCCGCCAGCGTGGTCTTCCCCGCCCCGGACGGCCCGACCAGCGCCACCACCCGTCCGCGGGGCAGCGCGAACGACACCTCGCTCAGGACCGGATCGCCCCGGCCGTAGCGGAAGCTCACCCGGTCGAAGCCGATCTCCCGCTCGAACCGCGCCGTGCCCTCGCCCGGGCGGTCCACTTCGGTGCTCGGCTCGTCCAGGATCTCGAAGACCCGCTCGGCGCTCGCCAGCGTCACCGCCATCACGGCCGGGTAGGAGCTGATCGTCTTGAGCGGCGAGGTGAGCTTGAGGGCGGCCATGAGGAAGACGATGATGGCCTCGGGCGCGAGCGGCGCGCCGAGCCCGATCAGCGCCGGCCGGGTACCCGCCCAGATGATGAGGATGACCAGAAAGCCGGAGAAGACCTCGGTCACCGGACTGGTGAGCGAACTGTAGCGCTGGGTCCGGATGACCTGCTTGCGGTAGCGGTTGGCCTGGGAGGCGAAGTGGGCGCTCTCGCGTGCCTCCTCGCCGTAGGAGCGGATCAGGCGCACCGCCCCGATCCGCTCCGCGATCGTCGCCGTCACCTCGCCCCGCTCGCGGGCCCGGGCACGCGAGTGCCGCCGGAGCCGCTTCAGCAGCGACTGGAGCAGCAGGACCATTGCTGGGACGCAGGCCAGCGTGAGCAGGGTGAGCCGGAGCGAGATCTGGCTCAGCACCACCAGGGTCGTCGCCACGACCACGATGTTCTGGAACAGCGAGAGCAGCGAGGCGGTGATGACCGTCTTGGTCTGGTCCACCTCGGTGATGATTCCGGAGATGAGCTGGCCGGCCCGGGTCCGCTGGAAATAGCCCAGGTCGAGCGTGAGCAGGTGGTCGAAGATGCGGGTGCGGAGGTCGCGCACCAGCCCCTCCTGCACCCCGACCGAGAGCTGGGTCGACGCGTAGCTCAGCACGTTCTTGAGCAGCAGCCCGAGCACCAGCACCAGCACCAGCCGCCCGGCGGCCTGCCCCGGCGTGAGCCCGGCCACGAGCGGCTCGGTCACCCGGCTGACGAACTCCTCGAGCCGGGTCGAGCCGGTGCGCAGCGCGCCGGTGGTGCCGAAGAGGTGCTTGAGGAGCGGGATCAGGATGACGAGGGTGAAGCCGTCGAGCAGCGACGCCAGGGCCGTCGTCCCCAGCGCCAGCACCAGCCGGCCCCGGTAGGGAAGGACGATCCGGAGCAGGCGCAGCTCGGTCCGCACCGTCAGCCGTGGCGGGGCGTGAGCAGCGCGATCGGGAGAATGACCTCCTCCGGCGAGACGCCGCCATGGAGGAAGGCGCCGCGGTAGCGGGCCTGGTACTCGCGCAGCTTGGTGGGATAGACGAAGAAGCGGTCGCCCGTCGCGAGCAGGAGGCGGGTGCCGGGCGCGCGGGCGGGGAGTCCGAAACTCGGCAGGTCCTCCACCACCAGCGCGGCGTCGGCGTCCTGTGCCCGCAGGTCATCGCCGAACTTGTAGCGCAGGTTGGAGGTCGTGTCGCGCTTGGCGAACACCGTGGCCGGGGTGTGGCAGTGGATCGAGCCGTGGTCGGTCGTGAGCAGCACCGGCACGCCGCGGCGCTCCGCCTCCCGGAGCGCGTCCCACAGGGGGGAGCGCTCGAACCAGGTACGGGTGAGGTTCCTGAGCGCGGGCGTGTCCCGCGCCACCTCGAACAGGGTCGAGTTCTCGGTGCGGCCGTGGGTGAGCTGGTCGATGAAGTTGAAGACCAGCGCCGTCACCCCGTCCTGGGCCAGGTGGGCGGGTAGCCGCCGCAGCAGCCCGTCGCCGTCGGCGGCCGTGAAGACCTTCTCGTAGTGGACCGGGACGTTCCGGCCGGTGAGCTCGCGCAGCTGCTCTGTGAGGAGCTCGGCCTCGTGCGCGTTGAGGCTCGACTCCTCGTTGTCCGACCACCACTGCGGGTAGCGGGCCTTGATCTCCGCGGGAAAGAGGCCGCTGAAGATCGCGTTCCGGGCGAACGGCGTGGCCGTCGGCAGGATCGAGAAGTAGTGGGCGGTCTCGATGTCGAACCGCGCGGTGATCAGCGGGCGGATCATGGCCCACTGGTCGAGCCGGAGGCAGTCCACCACCACCAGCAGCGCCTTCCCGTGACTGTCCAGCACGGGCCGCAGAAACTCGGCGCCGATGTCCACCGAGAGCGGCGGCCGGTCGCTCTCGCCGTCGTGCAGCCAGCCGGCGTAGTGTCGCTGCAGATACCGGGCGAAGTCCTGCCGCAGGCTCTCCTGCAGCGTCCGGAGTGCGTCCTGCAGGCCCGGCTCGTCCGCCTGCCCCAGCCGCACCTCCCACTCGGCCAGCTCGGCCACCAGCTCGACCCACTCGCGCCAGGCGAGCGGCCCGCCCCGGCGGGCCTCCAGCTCGCGGAACCGGGTGGCGAAGTCGCGCGAGAGCCGCTGCTGGCGGATCCGGTCCCCGTCGAGCAGCCGGGTCACCACCGAGAGGATCTGGCGCGGATTGACCGGCTTGACCAGGTAGTCGGAGATGTCGGCGCCGATCGCGTCCTTGAGCGTCTCGGTCTCCTCGCTCTTGGTCACCATGACTACCGGCGTCCCGTGGTCGAGCGCGCGGATGGCATGGAACAGCTCGAGCCCCCGGCGCCCCGGCATCTGCTCGTCGAGCAGCACCACGCCGTACGGCTGGCGCTGGAGCAGCACCAGCGCGTCGTCGCCGTGCGCGGTGGTCTCCACGGCGAAGCCCTGCTCTTCCAGAAACAGGATGTGGGACGTGAGGCTCTCGACCTCGTCGTCCACCCAGAGGATGCTCTTGGGACGGGGCATGGTGGGAATATAGGGCGGAACGGGGGAAGGGTGGAAAGGCGGAAAGGCGGAAAGGCGGAAATGTGGAAAGGCGGAAAGGTAGAAAGGTAGAGTAGGAAGGACTCGTAGCCACGCGCCGGCTGTCACTGTCAACTGTCAGTCATCCCGAGCGGAGCGAGGGATCTTGCCGGGCCGAGTTCGGGCGCCGGTCGGGT
>DASSBA010000141.1:0-6766 GCA_035699205.1 Gemmatimonadales bacterium
TAAATCGGCCGCACCAGCTCCCGGATCCGCGGCAGCCGGCTCGCGAACCACCCCGCGCCCAGGATGCAGGCCGCCCCGCCGAGCATGATCGTCACCGGCTCGCCCAGCCGGTCGGCCAGCACACCGGCCAGCAGGCTGCCCAGCGGGGCCGTGCCCAGGAACGCCATCGCGTAGAAGGCCATGACCCGGCCGCGCAGGTGCTCCTCGGTGATCGTCTGCACGATGGTGTTGGTCGCCGCCAGCGCGACCATGAACCCGCCGCCGATCACCGGCAGGATGAGGAGCGAGAGCCACAGCACCCGCGAGAGCCCGAACGCGACGAGCCCGGCGCCGAACACCGTCGTGGCCACGGCGATCGCGCGGCCCAGGCCGACCACCGACGCCCGGGAGGCGAGGTACACCGCGCCCCCGAGCGCCCCGACCCCCGAGGCCGTCATGAGCCAGCCGAGCGTATGCGAGTCGCCGTGCAGCAGCTTCACGGCCACGGCGGGCATGAGCACCGTGTACGGCATACCCATCATGCTCACCAGCGCGAGCAGCAGCAGCACGGTGCGGATCGGGGCGAAGCCGGCCACGTAGCCGAAGCCGGCGCGCAGCTCGTCCCACACCCGCGTCGCGGGGCGGACGCCGCGCGTCTGGTCCACGTGCATCGCCCGGAGCGAGGCGATCACCGCGAGGTAGGAGACCGCGTCCAGCAGGAAGCACCACCCCTCGCCCACCGCGGCGATGAGCGCGCCGCCGATGGACGGCCCGATGATCCGGCTGGCGTTCACCATGGAGGAGTTGAGGGCGATGGCGTTGGAGAGGTCGGCCCGGTCCTCGATCATCGTCACCACGAACGCCTGGCGGGCGGGCGTGTCGAAGGCGTTGATCATGCCCTGGAGCACCTGCAGCACCAGCACCTCGACGACAGTGATGATGCCGGCCAGCGCCAGCACGGCCAGCGCGAGCGACTGGAGCATCGAAAGCGCCTGGGTGACGACGAGAACCCGGTGCCGGTTCCAGCGGTCCACGAACACGCCGGCGACCGGCGCCAGAAACAGCGTCGGAATCTGGCCGCAGAACGCCACGACGCCGAGCAGCAGCGACGAGCCGGTGAGGCGATAGACCAGCCAGCCGGTGGCGATCCGGGTGATCCAGGTGCCGACCAGCGAGACGCCCTGGCCGGCGAAGAACAGCCGGTAGTTGCGGTGCCGGAGCGCGCGGAGCAGCGAAGGCCGGCCGGGAGGAGCCACCGGGCCGGCTAGGCGAGCGGCCCGGCGGTGATTCCCTGCTGCGGGTCGATCAGTACCAGGGCGGTGCTCCCCGGGTCCGTCTGGAGCGATGGCATGTTCGGCTCACCTCGTTCGGCGGGTTCATTGTGCCCGAACGCAGATGATAATCGGGGCGCCCCCGGCCGCTCCGCTACGGCGTATACAGCGCGGTCTGATCTCCGGTGACCATGAGGAGACGGGCACCGCCGTCCAGCGTCACCCGCGTCATCGGCCCGAGAAACGCGGGAGCGGCCTTGGCCTTCCATTGGTTGGTGGTCGGGTTGTAGGCATAGCCGCGAATCTCGGGAGTGGTCCCGTTGAAGTGCTCGACAAACGCGTACAGCTGTCCCCCCAGCACGGCTCCCGACCCGGCTCCGCCTGTCGGGATTGGCGCGAGGGGAGTCCACGTGTTGGTCGCCGGATCGTAGACGTCGAGGGCGGTGACATCCTGGCCGAACTCGCTGGTCTTGCCGCCTGCGACGTAGAACCTGCCATTGATGGCGCCGGCAATGCCTCCCCAGTGATAGTGGGGCGACTGCCGCCTGCTCACCCAGCTGTTCGTGGCCGGATCGTAGCGGAAGAAGCGGCGTGTCTGCTCTTCGGCACAATATCCCGGTTGGGGGTACAGGTCCGCGGAACACACGCCGGGGAGCACGTAGAGCTTGCCGTTGATGACACCCGTGAGGCCCTGGCCGCTGACGATCGGCATGTCGGCCTTTCTGATCAGCCGATCGTGGGCATAGTCGTAGGCCCACAACTGATTGACGTAGTTCGGAACGGCTCCGGCATCGTTGGAGCCGCCCGAGTAGTAGAGCTTGCTCCCGAGCTTGCCGACACCGTTCAAGTCGAAGACCCCGACGCGCGCATCGTTGGAGCCGCCCGTCCAGGTATCCGTGGCCACGTTATAGGCCTTGACCGTGAATCCGGTGCCGCCTTCTCCATCGGTGCCGCCGAAGGTGTAGACGATGGATTGTCCGGCGGAATTGGGCGCCATC
Source organism: Gemmatimonadales bacterium (assembly GCA_035699205.1). Classification (GTDB taxonomy): domain Bacteria; phylum Gemmatimonadota; class Gemmatimonadetes; order Gemmatimonadales; family GWC2-71-9; genus CAVVWJ01. The sequence continues at coordinate 2,249 of DASSBA010000141.1, forward strand.
CCGAGATCGAACCCATGGAACTCCTCGACGAACGGGGGTGGAGCCCTCAGGGTCCAGCTGTTCCGCGCCGCCGCCAGCGACAGGACCGGCGCGGCCCCGCCGGGCGTGTCGGGCTGGGTGGGGGCGGCGCTGTCACCGCAGGCGGCCAGGCCGAGCGCGCCGAGCGTGAGGACGAACCTGAGCCCGTGCAGCGTTCCAGCCTGCGTCCGGCTGTCGGGGAGGGGCGGACTGGGACGGTAGTGCGGCACGATGACCTCCTGCGTGGGGGAGCACAGGCGACCCGGGTTGACTGCTCCATGAATGGCATCCGGCTTTCAAGCCGACGTCAAGCGAGGTGCGCCACGCATCGCCCGCCGCAGTCGCTTGATCCCTGCAGCACAACGACATACGGCCTACCGGCCCTCGATCCACTCCGCCTTCCGGTAGGTCCGGGTATCGTAGAGATCGGCCTGCAGCGGCACGTCGGCGCGGATCTCCCGATACTCCTCGCGCTGCACCTCCTTCCCGTTCACCTTGATCACCACTGCCGGGGCCACCCAGCCCTTGCCCAGCGGTTGGTACTGCTCGAACGTGACGTCGAGCAGATGCGAGGGCGCCTGCGGCTGCTGCGGGTCGTTCCGCACCTCGATCAGCCTGACGAACAGCAGGCGGTCCTGCTCGATCCAGAATTGGCTGGTCGTCGTGTCGCCCCGATCGGCGCCTACCACCCAGACTTTGGTGCCGTGCCACCGGGCTTCGTGCAGTCTGCTCAGGTCGATCCCCTCCGCCTCGAGCTGGGCAATCGTGGTGTCCGGTGACTGGCCGTAGACGTCGAAGCCCAGCGTCATGAGCAGATTGCGGCCCCGTTGCGCGCCGACGCGCTTGCCGCCGCGGAAGACGATCGTCGAGTCGCCCACGAACATGATCGCCTTCATGCTGTCGGTGGGCGCCACGTCGATGCGCAGCTTGCCCGGGATGGTGCCCGCCTCGTACCAGGTTTCGGTGGGCCGGTCGGGATGGCTGGTCGTCTGCACGAAGGTGATGGTCCGGTACCACTTGCCGGCGTAGCGCGCGTGCATCTGGCGCACCAGGTCTTCGCCCGTCTTCGGGGCGGCGTGGGGCGCGGCATGGGTGGTGAGCAGCGCCAGGGGGACCAGGACCGCGAATGGGCGCACGGAGCCTCCGGATTGGTCGGATGGATTGGGCCGGGCAGGGCCGCCACCCCTACGGCACGGCTCGGCGGAGGGTTTCCGGGAGCAGGCGGGGGCGGCCGGCTTCGATCATATTGCAGCTTTCTCCGAACCGGGAGTCTCTCATGCCGCACTATCTCATCGAACGCGAGTTGCCGGGCGCGGGCAAGCTGTCTGCTGGCGAGCTGAAGGGGATCTCACAGAAATCCTGCGGGGTCCTGAGCCGGATGGGCCCGGAGATCCAATGGGTCCACAGTTACGTCACGGGCGACAAGATCTACTGCCTCTATCGAGCCCCCAACGAGGAGATGGTGCGCGAGCACGCCCGGCAGGGCGGGTTCCCCGCGAACCGGGTCTCCGAAGTCAGGTCCGTCATCGGCCCGACCACCGCCGAGTAGCCGGGGTGGGCCAGGTGTGCGATCGGCGCTCGGGATGACACGACTCGGCAACCGGGATACGCAGAGCTCGCTAGGTGAGCCACCAGCCCAGCCCGGCGGAGGCGCAAGCGTTCCGGACTCGGGGATCGTCGGCCGAGAAGGTTCCGTCGCGCTCGAGCACGGCCTGGAAGGCAGCTCGGGTGCTGATCTCACCGAGATCCACCGCGAGGCGCAATTCCGTGAGCCGGTTCGCGAGGCGAATCCGGAAGGCGCGGTCAGCCGGCGCGTCGCCGTCGGGCACGTGGCCATCCGCACGGAGGAGAGCTGTTGGGCGGGAGCGAGTGGTGTGCAGCGCCAAGCTAACGGCTGACCATCAACCAACCGTCAAATGGCTGCGACGGCGGGGGCCGGTACGACCATCTTGTGGCAGCGGCTCGACTTGCCGGGGCATGACGCCGCGACGCTCCTCCCCACGGAGGGCGGCGCCGAGCTTCGCGGCATGGCGGTGTTTCGCGACGGGCGCGGCCCCACCGCGCTCTGCTACCGGGTGCGCTGCGACCCCGAATGGCACCGAGGGCGACATCCGCGGTTGGAGCGGAGGCCGGCAGGTTGCCCGGCGGCGAGGTGTTCGCCGGCGTGCTCCGGGTCGATCCGGACTCGTGGGTGCTCGACTACGCCGGGTTGTGGCGGGCCGAGCGGCCGCCCGATCCCGTGCATCCGGCCGGCAAGTGAGTGGCCGGCGAGTGAGACCAACCTGAGAATCTGGATCGACGCCGATGCGGCGCCCAGGGACGTCAAGGAGCTGGTGTTCCGCTCGGCCAGGCGGCTGGGGATCGAAACCGTGCTGGTCGCGAACCAGCGGCTCCAGACACCGCCGGGCAATCCGCTGGTGAGTGCCGTCCGGGTCGACGGCGGCCCCGACGTGGCCGACCAGTACATCGCGACCCACGCGAGCACCGGCGACCTGGTCGTGACGCAGGACGTCCCCCTGGCCGCGCTCCTGGTCCCCCGCCGGATCGCCGTGCTGGATCCGCGCGGCGAGGAGCACACGGCCGAAACGATCGGCGAACGTCTCTCCGTCCGCGACTTCATGGAACAGGCTCGCCTGGCCGGTATCGTCACGGGCGGGCCGCCGCCCTACGATGCCCGGGCGAAACAGGCCTTTGCCGCCGCCCTGGATCGGGTGTTGACGCGTTTGCGCCGCACCGAGTGACGGTCCGGGCGACCGCATGGGGAGGCACGACAGGCCCCTGGGCGGGTTGCGGAACAGAGCATCCGCGGTTCGTTTGCGGGATCAATGATTCGTTCGACGGGCGATGACCACGACCAGGAACCCATGATTCCAGCGCGCGAAGCACTCGACCGGCTCCGGGAAGGCAACCTCAGGTTCACCGCGAACGTGCACGGCTCCGACCCATTCCTGAGCCAGTCCCGGCGCGTCGAACTGACGAACACACAGCAGCCGTTCGCCATCATCCTCGGCTGCTCGGATGCGCGCGTTCCCGCGGAGATCGTGTTCGATCAGGGGTTGGGCGACCTGTTCGTGATTCGCGTCGCCGGCAACATCGTCGCTCCGTCCCAGGTCGGCAGCGTCGAGTTCGCGGCCGCGCGGTTCGGGACCCGTCTGGTGGTGGTGCTCGGCCACTCGCAGTGCGGCGCGATCGGCGCGACGCTCGAGGAGCTTCGGCGTCCCACCCCCAACCAGTCGCGCAACCTGCGGGCGATCGTGGACCGGGTGCGACCCTCGGTCGAGGGGCTGCTCGAGACCGAGCTCAGGCACGACCTCGATGCGCTGCGGCAACAGGCGGTGCGCGCCAACGTCCGCGTCTCCGCCAATCACCTGCGGCACGGCTCCCAGGTGCTCGAGCAACTGATCGAAGAAGAGGACCTGCTGGTGGTGGGCGCGGAGTATTTCGTGGAGACCGGCGCCGTCGAGTTCTTCGACGGGGTGCCGGGCTAGCCGTGGACCTTGGCCTGGCCGGCAAGCGGGCGCTCGTCACCGGGTCCACCGCGGGCATCGGCTTCGCGACCGCGGCGGCGCTGGCGCGCGAGGGCGCCGAGGTCGTCGTCAACGGCCGGACCCGGGCGCGGGTCGACGCCGCCATGGCCCGGATTCGAGCGGCCGCGCCGGGCGCGCGCATCGGGGGCGTCGCCGCCGACGTGAGCACGGCCGCCGGCTGCGCGGCCGTCACCGCCGCGCACCCCGAGGTCGACGTGCTGGTCAACAACATGGGCATCTTCGAGCCCAGGCCGTTCGAGCGGATCACGGACGAGGACTGGCTCCGCTTCTTCGAGGCCAACGTGCTGAGCGGCATCCGGCTGGCGCGGCATTACGTCGGCGGCATGCGCGCGCGCGATTGGGGGCGGATCGTGTTCGTGTCGAGCGAGTCGGCGGTCCAGATCCCGACGGAGATGATCCACTACGGCATGACCAAGACGGCGCAGCTCGCGGTGGCGCGCGGGCTGGCCGAGACGCTGGCCGGCACCAACGTGACGGTGAACAGCGTGCTGCCCGGCCCGACGGCCTCGGAGGGTGTCAGTGGCTTCATCGCGGACCTGGCGGCGTCGAGGGGCGTGTCGGTGGAAGAGATGGAGCGCGAGTTCTTCGCGACCGCGCGCCCCACGTCCATTCTGCAGCGGTTCGCCACGCCCGAAGAAGTCGCGGCCATGATCGTGTACGTATGCAGTGGCCAGGCGTCGGCCACGACCGGTGCGGCGCTGCGGGTGGACGGCGGGGTCGTGCGGGCGATCGTGTGACGAATCATCCCCACAGCGGAGGGAGCATGCGGACCCTGATGCGAGCGGGAATCCTCGGTGCGGCCGTCGCCATGCTGGCGTGCGGCGGGGGAGACGACAGCTTCAGTCCGACCCCCGAGACCGTCGTCGGAGACTACACGGCCAGGGCGTTCACCCTCACGTCGTCCGTTGGGACCACCGATCTCCTGGCTCTCGGTGCCACGGTCGCGGTCAGC
>DASSBA010000142.1:0-1984 GCA_035699205.1 Gemmatimonadales bacterium
GCTGGACGACCGCACCGCGGCGGAAAATATCGCCTTCGCGCTCGAGGTGACCGGTGCGCGGCGGGACACCATCAACGCCCGGGTGATGCGGGTGCTGGCGCAGGTGGGCCTCTCGGCCAAGAGCCGGGCCCATCCGCGCGAGCTCTCCGGCGGTGAGCAGCAGCGGGTGGCCATTGCCCGCGCGCTGGTCAACGATCCCGCCATCCTGGTGGCCGACGAGCCCACCGGCAACCTCGACGAGCGCGCCACCCGGGGAGTGTTCCAGCTCCTGCGCGACATCAATGCGGGCGGCACCGTGGTGGTCATGGCCACGCACGATCTCGACCTGGTGCGGCAGGCCAGCTATCGCACGATCGAGCTCCGCGAGGGCAGCGTGGTCTACGACAGCGCCGAGGACGAGGCCGACGCGGCGGAGGCCGGGCGATGAGCCTGCTGACCCGCGAGGCGCTGCTCTCCTTCCGCCGGGCCCCGCTCCTCTCGGCGCTCTCCGTCACGACCATCGGCTTCTCGCTGTTCACCATCGGGCTGTTCGGCCTGGTGGCCATCAACCTGCGCCAGGCGCTGCGCGGGCTGGAGGAGCGGGTGGAGGTCGTCGCGTTCGTGCTGCGGGGCACGCCGGCGGAGACGATCACCCTGGCCACCCAGGACATCGCCGCCTTTCCCGAGGTAAAAGACGTCGTCTACGTCACCGAGGAGCAGGCGCTGGCCCGGGCCCGGCGCGAGCTGGTCGAGTTCCGCGACGCCTACCGCGACCTGCAGGTAAATCCGCTTCCTGCCTCGATCGAGGTCCGCCTCCGGGACGGCTACCGGGACGCCGCCACCGCGGAGCGGGTGGCTCAGCGGCTCCGTGGCTTCGACTTCGTGAACGACGTGCGGTTCGGCCGCGACTGGGTGCAGAAGCTCGACCACCTGCGGAACGTCACCGGCATCGTGGGCCTGGTGATCGGCCTGGCGTTCGCGGCGGTGGCGGTGGTCATCATCGGCGTCACCATCCGGCTCACGCTCCTCCAGCGCGCGCGCGAGATCTCGATCATGCGCCTGGTGGGCGCCACCAACTGGTTCATTCGCGGGCCGTTCCTGCTCGAGGGCGCGCTCAAGGGTCTCATGGGCGGGCTTCTGTCGCTCCTCCTCTGCTACGGCGGCTACCTCCTCTTCCGCGACCGGAGCGGCGGCAGCTTCGCGGGGCTCATCTTCTTCCATCCCGTCCAGATGGCCGCGATCGTGGCGTTCGGAATCATGCTGGGCCTGGGCGGCAGCCTGGTGAGCGTGGGGCGGCACCTGAGGCATGTGTAGGAGGGCGGAAAGTGGGAAAGGCGGAAAGGCGGAAAGGGGTGGCGCATCGGGCGCTGGGTCCCCTTTCCGTCTTTCCGTCTTTCCGTCCTTCCGTCTTCTCGCCTTGCTCGCCATCCTCGCCGTGCCCCTCCACGCCCAGGACTCCTCCCTCGAAGCCAGCCGCCGCCGCCTGTCCGAGATCCGGCGCGAGCGCGACCGGCTGGAGGAGCAGCAGCAACGGCTCCAGGGCCAGGTGCACGACGTGAACGACGAGTTGAGCAACCTGGAGCGGCAGCGCGAATCCACTCAGCGGATCGTGAGCGAGATCGAGCGGCAGATCGGGGGGCTCGCGAGCCAGCTCGACCGCTCGAGCGCGGAGCTGATCCTGGCCCAGGACAACCTGGCCGAGCGGCGGGCCGTGCTCGAGCGCCGGCTGGTAGACATCTACAAGCGCGGCCGGCTCTACACCTTTCAGGCCCTCTTTGCCGCCGAGTCGTTCGGCGACCTGGTCAGCCGCTACAAGTATCTTTATCTCACCAGCCGGCAGGACCGGGCGCTGGTGACCGACGTCGAGCAGCTCCGGAACCGGGTCGTGAGCGAGCGCAACAAGATCCTCGACGTCCGCGGCCAGCTCGACCGCTCCCGCATGGAACGGGAAGCGGAGTTCGCCAAGTACACCGAGCTGGCGCAGGCGCGCGAGCGGCGGCTGGCG
>DASSBA010000143.1:0-58956 GCA_035699205.1 Gemmatimonadales bacterium
CAGCGGGCCGACGCCGCAGGCGATCATGGCGAAGCGGGCGGCGCAGACTCCCGCTCTCCAGCCGCGCCTGCCGGGCATTCCAGGCGGAGTCGCCATCGCGCTCGCCAGGGTGCTGGCAACGACACCGGAGGGCCGCTTTCCGACGGCGGCCGCGTTCGCCGCGGCGCTCGCTTCCGCGCCCGATCCTGCGACTGCGGTCGGGAGCCGCCGCTGGGGCGGCTGGCGCCGATGGTTCGGCTTGGCGGTGCTGGTGATCGAAGCCTCGTCACTCGCCGGCAGCCGGCCCGCGGCGCTGCAGCTGGGTGAGCGCCGCGATCACCTCGTTCAGACAGACATCGCACCGGACCAGGTGCGCCTCGACCCGCCTCCGCTGGACCGAGTCCACCACCGCATCCAGGAAGCCGGCCACCTCCTCCTCGCTGAGGTGGGGCGCCGGCATCGATTCCGTTGACCGCACGTCACGCAGTTCGTCTGCCACCACGCATGGAACGGACAGCCGCGGCGAAGTTGCCGGGGATCTTCCCCTGCCGGCTCCCGGCCGCATATTCGGCCGGGCGGGCAAACTCGACTGCTCAGGCCGTTTGAAATCCTGTGCATGTCCCGGGACACTCGACTTTCAGCGCGGGGGCTCAGATGCGGAACGACGTGAAGAAGGCGATGGCCGACGGGGAGCGGGCGACGACGGAGCCGCCACCGCCGGCGCTGCTGGAGCGTCTGGAGCTGGATTCGAAAGAGCTCGCCTGGGCGGCCGAAACGGCCGACGGAACGCGGGACAAGACCATGTTCCTGGTCCTCGATCAGGACGGAGCGCTGCAATTGAAGGAGAGCATGGAAGGCAGCGACCGGCTGCTTCGCAGGGTCAAGACCGCCAGCCATGTGCCTGCCCGAAGAAAGGTCCTGGAGGTCAGCTGTGCGGTGGACGGATGGAACGACCCGGCGCGGCTCTCCAGCGCGGAGAAATGGGACGCCGTCTTTTGGACGGAGTCCTCGATCGAGAAGTTCCTCTACCCGTACTACCACTGCCAGCGCCTGTGGGACGAGCGAATGGATTCCGTGCGGGATGCGTTCGAGCACGATGCGGAGGCGGTGGCCATCGCGCACCGTGCACCGTCCAACTCGAAGGTGCTGGGCCCGTCGCCGGTGGATACCCTCGGCGTCGCCCGCCTGACCACTCGCGACGGTGTGCCCAGGCTCGAGTGGCTGAGCGGCTCGGCGTACCTGGTGGTGCGGGGGCATCAGTGATCCAGCCGCAACTCGCGCATTAGCGGATCCCGGGCCAGATAGTTGCGGGCGAGCGGCCTCGCCTCGACGTACCGTCGGAGCAGCTCCGCCGCCCGCCCGCGCTCGCCCAGGACAAATCGCAGGTACGCCTCGTCGTACCCGAGGTCCGTGGCCAGCGTCGTGTCGCCTGCCACAGCCCGCCTCGCGCGAGCGAGCTCGGCCCGGGCGATGTCCCGGCGGCCTGCGCGCGCCGAGATGGTCGCCGCTACGACGCGCCGGTAGATCGTATGGTAGGCGCGGCCCTCCGCTCTCGCCCGCTCCGGCGGGTCGAGTCGCTCGAGAACCGTGACCAGCTTCCATGCGCTGTCCGGGTCGGGCCGGGCGGAGCTGTCGTGCCGCATGAGCGTCAGCTCGCACTCGACGAAGCGCCACCGGTTGGGAAGTGCCAGCCGGCCCCGACGGCACCATTCGGCGGCCTGCTGGAAGTCGCCCAGCATGAGATCGCTGAAAAACAGATTACGGTAGATGTCGGGCGCGTCCGTGAGATAGGTGTCCTCCCGGAGCGCCCGGTGCGCCGCGAGCGCGGCTTCGGCGGTGCTGCCCTTGCTCCAGAGCAGATCACTCAGATCGGTCCACGCCCGGGTCAGGGTGGAATCGCGGTCGAGGGCCGCCCGCAGATCCGCTTCCGCCCGCCGGATCCGGTCAGGCTCGTCGGGCGCGGTCTGCAGCTCGGCTATCAGTCGCACCCGGGCCGAGCCGCGCAGCGCCAGCGCCGCCGCGCTCGTCGGGGCCCGCCGCGCGGCCGCTTCGGCCAGTCGCAGCGCTTCGCGAAGCGCCGCTTCACGATCGGCGCCCACGACCAGCCGGGCGCGATCCGCCGCCACCCGTCCACGGTCGATCCACAGCCTCGTCCACTGGGGGTCGGCCAGCTCGGCGAGCACGAGCAGCGAGTCCGCCCGCCGGAGCGCCTCGAGGGCGGTGCCGACATCCTCGAGGTGGCGCGACTCCGCGATCTCCCGTCCCTCCTCCTGGGCTGCCTGAGCTCGGCGTGCCAGGTCACGCGCCTCTCCACTGCTGGCGCCGAGCTGGGCGCCGCGCAGTCGCGCGGCTCTCCCCATCTCACGGCGGAGCCCGGCGGACAGCTCCTGGGCCATGCTCCGCTCCAGGGCGGCCGGCTCGCCGATCGGCCGTTCGACCGAAAGACTGTCGAGATAGGTGCCGGCGGTCGCATCGATCAACTGGGCTCTGAGCCTGATCCGATCTCCCTGCCGCTGGATGCTGCCTTCCACCACGGTGGTGGGTTGCAGGTCGGCCACCATGCTGTCGAGCGGTACCCGCTTCCCCCGGTACGGCTGGACGTCGTTTCTCGAGATCACCCGAAGCGCGCTGACGCCGCTCAGCTCGTAGATCAGCTCGTCGGTGATCCCATCGGCGAGCCGGCGGAGCGACGAGTCGGCTGAAAGATCGTCGAAGTACAGGACCGCGATGCGCGGGGGACCGGTGTCCGGCGCGACGGCGATCCGGCTCCCGGCTTGGGGGCTCGATCGCGGGCCGGCGAGCATCCATGCGGCCGCGGCCCCGAGCAGGACCATCGCCCCCACCGCGATCGCGGTCCGGCCCGGTCGCATGGATGCGGCTTCGGGGGCGATGCTCTCGAGGGCGTGCGCGAACTGCTCGGCGCTCGCGAAGCGGTCCGCAGGGACTTTGGCGAGGGCCGTCTGCACGACGCTCCGCAGACGTGCGGTGACAGCCGGCCGCACCACCCGCAGATCGGGCACCGTCGCCTGCATGTGCTTCGCGATCACCGCCTGCGGCGTCCCGCCGCCGAACGGCGGCTCGCCCGCGAGCATCTCGAACAGGACGCACCCGAGGGAATAGATGTCGCTGCGGCCGTCCACCCGGGCAACGCCGCCGGCCTGCTCGGGGCTCATGTAACCGGCCGTCCCCACCGCCAGCCCGCTCTCCGTGAGCGCCTGGCCGGCCGCGGTCTCGATCGCGCGCGCGACGCCGAAGTCGGCGACCACGGCGTGCTCGCCCTCGAGCAGGATGTTCTCGGGCTTGATGTCCCGGTGGACGATGCCGCGCTGGTGTGCGTAGGCGAGCGCTTCCGCCACCTCGCGCGCGATCCGGAGTGCCTCCTCGATCGGAATCTGGATCTCGCGCCGAAGGCGGTGGCGCAGGCTCTCGCCCCCGATGTACGGCATGACGTAATACAGGAAGCCGTCCGCCTCGCCCGAGTCGTGCAGCGGCAGGATGTGCGGATGCGCCAGTCCGGCGGCGATCTCGATTTCCCGGAGAAAACGCTCCGGCCCAAGCGACGCCGCCAGCTCGGGGTAGAGCACCTTCACGGCGACGCTCCGGCCATGTCTCAGGTCGGAGGCCAGATATACCGTGGCGGTCCCGCCGCGGCCAAGCTCACGCTCGATCCGATAACGGTCGGCGAGGGCAGCCGCGACGCGGGGCTTCGATTCGTGCAAGGGGTGATCCGGGGAAGGATGCCCTATACTATAGTCCGTCCACCGGCCGGGCCAGACTGCCGTTATTATCTTTCGCTCAGCTCTCGAACCGGTGAGGTCGCAAGTGACTGACAAGCGAAGATTTAGCGGCGAATACGCCGACGACGCCGAGACCCTCCACACCCCCGCGGGAATGACCGACCCCGCCGGCGTGCGGGGCCGGAGCGCCGATGGCGCCGACCTGGCGTCCACCGATATGTCCCAGGAGCCTTCGTCCCGGGAGGAAGACACCCAACCGATTTTCCGCGGCGGCGAGGCGGGCGTCCCGATGGAGCCGGTCGAGCAGGCCGTGCGCCGGCTCGAGTCGCAGCTCGAGGAGGCCAACGACCGGCAACTCCGTCTGGCCGCGGACTACGACAACTATCGCAAGCGGGTCACCCGCGAGCGCGCCGAGTTGGGCGACCGCTCGCAGGCGGCGCTGGTGGTCCGCCTGCTCGAGGTGCTCGACGACCTCGACCGCCTCAGCGCGGAAGGCGCGACCACGCCGGCGCCCGCGCTGCACCAGGCGGTCGAGCTCATCGACCGCAAGCTCCGCAAGGAGCTCCAGACGGCAGGGCTCGAGGCCATCGATCCGGTCGGCGCGCCGTTCGATCCGAACCTGCACGAGGCGGTCTCCACCCTGAAGCCGCCCCGGCCCGAGCTGGACCACACGGTGAGCGCCACCTTCCAGGTCGGCTATCTGTTCAAGGGGACCCTCGTGCGGCCGGCCCGGGTCCAGGTCTACGCCGAGCAGGGACAGGCCTGAGGTGGCCGCAAAGGACTTCTACCGGGTCCTTGGCGTTCCCGACTCGGCGAGTCAGGACGAGATCAAGAAGGCGTACCGGCGACTCGCCAAGCAGTACCATCCCGACGCGAACCCCAACAACGCCTCCGCCGCCGAGCGCTTCAAGGAGATCTCGGAGGCGCACAGCGTGCTCTCCGACACCGAGAAGCGGAAGCAGTACGACCAGATGCGCCGGTTGGGGGCGTTCGACGGCGCGGCGGCCGGCGGTCCCCGCCGCGGCGCGGGTGCACGCGGACCCGGCGCGCGTGGCCCAGAGATCGACATGGAAGGGGTGGAGTTCGGCGACTTCGGCGGTCTGGGCGACATCTTCTCGTCCATCTTCGGGCGCGGCCGGCAGGAGTCGCCGCGTCCCGGGGTCGCCGAGCCGATCGAGACCGTCGTCGAGGTGCCGTTCCGCGTCGCGATGCTCGGCGGCAAGGTGCCGGTGACGTTGTCGGTGACCGAGCCGTGCCCCACCTGCGCCGGCTCGGGCGGCGCGCCGGGCGCCACCTGGTCCACCTGCCCCGAGTGCAACGGGCGCGGTACCATCTCGTTCGGGCAGGGCGGCTTCGCGGTGAACCGCCCGTGCCCGCAGTGCCGCGGCCGGGGCCGGATCCCGTCACAGCCGTGCCCCACCTGCCGCGGCGCGGGCGAGGTCCGGACCGAGCGCCGCGTCGTCATCACCGTGCCGCCGGCCACCGAGACCGGCACCCGGGTGCGCATCCGCGGCCAGGGCGAGCCGGGGGGCCAGCCCGGCAGCCCCGCCGGCGATCTGCTGGTCACGTTCCAGGTCCAGCCCGACCGCTTCTTCCGCCGCGAGGGGCTCGACATCGTGTGCGAGGTGCCGCTCAACCTGGCGCAGGCCACCCTCGGCACCCGGCTCCGCGTCCGCACGCTCGATGGGAAGAAGGTGATGCTCCGTATCCCGGCCGGAACCCAGCCCGGGAGGAAGTTCCGCATCAAGGGGCAGGGGATCGAGAAGAACGGCGTGCGGGGCGATCAGCTCGTGCAGGTGCAGGTGACCCTGCCGGACGAGCTCACGCCGGAGCAGCAGGAACTGATGAAGAAGCTTGCCGACTCGGCAGGCTTGGCGTACTGACCCGCCTCGTCCCGACCGGAGCGAGCTCCCGCCACGAGCCTGCGGTCAGTCCTCGGGCTTGGGAACGAGCACCGACAGCATGAGGCTCACCAGCCCCACCACGAGTCCCCCCCAGAACGCGGCCCAGAACCCCGACACGGTGAAGCCCAGATCCCATCGGGCCGACAGCCAGCCCGTCACCAGCAGCATCAGCGCGTTGATCACGAGCGTGAAGAGGCCGAGCGTCAGCACGATGAGCGGGCAGGTGAGCACCGTGAGCAGCGGGCGCAGAACGCTGTTCACCAGGCCGAACACCGCGGCCACCAGCAGCAGGCGCACGATGTTGCCGGTGAAGTCGAGGCCCGGGAGGAGGTACGCCGCCACCCACAGGGCGACGGCGTCGAAGGCCCAGTGCAGCAGCAGGGATTTCATCGTGGAGAGTCGCCGATCACGCCGCCCCCCAGTACCCGGCCGCCCGCGCCGTAGAGCACGCCCGACTGCCCGGGCGTGATCGCCCGCACCGGCGTGGCGAGCGCGAGCTCGAGCGTATCGCCGCCACCGGCGGCGAGGACCGTGGCCGGCACCGCCCGCGCCCGGTGGCGCACCTGAACCTCGCACACATCGCCCGGCGCGAGCGGGTCCGCCAGCCAGTTGAGCTCCTCGAGCCGCACCCGATGGCCGGCCAGCTCGTCCACGGTGCCGACCACCACCTCGCGCCGCTCCGGGCGGATCGCCACCACGTAGCGTGGGCCGCCGCCGCCACCGGGCAACCCCTTCCGCTGCCCGATGGTGTACCGCGCGTAGCCGTGATGCTCGCCGATCACCTCACCCGCCGTGGTCACGAGCGGCCCGGCCGCGAGCGCGGGCGCCTCGGCCGGCAGGTGCCGCTCGAGCACGCCGACGTAATCGTCGTCCGGCACGAAGCAGATCTCGACCGACTCCGGCTTCTCCGCCGTGACCAGCCCGAGCCGGCGCGCATACGCCCGGGTCTCGGTCTTGGTGAGGCCGCCGACCGGGGTCAGCATCCGCTCGACCACCGCGCGGTCGATGCCCCAGAGGAAGTAGCTCTGGTCCTTCAGCGGGTCGTCGCCGCGATACAGCGCGCCGTCCCGCGCCACGGCGTAGTGCCCGGTGGCGAGGTACCGGCAGTCGAGCGCGTCGGCGTGGGCCAGCAGGTCGCGGAACTTGGTGAACGAGTTGCACCGCACGCACGGGATCGGGGTCCGACCCCGGCTGTACTCGCTCACGAAGTTCTGGATGACGTGCAGGTCGAACCGGTCCTCGAGATTGAGCACGTAGTGGGGGATGCCGAGCGTGTGGGCGACGTCGCGCGCGTCGTTGATCGAGTCGAGCGAACAGCACGGCCGGTCCGGCACCTCGTCGCCGTAGCAGAAGAGCTTCATGGTGGCGCCGACCACCTCGTACCCCTGCTCGACCAGCCGCGCCGCGGCCACCGAGCTGTCCACGCCGCCCGACATCGCGACCAGCACCCGCTCACGCACGCCCGAGCACTCCCGCCAGCTTGCGCACCTTGGCCACCACGCCCGGCATCACTTCCGCCGCGCGCGCGACGTCGTCCGCGGTCGTGCCGTGGCCCAGGCTCAGGCGGACCGCGCCGAGCGCCAGCTCGCGCGGCACGCCCATGGCCACGAGCACGTGGGACGGCTCGACCGCGCCGGTGGAGCAGGCCGAGCCGCTCGAGGCGGCGACGCCGGCGAGGTCGAGGTGCATCAGGAGCGCCTCGCTGTCGGCGCCCGGCACGGCAATGCTCAGCACATGCGGCGCGCGCTCGCCGCGCTCGGCGTTGATCACCAGGTCGGTGACCGCGGCCCGGAGCCGCGTCGCCAGCTCGTCGCGGAGCGCCCGCAGCCGCACCGCCTCGCGCTCCTGCTCTGCGGCGGCGAGCGCGGCCGCGCGGCCCATCGCCACCGCGCCGGCCACGTTCTCCGTTCCCGGCCGGATGCCGTACTGCTGCCCGCCGCCGTGGATGATCGCCTCGATGGCCTTGCGGTCGCGCACGACGAGGGCGCCGACGCCCTTGGGTGCGCCGATCTTGTGGCCGGAGAGGCTGGCCAGCGTACAGCCGACGGCGGTGACGTCCACCGCCACCTTGCCGAACGCCTGCACCGCGTCGGTGTGGAACGCGACGCCGGCCTCGCGGCAACGCCCCGCGATCTCCCGCACCGGCTGGACGACACCCACCTCGTTGTTGACCCACATGACCGAGACCACGGCGGGACGCTCCCGGAGCGCGGCGTCGAGCGCCTCCAGCTCGAGCCGCCCGTTCGCGTCCACCGGCAGGAGGACCTCACGCCCCCCCAGGTGGCAGACGGCGTGGGCGGCGGCCAGGATCGCCTTGTGCTCGATGGCGGAAACGGCGGCGCACATCGCCGCGCCGCGGTCCCGGGCGGCGAGCGCGGCGCCCACGATGCCGAGATTGTCCGCCTCGGTCCCGCCCGAGGTGAAGATCACCTGGTTCGGCTCGGCGCCCACGGCGTGGGCCACCTCGCGGCGGGCCTGCTCGAGCCCGGCCCGCGCCGCGCGCCCGAACCGGTGCGCGCTCGACGGGTTGCCGAACACCTGCTCGGTGAGGTAGGGCAGCATCGCCTCGAGCACTTCCGGCCGGACCGGAGTGGTGGCGGCGTAGTCGAGGTAGACCGGGCGGGCAGGCATGGGCGAAAGATAGCGCGGGTTCGGCCCGGGCGTCACATGCTCTGCACGGCGAGCGCCGTCACGTCGTCCACCGCCATCGTCTCGTGGGTGAAGAACGGCTCGCCGTAACGGGTGCGGATGAGCGAGCCGTAGTGCGCGTTCTGCGTCTCGACCAGCGCGTAGAAGTCCTGGCCGGTGGGGAAGATCTCGCCGGCGGCCCTGGCGCCGTCGAACTGGCTGGCGTAGCAGTGGATCGCCGCCAGCTTGCGGTCGAACTGCGCCGTGATGTCCACCACGAACGTCGGCTTCACCGGATCCTCGCGGTAGGACAACGCGTACAGCACCTTGAACGGCCGGTGCGGGGCGCCCGCCGCGTCGTAGCGGGAGAGCCCCGCCAGAAAGCAGGCGTCGCGGCCGAGCTCGCTCGCGATCCGGTGGTCGGGGTGGCGGCCCACGGGAAACGGCAGGATCACCACTCGCGGGGCGAAGTGGCGGATCTGCTCCACCACCACCCGGCGGGTTTCGTCCGTGTTGGCCAGGTGCGCGTCCGGAAGGCCGGCGTTCCGCCGTTCCGTCGCCCCCAGGATCTCGGCGGCGCGCTCGGCTTCCCGGGCCCTGAGGTCCGCGCTGCCCCGGGTGCCACTCTCGCCGGCAGTCAGGTCCAGGATACCGGTGCGCTGCCCCGCATCGGCGGCGCGGAGCAGGGTGCCGGCGCAAGTGAGCTCGACATCGTCGCGATGCGCGGCGATCGCCAGGACGTCCACGGGCATGGGGGCTCCCTCGATCTGGGTCGGTCGTGCGGTGCTCGACAACGAGCAAGAATATCTCCGGGCCCGGGCTTGCATGCGAGGGCGAGCCGGCGATCCTCCTGCGGGCCGCGATCACTGCGAGTAGTTCAGATCGTGTCTGTATTCACCACGAAGGCACGAAGGGCACGAAGGTACACGAAGTCGATCGGGGCACGGAGCCGATCGGGGAGCGGGGCCACCACCAGGTTTCTGGTGTTGTCCGGGTCCAAGGTGCCTTCCCGGCCTGGGATCCCTTCGTGCCCTTCGTGCCCTGCGTGCCCTTCGTGGTGAACGGCCATCGGAGCTCACCCCGAGTCCGCATCCCGAGCAACCGTCCGGGCGGCACACCGACGCCCGCCCCCGCGAACCTTTCCGTCCTTCCGCCTTTCCATCTTTCCGCCCTCATTCGTGCCTCAACGCCTCCACCGGATCCATCCGCGCTGCCCGGTTGGCGGGGTAGAGCCCGAACACGAGCCCGATTCCGATGCTCACCGCGCACGCCAGCCCCGCGCTCCAGAGCGGCACCCCTGATTCGAGCTGGAGCGCGGCCTTCAGCACTTCGCCGGCGCCCAGCCCGAGCAGGATGCCGAGCAGCCCGCCGACGAACGTGAGCGTGGCGGCCTCGACCAGGAACTGCCACAGGATCTCGCGGCGGCTGGCGCCGAGCGCCTTGCGCAGTCCGATCTCCCGGGTGCGATCGGTCACCGAGACCATCATGATCGCCATGACTCCGATGCCGCCGACCAGCAGCGCCACGCTCGACAGCGAGACCATCGCGAGGAAGAAGTAGGTGGTGAACTTCCCCACGACGTCGAGGATCTGGTCCTGCGTGATCAGGTCGAAGGTGTTGGGGACCCCCGGTCGGAGATTCCGCACCCGACGCAGCGCGACGGTGGCGAGGTCCCGCACCGTCGCCGGGTCGGTGCCGGGCCGGGGCCGCACGGCGATGAACAGGCTGTTGGTTTCGTCATAGTGGTAGTTCCGGCGCGCGGCCTCGAACGGGATCACTCCGCCGATCTCCTGGCCGGGCGGCTCGAAGATGTTGCCCGGCTTCTGGTAGATGCCGATGACGCGCATGGCCGCGGATCCGATCCGCACGTAATGGCCGAGCGGATCGAGCCGGCCGAAGAGCCGGTCGGCCACGTCGGCCTCGAGCACCACGACCCGGTCCCCGCTCAGCTCACCGCGGGTGAAGAACCGGCCCCGGAGCAGGGTGCCGCCCTGGATGTCCATGAAGTGATCGTCGGCGCCGAAGACGGTGACCGTCTGGGTGTGCGCCCCCTGGTACTCCATGCGCTGGAACAGTTGCACCCACATTCCCGCGTAGGCGATCTGCGGCACCCGGGCCAGCGCCTCGGCGTCGGTCCGGGACAGGACGGGCCGGATGCGTACCTCGTACGGCAAGCGGTCGGGGTTGACCGGCGTCTGGGAGAAGAAGCGGATGACGTAGAAGACCGAGGGGCCGGCGGTCTCGATCGCGTTGAAGATCTGGGTCCGGATGCCCTGGACCATCGAGGCGATCGCCATCACGGTGGTCACGCCGATCACGACACCCAGGATCGTCAGTCCCGAGCGCAATTTGTTGGCGCGCAGCGCGTCGAAGGCGATCGCGACCCCTTCGCCCGCGTTCCGGATCCCGGTGACCCACGCCATGCGGGCCTACTCCGCCCGGAGGGCCGTGATCGGATCCAGCCGGGCGGCGCGCGCAGCCGGGAACACCCCGAAGATCACGCCGGCGGCCCCGCCGAGGGCCAGCGCCACGGCCACGGACCAGAGGGTGATCCGGGCGGGCAGCGGCGTGAAGGCCGAGACCGCCGCGGCCAGAGCCCAGCCTGCCAGCACGCCCTGGACGCCTCCGAACGTCGAGAGCACCACCGCCTCGGTGAGGAACTGGCGGCGGATGTCGGCCCGGGTGGCACCCAGCGATTTGCGGATGCCGATCTCGTGGGTGCGCTCGGTGACGCTCATCAGCATGATGTTCATGATCACGATGCCACCCACCACGATCCCGATGCACACCACGGCGGGGATCGCGGTGAACAGCACCCGGGTGAGCTGCCGCCAGAAGGCGACCAGCGCGTCGGCCTTGTCCACGGTGAAATCGTTCTCCTGGCCGGGCCGGAGCCGGTGGGCCACCCGCATCGCCTCCTCGGCCCGGGACATCGCGGGCTCCACCGCCCCCGGCGAGCCCATCTTGACCGACACGACGGTGGTTCTCCGGCGGCCATAGAACGATTCGAACGTGCTGAACGGCAGCAGCACGAAGGCGTCGAACGACTGTCCCAGCACGCGGCCTTTCCGGTCGATCACCCCGGTCACCAGCACCTCGCGCCCGCCGATCCGGATCTTCCGGCCCACCGCGGACGCCGGCCGGTCGAACAGCTTTTCCGCGATCTCGTAGCCGATCACCCCCACCAGACGCCGCTCGCGCACGTCGGGCTCGGCCAGGGGGTCGCCCGCCAGTATCTGGTAGTCCTGGACGATCTGGTAGGGTGGGGTGACGCCGAAGATGGTGACGTTCCCGACGGTGCGGTCGCGGTGGGAGACGTCGCTGACCGGCGGGGGCCATCCGGACTGGAGGGCGACCGCCTTCGCGTCCGGCAGCGCCCGGCGGACCGCCGCCGCGTCTTCGGCCGTGATCAGCGGCCGCTTGGCGATGGCCCGCACCTGGGCGTCGTCCATCAGCCCCACCGAGATCGGCGAGCGCCGCACCTGGAAGGCATTGGTTCCGATCATCGCGCCGGTCAGGTTCTCGGTGACGTAGGCGTTCATCCCCTGGATGACCGCGACGACCACCACCAGGAACCCGACGGAGACGATGATGCCGAGCAGGGTAAAGAACGAGCGGAGCTTGGCACCCCAGATGGCCTGGAGCGCGAGACGGAGGGCCTCGGCGAGGGGCATCGGGGGAAGATAGAAGCGGTGAGCGGTGAGCGGTAAGCGGGCTGCACCACGGGCCCCCGCTCACCGCTTACCGCTCACCGCTACTCATACCTCAACGCCTCCACCGGATCCAGCCGCGATGCCTTGCTCGCGGGATACAGCCCGAACAGCACCCCGGTGAGAATCGACGCGATCACCGCCGCGATCACCGAGCCGAGCGGCACGGTCGCGGGGATCGGACTGAACGTCCGGACGCCCCACGCCAGCAGCGCGCCGAGTGCCATGCCGATCAGGCAGCCGATGAGCGTCAGCGTCGCGGCCTCGACCAGGAACTGGAACATGATCTCGCGGCGGGTGGCGCCCAGGGCCTTGCGGACCCCGATCTCGCGCGTCCGCTCCGTCACCGAGATCATCATGATCGCCACGACGCCGACCCCGCCCACCATCAGCGCCACGCTCGACAGCGCGATCATCACCACGAAGAAGCCGGCCGTGATCTTGTTGAACGCCTCCAGCACCCGGTCCTGCGTCACGATGGCGAAGTCGTTCGCCTCGGCGGGCTTGAGGCCCCGCTTGCTGCGCATCGCCGCCGTGACTTCGTCCTGCGCGTCGAGCGTGGTGGCCGCCGCGGTCGGCACCACGGCGATTTCCATCCAGCCGCGGTCGTAGTCCGCCACCTTGGTGAAGGCGGTGTGCGGGATGGCGAGCCGCGGCTCGTCGGCGTTGCTGAACAGCGAGGCCGCCTCGGCGTGCAGGCCGATCACCTGGAACGGCGCGCCGAAGATCTTGATCGTCTTGCCGATCGGGTCACGCCCGGGAAACAGCGATTCGGCGAGCTTGTCGTTGATGATCGCCACGTGCGCCGCGGCGGCGTACTCGATGGGGGTGAAGTTCCGGCCCGCCAGGATATCGCCGCCATTGACCTGGATCCACGAGGGGCTGAAGCCGGCCATGCTCACGCTGGTGAGCGTGGTGCCCTCGAAGCCGACCGGCCCGTCCGTGTACTCGCCGATGTTGACGTCGCGCACGGAGGGAAGCCGCCGGATGAGCTCCGCTTCGTCCAGCGTGAGCCACGGCATCCGGCGCCACGGCGACATCTCGTCCGAACCGTCGGAGATCTCCAGCCCCCCGCTGAAGTAGCGCTGGACGAAGAACGTCTTGGGGCCGGCCGACTCCAGGATGGCGGTGATGCTCCGGTTGATCCCGGTGATCGCCGAGCCCATCGCGATCACCACGGCGACGCCGATCGCCACCCCGAGTACGGTGAGCGCCGCGCGGACCTTGTTGGCCCGGACCGAGTCGAGCGCGATCCCCACCCCCTCGGCCATGCGGCTCGGGACGGTGGTCCGGCGGGCGGGCGTCACTCCGCCCTCAGCGCGATGATCGGGTCGAGCCGGGAGGCGCGGCTGGCGGGGTAGACGCCGGCCACCACGCCGACCGCGACGCCCAGCACCATGCCGGCGGCCACCGACCAGGGCGCCACGGCTGCGGGCAGCGGCGTCAGCGCCTTTACCACGAATGCCAGTGCCAGCCCGAAGCCGATGCCGAGCAGGCCGCCGGCGGCGGAGAGCGTGGCCGACTCGACCACGAACTGCGCCAGGATGTCGCGCCGGCGCGCGCCGAGCGCCTTGCGGATGCCGATCTCGCGGGTGCGCTCGCTCACCGCCATCAGCATGATGTTCATGATGACGATCCCGCCCACCACGAGCGAGATCGCGACCAGCCCCGGCAGCGCGAGGAACAGGATCTTCGAGATCTTCTGCCAGGTACCCAGCGCCCCCTCCGCCGTCTGGAAGGCGAAATTGTTCCCTTGCCACGGCTTGAGCTCCCGGCGGCTGCGCATGATCGCCTCCGCCTCGCCCATCGCCCGCTGCATGGAGGCCGGGTCGTCGGTCTGGACGATGAGCGCGTCCAGGATGTTGATCGGGCAGATGAGCCGCCGCCCGGGCGCGCTGAACGGCATCACGGCGAACTTGTCGAGCGAGATCCCGAACAGCGTCCCCTGCTTCGCCACGACGCCGATGACGCGGTACGGCAGGCCGCCGATCTGCACCGTCTTCCCGACCGGGTCGACGCCGGGGAGCAGCTTGTCGGCCAGCTCGTGGCCCACCACCAGCACGGGGGCGGCGGTCTGCACCTCCTGCGGCGTAAACGCCCGGCCGGCCGTGATCTCGTAATTGCGGATATCGAAGTAGCTCGCCTCGGTGCCGACCAGGTCGATGTCCTTGGCCACTTTCCCCTCGTAATGCACCGCGACCCGGTCCTCGCAGAACTTGGCGAAGCTCGCCGGGGTGCGGATCCGGTCGCGCACCGCGTCCGCGTCGGCGTAGCCGATCCGCGGCCGGCGGCGCCACTCGAGCCAGACGTCGTCGCTCACGTTCCCGGTCGTGATGCTGGGGCGCTGGCGCAGCTCGAAGGTGTTGGCGCCGACGAGGGTGTTCGCGAACCGGTCCACCATGTACCGGTTCATCCCCTGGACGATGGAGACCACGGCGATGAGGAAGGTCACGCCGATCAGCACGCCCACGAGCGAAAAGAAGCTCTTGAGCTTCTGGGTGCGGATCGTCCGGAGCGCCATCCGGACCGCCTCGTGCAGCCGCATCTAGGCGGCGGCGACCCGGTTGAGGCGGTCGCTCTCCACCTGGCCGTCGCGCAGCACCACGACCCGCTCGGCATGGGCCGCGATGTCGGGCTCGTGGGTCACCATGATGACCGTCTGGCCCCCGGCGTGCAGGTCGCCGAACACGCGCATGATCTCCTCGCTGGTCACGCTGTCGAGGTTGCCGGTGGGCTCGTCGGCCAGGAGGATGGACGGGGCGTTCACCAACGCCCGGGCGATCGCGACGCGCTGGCGCTGGCCGCCCGAGAGCTCGTTGGGGCGGTGGGCCAGCCGGTCGCCGAGTCCCACCCGCTCGAGCGCCGCCACGGCGCGCTCCCGGCGCTCGCGCGCACGGGCGCCGGCGTAGACCAGCGGCAGCTCGACGTTGTGAAGCGCCGTGGCGCGGGGCAGAAGGTTGAAGGTCTGGAACACGAAGCCGATCTCCCGGTTCCGGACGCGGGCCAGCTCGTCGTCGGTGAGGCGGGAGACCTCCTGGCCATTCAGCCAGTACTCGCCGCCCGTCGGAGTGTCCAGACAGCCCAGCAGATTCATCATCGTGGACTTGCCGGAGCCGGACGGCCCCATGATGGCCACGTATTCGTTCCGCCGGATGTCCAGCGTCACGCCGCGCAGCGCGAGGATGCGCTCGTCGCCCATCGGGTACTCGCGCGTCAGGTCCCGGATGCGGATCACTTCGCTCATGATTCGGCCGCCTCCCGCTTGGTCGTGTCGGCGGCGCTCACGCGGGCGCCGTCCTTGAGATCGCGGATGGCCTGGTAGGTCCCGGCCACGATCGTTTCCCCTTCGCGGAGCCCGTCCCGCACCTCGAAATATTCGTCGCCCGCGATCCCCACCTTCACCGGCCGGAAGGTGGCCTGTCCGTCCCGGACGATGAAGACACCCTCCGCCTCGTTCTGCGGCCGCCGGCGCCGGGTCGTGTCCATGTTCGGATCGGACTCGTTGGGCACCCGCTCGTGGCTCCGGACCGTGAGCGCGATGATCGGGATGCTGAGCACGTGGCTCCGGGTATCGGTCACGATCCGCGCGGTACAGCTCAGGTCCGGCCGCACGTCGCGCGGCGGGTTGTCGAGCGTCACCTCGACGTCGAAGTCCACGGCGCGGTCGTTCGAGCCCGATGCGGTCTCGGTCGGCGTCAGCTTGGCGCTGTGGCTGATCCGGGTCACGTGGCCGACGAACGTGGTATCCGGATAGGCGTCGATCGTGACCTGCACCGAGTCGTTGGAGGCCAGCCGCACCACGTCGGTCTCGTCCACCTGCACCTTGGCGAGGATCACCGACAGGTCGGCCACCGTCATCAGCAGGCCGGTCTCGCGCGAGAAGGTGCCCGGTACCGCGACCTCGCCCTCCTCCACCGCGAGCCGCACCACGC
The DNA here is from genome assembly GCA_035699205.1 of Gemmatimonadales bacterium. Lineage (GTDB taxonomy): Bacteria > Gemmatimonadota > Gemmatimonadetes > Gemmatimonadales > GWC2-71-9 > CAVVWJ01. Next base: position 15,891 of record DASSBA010000143.1, read on the forward strand.
GTCCGGCGATGGGAGAGACGAGCCGCGTCTTGCCCAGGTTGTCGCGCGCCTCCTGGAGGCCGGCGCGCGACTGCTCGAGCTGGGCGCGGGTGGCCTGATAGGTGGCCTGCGCCACCTCGTACGAGGTGTGCGCCTGCTCGGCCGCTTCGGGGGCGATCAGATTCGGCCCGAGTTGGGTGAGCTGGCGCGCGCGGTTCCAGGCCCGCTCCGCCTGGTCCAGGTTGGCCCGGGTCTGCGCCAGGGTGGCCTCGGTCGAGGCCACGACGCCCTGGGCCCGCGACACCGCCGCCTGGTACTGCGCCGGGTCGATCTGGATGAGGAACTGGCCCCGGGTCACCAGGTCGCCTTCGCGCACGGCGATCCGGATGATCCGGCCGGTGATGTCGGCGCTGATGTCGACCGAGGTCTTGGCCTCGATCTTCCCGCTCGCCGTCACCGCGCTGACCAGATCGCGCCGCGCGACCTGTTCCATCCGCACCTCGGTCCCGGCGCTCTTCTTCTTCTGGATCCGGTAGGCGATCCAGCCACCCGCGGCCAGCACGATCACCCCGACGATCAGGCTCGCCTTCATCCCGCGCGACATGTGCGTTCCTCGTTAGCGAAGGGGACGACCGACCGCCGCTTCCAGCCCGGCGATCGCCTTGTGGTAGTCGTAGACCGCGTTGACGTAATCGCCCTCGGCCTGCTGCACCGCGTTCTGCGCGTCCGCCAGCTCGAGCGAGGTGCCCGCGCCGAGCCGGTAGCGGTCCCGCGCCAGACGGAGCTGGTCACGGGCCGCCTCGCGGTTGGTGGCCTGCACCGCGATCGCCTGATAGGCGGTCTGGAGGCCGAGGTAGCGTGCGTGCACGTCGCTCCGGACCTGGAGCCGGCGGGCGCGCGCGCTCTCGTCGGCGTCCTGCTCCTGGGCCCGCGCCTCGGACACCCGGAGCGAGCGGCCGAAGCCGGTGAAGATCGGCAGCGAGATCCGCAGGCTGGCCTGGAATGGCTGTCCGGTATAGTTGAAAGGGAAGACGTTGTTCGCGTCGCGGATCTGCTGGCTCACCGGATCGAGCAGCGCCGTGCCTGCGTCGTTGAGGCCCGCCGAGGCGAAGCAGTTGCCTACCACCCCGCCCAGGCCGAGCGCGGTGCGGACCTGATTGTTGTACTGGCAGTCGGCGGCCTGTCCCTGCGCGCTGCCGAGCTGCTGGCCGATGAGGAACCCGTCGTCGGTGAACTGCTGGGTGAACCCGCTCCATCCCGCCTGCAGCGAGAGCGTCGGAAGGAATTCGCTCTTGGCCGATCGAACCGAGTACGCCGCCGCCGTGCGGCGGGCCCGGAGCGAGCGCAGGGCGGGGTTCTGCGCGTCGGCCAGGGCGAGCAGGGAATCGAGCTGGAAGGCCGGCGGCGTCACCGGGAACGAGTCGCTCAGCGCGATCTGGTCCACCGGCACCGGAGGCTCCACCCCCATCCGGCGCAGGAGGTCCAGCTTGGCCTCGTTCTCCGCCTGCACGGCGCGCAGCAGCGCCACGTCGCTCTGTCCCTTCGTCACCTCGGCCTGGCGCACGTCCAGCAGAGTGGCCTGACCCACCTTGTACCGTGCCTCGGCCAGCCGCAGGAACTCCGCGTTCCGCGTCACCTGCTCCCGCGCCACCGCCACCTGCGCCGTGGCCTGCATGGCGGTCAGGTACTGGGTCTCGATCTCCACCCGGAGTGAGATGCCGGCGCCGCTGATGTCCTCGTCCGTGGCCCGCTGCAGCGCCTTCTGCTCGGCGGGCGCGGTGATGGTGCGGCCATTGAGCTGCCACTGCAGGTTGAGACTGTAGCCCGAGGTGACGAAGGGCGAGGTCGGTCGGACGAATCCGCCCCCGAAGTTGGACTGGCCCGATCCCGTGTAGCCCAGGTCGGAGGAGACATTGAACGACGGCAGCAGGTTCCCGTATGCGTTCCGGACTCCCCACTTGGCCGGCCCCGCGTCGTTCACGGTCTGCCGGTACGTGGGGCTGTTGGCCCGGGCCTGGCCGAGCGCCTCGCTGAGCGACAGGGTCACCGCCGGTGCGGGCTGGAGGGCGGCCGTCGTGTCCTGACCCGCCGCCAGGCGAGGGCAGATCGCGAGCAGCGCGAGAAAGCCGTACCATCGGATCATGGCGGAAGCCTTTGAGGTGTGGGACGTGACCGGGGCCCAATACGGGCCGCTCGTCGCCGAGGTTTCAAGTTGCGACACGGGCATCGTAGCGCGGACTGTCGGCGAACGAGATGGAGGGGGGACCTACTCGGCTTCGGCGCGGGTGACCACGATGTTCCGCGCCGGCAGCTCCAGCCGTTCCAGGCGGCCGCGCGCGTCGGTCACCAGCGCGCCGTTGATGTCGCCCGCCAGCGCGATCCGGGAGGCGCCGCCGGCGGTGCCGGACTCCCGCCGGGCCGTGAAGGTGGCCCGCCGGCCCGACCGGGGAAAGATCGCGGTCAGCGGCCGGCCGGCGGGCGTGGCGAGCTCCGCCACGGGCATGTAGAGCGAGAACACCTGGTCGTCGAGCAGGACCACGTCGGGGCCGCCGGGCAGTTCCCGGCCTGATTCCGAGCCCTTGGCGACGGTCCTCACGATGAGCCGTGCACCGGAGCCGGCCGCGAGGATGACGGTCACCGCACCCTCGCTCTCCACGTCGAGCTGGAACTTGGCCAGGGCCGAGTCCGGCGTGCGCTCGAGCGTCGCGGCGAGCCGGGTGGTCGGTCCGGTGGCGGGATACCGGGCGGCGGCGATGATGGTGGTGCCGGGCAGCCCCCGGGCGCGGGTCGGCCGCAGGGTGAATTCCTCGCGCCCGATCTCCTTGCCGTCCTGGGTGACCACCAGCCTGGTCTCCAGGGGCTCCTGCGCGCCGGCCCCGAACAGGGGCAGCATCATCCAGAGAAGCACCGCGTTCCGCATGCGGTCTCCACTCACCTCAGGGTACCGTGAGGCAGCTGCTGATCCGGTCGAGGATGAATCTATACAGCAGCTCCCCCTTTTGGGCGGAGGCGAGGCTGGGGAATCCGACCGACCCCGGCGATCCCGCGGGTAGCCGGCGGCTGTGGCCGGGCCGGTAGCGGGCCAGCATCTCCGGCGTGATGGCGAAGTCGCGCGCCAGGTCCATGCGCACCGTCTCGGGGGCCAGGAACAGGAGCAGCGATGTGTCGAGCTCGCCGCCCTGGATCGGCGCGCCCGGGCGCTCGAGCAGGGGCCCGAAGTCCAGGCTGAATACGTCCATCACCTGCACGCTGGCCTGGTCGGTGCGGATGGTGCTCAGCGCCTCGAGGTGCGCCTCGCTGGCCTGGGCGGTGAGGATGACGAACTCCCGGACGCCTGCCCCCTCTTCCCAGGACTCGATAAGTTCGTTCATGACCCGGTGCAACGTGCGGCGCCGCAGGGTGGCGCCGCCCGGGAACGCGTGCGTCGGCGCGTGGACGCCGTACTCCAACGTGGGCGCCCGCAGGATCCCGAACTCCGCCGACAGATCGTCGGCGAGATGCTCCACGATGATCGTATCGCAGCCGAGCGGCAGATGGGGACCGTGCTGCTCGGTCGTGCCGACCGGCACCACCATGCCGGGGCGCTCCTGCAGCCGCTCGCGCAGCGCGCCGGGAGTCATCTCCTTCATCCGCCAGGGGCGTCCGGCTTGAGTCATCGCGCGTGGTCGTGGGTGGTGGTGACGATGGCCGCCGTGGCGGCATCGGCGGAATGGCTGCGCCGGCCCGCCTGGGGCTGGGTGGTTGCAGCGGCCCTGGCCCTGGCGGCGGTCGGAGTGCTCCTCCGGCCGCTGGCCGGGTGGCGCCGCCCGGGCCTGGCGGCGGCGCTCGCCGCGCTGCTTCTGGCCCTGGCCGTCTCGCAATGGCGGCTCGCGGCCATCGAGCGCCGCTGGCCCGAGCAACGCGAGCGGCGTATCGACGCGGCGTCGCGCCGGCTCGCGGGCGACCTCCACGCCGCCTTCCATCGTGCCGAGCGGCTGGCGCAGGCCGCGGCGGCCATCGGAGACGAGGACCGGGAGGCGGCGTTCGCGGTGCTCGATCGCCTGGTCCCCACCGGCGGCCCGGAGATGAGCGTCGTCATCCTCGACGCGCACGGGCTGCCCTGGGCCTGGGCGGGCCGGCATCGGCTGGCGCCGAGCGCCCTCAGCGATTCGATCGGGTCGCAGGCGACTGGATATTACGTCGAGCTCGAGGCCAGGCGCCACACCGGGGACGGCCGGCTGGCCGTGGCCGGGGTGCTCATCTGGGCGCACCCGGCCGTCCCGGACGGCGGCCGAAGCCTCGCCGAGCTCTTCCGGGCGCGCACCGAAGTGGGGCTCACCGTCTATCCGCCCGGCACCGCCCCCGACAGCGCCGACGTCTTCGACTACGAGGAGCCGACCACCGCCGGCCCTCGGCTGCTCTTCAGCGTGCGGCCGGTCCCGCCCGAGCAGGGCACGGCCAGGGAGCTGGCCTACCGGCGGGGCAGCCTCGCCGTCACCTGGCTGGTGCTGGCCGTCCTCGCACTCGCGCTCAGCGCCGCGGCGCGGCCGCTCGAGCGGCTGGCGCTGCTCGCGGCGCTGGTCTGGCTCGCGGTGCGGGCTCCGGTCGGCCAGGCACTGGGCCTCCAGCCGCTCTTCTCTCCCGCCACGTTCTTCCGGCCGCTGCTGGGGCCGATCTCCGGCTCGGCCGGCGTGCTGGCGCTCGCGGGGACGCTGCTCACGATCGCCGGCGTGTGGCTGTGGCGGCTGCGGCTGCCGAGGCGCTGGCCCGGGCTCGCGCTCGGAGGAGCGCTGCTGCTGGTGTCTCCCTACCTGATCAGCAGTCTGGGCCGCGGCATCACGCCCCCGGCCGACGGCGTGTCGATCGGTCTGTGGCTCAGTTGGCAGCTGGCGCTGATGGTCTCGGCATCCGCGCTCATCGTGCCCACCGCCGCCCTCTTCCGCGGGGAGGCGTCCGAGGCGCGACGCTGGGGACCCCTCGCGCTCGGCGTGGGGATCGCGCTGGCCGCTTCCATCATCGGCGTGGTGGTCTGGAGCCCGCGTGGCGGCTGGCCGGACTGGTACACGTTCCTGTGGACGCCGGCGCTCCTGCTCGTCACGCTCCCCGCCCCCCGATGGGCGACCATCACCGGCATCGCCCTGGTGGCGGGGAGCTCGTCCGCGCTGGTGACGTGGGGCGCCGAGCTGGCCGGGCGGGTGCAGGTGGCGCAGCGGGACATCGCCCGGCTCGGGAACGAGCCGGACCCGCTCGCCGTCCCGCTGCTCGAGCGGTTCGGGGAGGCCGTCCGCGCGACCGCGCCACCTTCCAGCGCCTCGGAGATGTATGCCCTGTGGCGCGGCTCGGCGCTCGGCTCCCAGCGCTATCCCACCTCCCTGGCGCTCTGGTCGCCCGGGGGCGCGCTGCTCGACGAGCTCGCGCTCGACTCGCTGGACCTGCCGCCCTCGCTGCTTTCGACGATGGTGCAGCGGCTGGCGCCGGCGGACAGTCTTCAGATCATCCAGACGCTGCGGGTCCCGGGCATCCACTACGTGCTCATGGTGCGGGTCTCGCCCGACGAGATCATGACGGCGTCCGTCGGGCCGCGATCCGAGCTGGTGATGCCGGGACGCGTGGGGCGGCTGCTCGATCCCGGCAGCCCGCAGTCGCCGCTGTACCGCCTCACGCTCAGCCCGCCGGCCGATCCGTCCGCGGCGACGCCCCGGCCGCGCTGGCGCCGCGAGGGGTGGTCGGTGCGCAACGAGTACCCGCTCGAGCTGCCGGGCGGCCGGCGGACCGTGCACGCCGCGATTGATCTGCGGGGCCCGCTGCCCCTGTTCGTCCGGGCGGTGCTCGTGGTGCTGCTGGACGCGGCCGTCCTCGCGGTGCTGTGGTTCGTGGCCGAGCTCATCGCGGGCGCCCGCGTCCGCCGGCCGCGCTGGCGCAGCCTGGCCCGCTCGTTCCGGATCCGGCTCGCCGCCACGCTGGCCGCGTTCTTTCTGGTCCCGGCGATCGGCTTCGCCGCCTGGAGCTTTGCCCGCCTGGCGCAGGAGGTCCAGCGCAGCCGCGACCTGCTCATCACCCAGACCCTGCGCGACGCGGCACTGACCGCCGGTGGCCTGATTCGCGGCGGCAGCCCGGCGCCGGACGAGCGGCTGCGGGAGCTGAGCCGGCGGATCGACGCCGACCTCGCCCTCTATCTCGGCGGCCGGCTGGCCGGCACCAGCACGCAGGTACTCGAGGACCTCGGGGTCATGCCCCAGCTGATGGACCCTGACGCCTATACCGCCCTCGCCCTCGAAGGCGAGCTCGAGGTGACGCGCGACGGCTCGATTCCCGCGCTCGCGGAGCGCGTGGGATACCGGGTGCTTCAGCCAGGGAGCCCAACCGACATCGGCGTCCTCGCCACGCCGCAGCTCGCCGACGACTCGTCGCTGGCGGTGCGGCAGCTCGATCTCGCGCTCGTGCTGCTGCTCACGACCCTGATCGGCGTCGCCGCGGCCTTGCTGGGGGCGCAGCGCGCATCGCGCGCGCTTTCACGTCCCGTCGCCGAGCTCCGGCGCTCGGCGCTCGCGCTCGGCCGCGGCCAGCCGATGGCGGCGCACGCGGGGAACCCGCCGCTCGAGTTCGAGCCGGTCTTCGGCGCCTTCGAGCGGATGGCGGCCGATATCCGCTCGAGTCAGCAGGCGCTGGAAGAGGCACGGCGGCGCACCGCGGCCGTCCTGGGCACGGTGGCCACCGGCGTGGTCGGCATCGACCCCGGGGGCCGGGTGCTGATCGCCAACCGCCAGGCGGTGGACCTGCTCGGCGCGGAGCTCGAGGAGGGCGCGCCGTTCTTCGACCGGCTCACGGCCGAGTGGGGGCCGTTCGCGGCCGCGGTGCGGCGGTATCTGGTCGATCCCTCGGCGGAGGCCGCCGCCGAGCTCGAGGCGGGCGGGCGGCGCATTTCCTTCCAGCTCGCCTCACTCGGTCCCGAGGTGCAGGGCGTCGTGGCCGCGCTGACCGACGTGACCGACGTATCGCGCGCCGAGCGGGTGCTCGCGTGGGGCGAGATGGCGCGGCAGGTGGCGCATGAGATCAAGAACCCGCTTACGCCGATGCGACTCGGGATGCAGCACCTGCGTCGGGTCTACCGTGACCGGCCCGCCGACTTCGATCGCACGCTCGAGGAAACCACCGAGCGGGTGCTGGCCGAGATCGACCGGCTGGACACCATCGCGCGCGCGTTCAGCCGGTTCGCCGCGCCCGCCGGCGACGTTCAGCCGCTCGACCGGATCGACCTGGGAAGCGTGGTAGGCGAGGTGGTGCAGTTGTACCGGCTGACCGAGGGGGGATGCGCCGTGCGGCTGGTCTGCCGGCCCGGGGCGTATGGCGCGGCCCGGGCAGACGAGGTGAAGGAAGTGGTGGTGAACCTGCTCGAGAACGCCCGCAACGCCGGGGCGCGCATGGTGGACCTGATCGTGGGGCCGGGCCGCATCACCGTCGCGGACGACGGTTCCGGGATTCCACCGGAGCTGCTGCCCCGCATCTTCGAGCCGCGCTTCTCGACGACCACGAGCGGCTCGGGGCTGGGGCTGGCCATCGTGCGGCGGCTGGTGGAGGGGTGGGGCGGCCGGGTGGAGGTCGAGAGCGCGGTCGGACAGGGAACCTCGGTCGAGGTGTTCCTGCCCGTGTAGACGCCGGCTACCGGACCCGGCCCGAGAGCTGGATCTTCATCGCTGCCGTGAGCGCATCCTCCTGCGTGGGAGCCCGCCGGATGACCTGCAACGCGGCCTGCAGTTGCCGGTCGGTCCGCGCCTGGCGGCGGAGCACTGAATCGCTGCCGAAGAACGCCCGTGCCAGCTCGTCGCCGAGCTGCTCTTCCACGAAGTCGCCCGCCAGATCGTAGGTGCTCCGATCGATGTGCACGCCGGCCTCCTCCAGCCGCGCGAAGAGGGTGTCGCGCCGCTCGGGCGTGAGCGCCGGGGCATCCGGCTGGGCCACCTGCTCGGCGCGGAGCTCGGCGGCGTACCCGGCCAGCACGTCGCGGAGGCGGTTCATCTCGTGTCCGAGCCGGGACGCGAGGAGCCGCTCGCCTTCGGACCGGTGCGAGGCGCGGACGAGCAGGTCGGGAAGAATCCCGCTGGCGTCCGGCACGACGCGCCCGCGCGAACTGTAGAACACCCGCGGCGTCGTGGCGGGAATCCGGTTCCCCGGACCGCCCGCGCTGTCCGGCCGGGGCCGCTGCACCGAGCGTCCGCTCGGCGTGTACCAGCGGGCCGTGGTGAGCTTGATGGCGACCTCGTCGCCGATGGGATAGGTGGTCTGGAGCACGCCCTTCCCGTAGGTCGGGGTGCCGACGATGACCGCGCGGTCGTGATCCTGCAGCGCGCCGGCGATCAGTTCGGCCGAGCTCGCGGTGCCCCGGTTCACCAGCACCGCCAGGCGCAGGTGGTCCCACGCGCCGGGCGCACCGGCCAGATAGGTCTTGCCCTGGCGCGCGGACCGCCCCACCGAGGTAGCCACGGTGTCGCCCGGCTCCAGGAAGAGGCCCGCCACGCCCACACCTTCGCGGATGAGACCACCGGGATTGGACCGGAGGTCGAGCACCAGGGAGGTCATCCCCTCCGCCACCAGCGTGTCCACCGCGGCCCGCAGCTCATCGGCGGCTCCCTGACTCATGCGCCGGAGGACGACGTAGCCGACCTTGTCCGTGAGCATGACCCCACGCGAGGCGGCGGGGACATGGACCTCGGTGCGCGTGAAGCGGCGGATGACCGGCTGGGTGGCGCCCCGCGGTCGAACCACCAGCGTCACCGTCGGGCTGGTGCCGTGTCGGAGGGCTTCGTCCACCCGCTCGGACGACCAGCCCGCCGTGTTCCTGCCGTTGATGCTGAGCACCTTGTCGCCCGGCGCGATCACGTTGCCGCTCGCACTGCCCTCCCAACCGGACTCCGACGGGCCGCGCTCCAGATCGATCTCCATGCCCGCCATCTGCCGCTGGTACTCGCGGTACGAGTCCTTTACGAGCAGCTCGGCGTACGGATCGTGCAGCGAGCCGACCAGCGCGCTCGCCGCCTGCTGATACAGGTCGCCCTCGCCGAGCGAGTCGATGTAATGTCGGTTGATGGCGCCGATGACGCCCTCGAACAGCCGGGCTTGCTCGTAGATGCCGCCCTCCGCTGCCGGCCTGGGACGGAGCAGCCAGCCGCCGCTGAGGAAGGTGAGGACCAGGATCGAAGCCAGCGCGGCCCAGCGGGCGCGGGGAAAGGTTTTCATCATATGTGACTGGCTCCCGCACATTGCCAGAAGGGGCTGCCGGATGCGTCGGTCGAGCGGGCGAGGCTGAGGCAGTGGGTTCCGCGGCGGAGTCGCAGCAAAAGGGGGGCCGCCATCCGGCCGGAGCGGCCCCCAGCCGCCTCAGTGGCCCTGCGGATTGGAGGGATCGACCCGCAAGGTCGAATCCCGCCAGACGTCGATCGAGGCGAGGTGGCACGCGTCCACGAACTGTTTCGTGGGATGGGAACCCCGCTGCAGCAGCGCGTGGAGCATCTCGTGCCGCACCAGCCACTCCTCGCCCAGCGCGTTGGCCGGCAGGTAGATCCGGTTGCCCTGGCGCACCCACCACCCGTGGGCGATGGTCCCGTTGAGCCCGATCGCGCCGTTGGGCGCGTCCACGGCATAGAAGGTGACCTCGCTCATGTCGGCCTTGCGCCCCGAACACGCCTCCGTCTTGCTCCACCACTCGCTGTAGAGCTCGAGCGTCGGCACCTCCCAGGCCCGCTCCACCGGCGCCAACGGCGCGCCGGCGGCCCGGGGAACGGCACAGCCCCCGGCCGACGACAGCAGCAGCATTGCAGCGATGAACCGGCGCATGCAGCGACTCCAGTGGTGGTTTGCGTATCGGGGTACCGGCGGGCGGACGCGGGGTCCGCGTGGCGCCGGGCTGCTTCCATAACGTCTGCGGGTCCTCATCCGGTGCCCGCCATGCTCGCCCGCATCTGCTCCGCCGCCGTGCTCGGCATCGACGCCTATCCAGTGGACGTCGAAGTGGACATCAGCAACGGCCTGCCCTCGTTCGCCACGGTGGGCCTGCCCCACGGCGCGGTCCGGGAGGGGCGGGAGCGCGTGGGCGCGGCGCTCGCCAATGCGGGTTTCCAGCTGCCGCTCAAGCGGATCACCGTGAACCTCGCCCCTGCCGACATCCGCAAAGATGGTTCCGGTCTCGACCTTCCCATCGCCCTCGGCGTCCTGGTCGCGAGCGGCCAGCTGCCGGATGCCGGCCTGCACGGGCTCATGGTTGCCGGCGAGGTGGGCCTGGAGGGCGATCTGCGCCCGGTTCGCGGTGCACTCCCCATGGCGCTCGCCGCCCGGGCGGCGGGGTGCCGGGGACTGCTGCTCCCCCAGGATAACCTCGCCGAGGCCGCCGTCGTGGAAGGGCTCGAGGTTCGCGGCGCCCGTTCCCTGGTCGAGGTATGCGCCCACGTGGCCGGCGATCTGGCCCTCCCGGCTGCCCTGGTCGACCTGCCCGCGCTCATGGCGGAGCGGCACCGGGACGACTGCGACTTCTCCGACGTCCGGGGCCAGCCAGCCGCCAAGCGCGCGCTCGAAGTGGCCGCGGCCGGCGGGCACAACCTGCTGCTCATCGGCCCGCCCGGGGCGGGGAAGACCATGCTGGCCCGCCGCCTCCCTACTATCCTGCCGTCCATGACCCTCGACGAGGCCCTCGAGACCACCAAGATCCACAGCGTCGCCGGGCTGCTCGAGAACGGCCGCTCACTCTGCGTCCTGCGGCCCTTCCGCGCACCTCACCACACCATCAGCGATGCGGGGCTCGTCGGCGGCGGGTCGGTGCCGCGGCCGGGCGAGGTCAGTCTGGCCCACGGAGGGGTGCTGTTCCTCGACGAGCTGCCCGAATTCCGCCGGAACGTGCTCGAGGTGCTGCGTCAGCCGCTGGAGGATGGCGTCGTGACCCTCAGCCGCGCCGCCGTGAGCCTCACATTCCCTGCACGTTTCATGCTCGCGGCCGCCATGAACCCCTGTGGCTGCGGCTACTTCGGCGATCCGCTTCACTCCTGCCGGTGCGCCGAGGTGGACATCGAGCGCTACCGCTCGCGGGTGTCGGGGCCGCTGCTGGACCGGATCGACATCCACCTCGAGGTGCCCGCCGTGCCGTACCGTGACCTCGTCGGCGCCGGCGCGGAGGAGCCGAGCGCCACGGTGCGGCGGCGGGTCGAGCTCGCGCGGGTCCGTCAGCGCGAGCGGTTCCGGGAGCGCCCTGGCCTCCACGCCAACGCCCACATGAGCGCGCGGGACCTGCGCCGCTTCTGCCAGCTTCCGGAGCCGGTCGAGCGCCTGCTGCGCGAGGCGGTAGCCAGGCTCGGGCTCTCGGCCCGGGCCTATCACCGCGTGATCAAGATCGCGCGTACCATTGCCGATCTGGCGGAGGCCGAAGAACTCTCGACGTCCCACGTGAGCGAGGCGATACAATATCGCAGTCTGGATCGGCGGAGGGCGGCGGCGTAGCGGCGTCGGCCCTGCCTGCAAGATAACAAGCCCTGACGCGGTCGTCATCCGGTCGCGCGCCACGAGTCGGGGCGGGGTCCTACTCGTCCTGACGCGGGCGCCTGCGGTCGCGCTTGAGGGAGGCGCGCCGCCGTTTCTCCTCGAGCCGCGCCACCTTGGCCGCGCGCGACGGCCGGGTGCGCTTCCGGACCTTCGGCACCACGAGTGCCGCGGCCACGATCTCCCGCAGCCGCTCCGCGGCCGCTTCGCGATTCCTGAGCTGGCTGCGCGAGCCGCTCGCCACCAGCCGGAGTCGCCCACGGGCGTCGAGCCGGCCGGCCAGCCGATGGAGCAGCCAGGAGCGCTGTTCATCGCTCAGCGTGGGAGAGCGCGCCACGTCCCACCACAGCTCCACCCGGGTGGAGGAGGTGTTCACGTGCTGGCCCCCGGGTCCGCCCGACCGCGAGGCCCGGAACTCGAGCTCCGCCAGCGGGAGTCGCAGGGCGGGGGAGACCTCGAGAAATGCTGTCTCCGGCATGGCGCAACATAACCGCGGCGGCCTCTCACTTGGTACGGTATCGCATTACGTTACTGCCCATGAGCGACCTCGATCTTCTCCGCGGTCACCTGCTCGGGTATGGGCGGGTGCTCCTCGGCTACTCCGGCGGGGTCGATTCCGCGCTGCTCGCCGTCGCCGGACGCCAGGCGCTCGGTCCCGAGCGCTTCCTTGCGGTCATCGGCCGGAGCGCGTCCTATCCCGAGGTGCAGTGGCGGAGCGCCGTGGAGCTGGCGCGCCGGTTCGACGTCCCGCTGCTCGAGGTGGAGACCCGGGAGCTCGCCGACCCGCGCTACCTCGAGAATTCCACCAGCCGCTGCTACTTCTGCAAAACCGAGCTGTGGGTCCGGCTCGGCGAAGTCGCGCGGGCCCGCGGTTTCGACACGATCATCGACGGCACCAACGCCGACGACCTCGGCGAGCACCGGCCGGGACTCCGGGCTGCCAGCGAGCGGCGGGTGCGCTCCCCATTCGCGGAGCTCGGCTGGAGCAAGGCGGCGGTGCGCGAGGCGTCGCGCGCGCTGGGGCTGCCGACGTGGGACGCGCCCGCCGCCCCGTGCCTCTCGAGCCGGGTGAGATACGGGCTCGAGATCACGCCTCGGCGCCTGCGCCAGGTGGAGGAGGGCGAGACCTATCTCCGCGGCCTCGGCGTCGTCGGCGACCTCCGCGTCCGACATCACGGCCAGCGCGCGCGGATCGAGGTCGCCCCCGACCAGCTCCCGCGCCTCCGGGCCGAGTGGGAAACGGTCGCGGAGTTTTTCGCCGGGTTGGGATTCGCGGAGGTCGAGCTCGATCCGGCTGGCTACCGCCGCGGCGGGTTGCTCGCGCTGACGCCGCAGTCCCCGGACTGATGCGGCTGTTCGCCGGCATCCCGATCGTCGACGAGGCGCGGCGGGAAATCGTCACGCTGCTCGCGCGCCTGCGCGAGCGTGAATGGCCGGTGCGGTGGGTGCGCGAAGAGGGACTCCACCTCACCCTCAAGTTCTTCGGCGAGGTCGCGCCCGAGCGGCTCGAGGTGATCGAGGAGGCGGTGCGCTTCGCGGCGCAGGGCACGGGGCCGCTCGCGCTCCGCATCGACCAGCTCGGGGCGTTCCCCAGCGCCGCGCGGCCCCGGGTGCTCTGGATCGGCATCGACGGCCCGTCGGCCCTGGAGCTGCTGCAGGACCGGCTCGAGCGCGGGGGCGAGGCGATCGGGTTTCCCCCCGAGGGTGCGCCGTTCCAGCCGCACGTGACGCTCGGCCGGGTGCGCGAGGGCCACCGGCTGCCGCCGCACGGCCTCGAGGAGCTCGAGCACGCGTATGCGCGGGTGGCGTTCGTCGGCGGCCGGCTGGTGCTGTACGAGAGCGTGCTGACGACCGGTGGCCCGCGCTACGAACCCCGGCTCACGCTGGAGCTCACCGCGTGATGGGCTGCCTCACCGCGCCGTTCCGGGCGCTGGGGTGCCTCGTCCTGCTCGCCGCGCTCCTGGCCGGCTGGCTCTACCGCGATCGGCTGGTGCGCGAGGGCCGCCGGCTGATCGATCACGTCGAGGCGCCGGCGGCGCCGACGGCGCCGGCCTCGGCGCCGACGGGCCGGCCGGGCACACGGGCCCTCGCCTCAGCGCGGGCCAAGATCGATTCGCTCAACGGCTGGCGCGCCGATTCGGTGGTGCTGACGCCGTCGGAAGTGGCGTCACTCATGGGCAGCGGCCTCACCCCGGCGTTCCGGCAGGAGCTGGATTCGCTCCGCGTCGACCTGCTCGAGGACGAGGTGCTGGTGCACGCGAGGTTGCGGACGGCAAAGCTGCCCAAGGACGCGCTCGGGCCGCTCGCGCTGGCGCTCCGGCCGACCGAGCCGGTCGCGGCGGCCGGCCCCCTCCGCGTCACCGCCCCGGGCCGGGGCGAATGGACCGTGCGGTCGTTCCGGATCCGCGATTTCCCCGTGCCGGCCCCGGCGGTGCCGCATCTGGTGGCGCGGGCCCTCGGCGATTCCCGGCGGGAAACCGTGCCGCTGAAGCTGCCGGCGGGCATCCGCGCGATCCGCATTCACCCCGGCCGCGCGACTCTCTACGGAGCCCCCCGACCATGAGCCATCGGGTCCTCATCGTGGACGACGAAGCCGGCATCCGCCAGGCGCTGAAGCAGGTCCTCGAGTACGAGGACCTCGAGGTCCGCGTGACGGCCTCCGGCGGCGAGGCGATCACGGTCTACACCGACTTCCGGCCCCATCTGGTCTTCCTCGACGTGAAGATGGCCGGCCTCGACGGGCTCGAGACGCTGTCGCGGCTGCGCCAACTCGATCCCCGCGCGCAGATCGTGATGATCTCGGGGCACGGCACCATCGCCACCGCCGTCGAGGCCACCCAGCGCGGGGCGTTCGACTTTCTGGAGAAACCGCTCGACACCGATCGGCTCCTGCTCACCGTGCGGAACGCGCTGGCCCACGCCGAGCTGGTGGGAGAGAACGCCCGGCTGCGCGAGGCCGCCGAGAGCCGCTACCGGATGGTCGGGTCGAGCCCGGCCCTCCATGCCGTGCGCGAGCTGATCGCCAAGGTGGGCCCCACGGCCGCGCGCGTGCTGATCACGGGCGAGAACGGGACGGGGAAGGAACTGGTGGCCCGCGGGCTGCACGAAGCCTCGCCCCGGCGCGACCGCGCGTTCGTCGAGGTGAACTGCGCCGCCATCCCGTCGGAGCTGATCGAGAGCGAGCTCTTCGGCCACATGAAAGGGTCGTTTACCGGCGCGTTCGCCGACCGCGCCGGGAAGTTCGAGCAGGCGGACGGCGGGACGCTGTTCCTCGACGAGGTGGGCGACATGTCGCTCTCCGCCCAGGCCAAGCTCCTGCGCGTGCTCCAGGAAGGCGTGGTCACCCGGATCGGCGGCTCGAAGTCGATCCAGGTGGACGTGCGGGTGCTGGCGGCCACCAACAAGGACCTGGAGAGCGAGATCGGCGAGGGCCGCTTCCGTGAGGACCTGCTCTACCGCCTGAACGTCGTGCCGATCGAGGTGCCGGCGTTGCGGGAGCGACTCGAGGACGTGCCGGCGCTGGTGGCGCACTTCGCCGAGGCGCTGGCTGCGGGCGCCGGGGTCCCGGGGAAGAAGTTCGCCGACGACGCGGTATCCCGGCTGCAGGCGCGCGCCTGGCCGGGCAACGTGCGGGAGCTGCGGAACGCGGTGGAGCGGGCGCTGATCCTCGCCCCGGGCAAGGTGGTGACCGGAGACGACGTGGACCGGTTGCTGCCCGGGGCCGACGGTGGCGCCCCGGGGCTCCCGCCCACGACGGGCGCCCAGACCTTCGAGACGTTCAAGCAGGAAGCCGAGAAGAGCTTTCTGGTCCAGCAGCTCCGCGAGCACGACTGGAACGTCTCGGAAACCGCGCGCGCGCTCAAGATGCCCCGCTCCAACCTCTACAAGAAGATCGAGCGCTACCGTCTCACGCGGGAGGCGACGTGACCGAGCAGCCGAGGGACTGGGACCGCGAGCTGGCCGATGTCGACCGCGCGATCGCCAAGCAGGGGAGTGGGCCGCCGGCCGGCGCGCTCCCGCCCGGCACGGCCCCGGCGCCGGGGCCGGGGTCGCGCGTGCCGGTCGCGCCGCGCGGCGGACCGGTGCGGCGGCGTTCGGTCGCGCTCACCTGGTTCTGGGTCGTGCTGGCCGTCGCGCTGGGCGTGGCGCTCGCCGTCTGGCCCTACCAGCGGGCGTGCGGGCTGCAGCTCATCTTCTTCCTCGGCGCCGCCGGGGTCACCGCCCTGATCGCGCTGCTCGGGGCTCTCGCGAGCTGGTCGCACCACCGGGGGTTTGCGCACGTAGTGTCGCTGCTGGTGATCCTCTGGGCCGGGTTCGCGACGCTGCGCGAGGTGCTGCCGCGGGTGGGCTACGCCAAGACGGGCCTCGCCTGGATGTGCGAGGCGGCTCCGGCGGCCCCGGCGCCCAGCGGGATCCGCCCGGGAGCGGCGGCGCCGGGTTCGCCGGGCCAGTAGCGGCGCGTCGGGCGGCCGCCCACCGGCGCCAGGCACCACGCCGCGGCCCGGCCGCATTCGATTCTTCAATCACCTGGGACCATATGGCCAAGACCTTCCGGAACTTCATCGGCGGCGAGTGGGTGGCGCCGGCCACCGGCGTCCACCTCGAGAACCGCAACCCGGCGGACACCAGCGATCTGATCGGCCGCTTCCCCGACTCGGACGCCCGCGATGTCGCGGCGGCCGTCCGCTCGGCCAGGCGCGGCTTTGCCCTCTGGTCCGCCACCCCCGCGCCCCAGCGCGGCGAGGTGCTCCGCGTCGTCGGCGACCTGATGGTCGAGCGCAAGGAGGCGATCGCTGACGCCATGTCCCGCGAGATGGGCAAAGTGCTCGCCGAGACCCGCGGCGACGTGCAGGAGGGAATCGACACGGCCTACTATGCCGCGAGCGAGGGACGCCGCCTCTTCGGCCGCACCGTGCCCTCGGAGCTCCGGTCCAAGTGGGCCATGAGCTGGCGCCGGCCCATCGGCGTGGTGGGGCTCATCACCCCGTTCAACTTCCCCATGGCCATCCCGACCTGGAAGATGTTTCCGGCGCTCCTCTGCGGGAACTCGGTAATCATCAAGCCCTCGGAGGACGTGCCCCACACCGTCCATCTGCTGGTCGAGATCCTGCTCGAGGCGGGGCTGCCGCCGGAGGTCGTTCAGCTCGTGCACGGGCGCGGCGAGACGGTGGGCAAGGCGCTCGTCGATCACCCCGACGTCCCGGTCATCTCCTTCACCGGTTCCACCGCGACCGGCGCCATCATCGGCGAGACCTGCGGGCGCATGCACAAGCGCCTCTCGCTGGAGATGGGCGGCAAGAACGCCATGATCGTGATGGACGACGCCGATCTCGACCTCGCCCTCGAGGGTGTGCTGTGGGGGGCGTTCGGCACCACCGGGCAGCGCTGCACCGCCACCAGCCGCCTGATCCTTCACCGGAAGGTGCACGACCGCTTCCTGCGCCGGCTGGTGGACGCGGCGGAGGCCCTGCGCCTGGGCGACGGCCGCGGCGACCGGACCGACGTCGGTCCCCTCATCCACGAGGCGTCACGCGCCAACGTGGAGCGCTACGTCGAGATCGGCCGCGAGGAGGGCGCGGAGCTCCTCACCGGCGGAAAGGCGCCGGGCGGGAAGCTAGCCGCCGGCTGGTTCTACCGGCCGACGGTGTTCGCCGGCGTGCGCGCGGGGAGCTGCCTCGAGCAGGAGGAGATCTTCGGGCCGGTCCTCAGCGTGGTCCGGGTGGGCTCGTTCGACGAGGCGGTACGCGTCAACAACGGGGTGCGCTACGGCCTCTCGAGCAGCGTCTACACCAGTGACGTGAGCCTCGCGTTCCGCGCCTTGCAGGAGCTCGCCAACGGCATCACCTACGTCAACGCCCCGACCATCGGCGCCGAGGCGCACCTGCCGTTCGGCGGGGTGAAGGCCACCGGGAACGGGCACCGCGAGGGGGGGTGGGAGGTCTACGATTTCTATTCGGAGACCAAGGTGGGATACGTGGACTACTCCGGCCGCCTGCAGCGCGCGCAGATCGACACGTATGACGTGTAGCGCGTCGCCGTTCGCGTGTGATGAATGACCGGTGACCCGCGCCGGTGTGTCGGAGTGGTTGCGCGGCGTCTGGCCGGAGAGTAAGGTTCGTGAGGTTTCGTCTTCAGCGCCGCTGCACGAGTCCCGCCCATCGAGTCCGAGGTCGAGTCGCATGCGTCCAATGCAGGTTGGTGCCGGCCGGCGGGGTCCTTCGTTCGATGAAGGATCGCTGGATCAGTATCTCCGCGAGATCAGCAAGTATCCGCTGATCCCGCAGGAGGAAGAGGTGCGCCTTGCCCAGCGGATCCGCACGGGCGAGGCAGAGGCGCTGGACAAGCTCGTGCGCAGCAATCTCCGCTTCGTGGTCTCGGTGGCCAAGAAGTACCAGAACCAGGGCGTCTCGCTCGCCGACCTCATCAACGAGGGCAACCTCGGCCTCATCCGCGCGGCGCACAAGTTCGACGAGACCAAGGGGATCAAGTTCATCTCCTACGCGGTCTGGTGGATCCGGCAGGCCATCCTGCAGGCGCTGGCCGAGCAGAGTCGCATCGTGCGGGTGCCGCTCAACCGGGCCGGCACGCTCCACCGCATCGGCAAACGGTCCTCGGCGCTGCTCCAGGAACTGGGGCGCGAGCCCACCCCCTCCGAGATCGCCGAGGGCATGGACATCTCGATGGAGGAGGTGCAGAAGACGCTCTCCATCTCGCAGAACCATCTCTCGCTCGACGCGCCGCTTACCCCCGGGGAGGACAACAAGCTCCTCGACTACCTCCCCGACACCCAGAATCCCGGGCCCGACTCCGAGACCTTCGAGCACGCCCTCACCGAGTCGATCGAGGAGGTGCTCTCGACGCTGAAGGAGCGCGAGGCCAAGATCCTCCGGCTGTACTTCGGCCTCGACGGTCCCGAGCCCATGACGCTGGAGGAAATCGGCAGCCTGCTCGGCATCACCCGCGAGCGGGTGCGTCAGATCAAGGAGAAGGCGCTCAGCCGGCTCCGCCACGTGAGCCGCGCCCGCGCGCTCGAGAGCTTCCTGGCCTGAGCCGGGGCGCGTCCGCCCGAGTCCGCTCCTCCCCCGCTGTGCGGCCGGTCGCGCCTTAACGCACGCCCCGCTTCCCCGTCTCCCCCTCCGTTGCCTACCCGAAACGACCCATGCGGCGCCAGCCGCGGGAGGATGCGATGATCGGCATGCGACGGCTGCTCACGCTGACGGCCGCCGGAGTCCTGAGCGCGGCCGCGCCCCTCACGGCCCAGGCGGACGCGCCCAATCCCTTCGGTCAGCCCCGCCCGGAGTTGCGGCAGGATGCCGGCCGGCACCGCCATCACGAGCGCGCGCTCGAGCGTCACGGCCAGCGGCGGGAGTGGCGCGGCGAGCGGCTGGAACGCCAGGGCGAGCGAATGGAACGCCGGGGCCGGAGGCTGGAGCGGCGCGGACATCCGTATCGCGGCCGGGCCTGGCAGCGGAATGGCCGGCAACGGGAGCGCTGGGGTGAGCACATGCAGCGCCACGGCGAGCGGCTCCAGCGCCATCGTGGCCGCCATGGGCGGTATCGCGACATCTAAAAGGTGAGCGGTAAGCGGTGAGCGGTAAGCGGTGAGTGGTGAGCGGTGAGAGGTGAGAGGTGAGAGGTAAGCGGTGGTTACGCCCAGTCACCTCTTACCGCTTACCGCTCACCTCTTACCGCTCACCGCTTACCGCTCACCGCTCTCGCCTCCTGTCGGCTCCCCCTCCCGCAGGATCGCCTCCACCTGGTCCCATTCGATGAGGAACGCGTCGTGCCCGGCGACCGACGCGATCTCGCGGTAGCGCGCGTCCACCCCGCCAGTGCGGTATGCGTCGGTCCAGTGCCGCACCTCGTCCGCCCGGTAGAGCAGGTCCGAGTCGACTCCCACCCCGATCACGATCCCCACTCGCGCCGCCGTCGCGCGCGCGGCGCCCGCGAGGTCACCCACGTCGTGGAGGTCCATGGCGCGCATGAGCGCGATGTAGCTCGCCGCATCGAAGCGGGCCACCAGTTTCTCACCCTGCCGCCGCAGGTAGTGATCCACGTCGAAGCGTCCCGGCGTGCGCGACGAGACGCGGCCGAACCGCGCGTCGAACTCGATCCCGCTCCGGTAGGTGATCATCGCCAGCGCTCGCGCGGCGGCGAGCCCGGCCGCCGGGCCCTCGCCCGCGCGGTACCGTCCGTCCCGCCACGCCGGATCGGCCTCGATCGCCATCCGCTGCACCGTGTTCCACGCGATGGCCTGGGCGGATGTGGCCGCGGGTGCGGCGAAGACGACCAGCCGGTCCACCGGAACGCTCGAGCGACGACCCCATTCGAGCGCCACCATGCCGCCCAGCGAGCCGCCGGTCGCCAGCGCGATCCGCTCCACACCGAGACCCTCGAGCAGCGGGACGTGCGCCGCGGCGAGGTCCGCCGGAGTGAGCTCGGGAAAGGGATCGTCGTGCCCGTCGGCCCATTCCCGCGGGCCCGTGGAGCCGTAGCAGCTCCCCAGCAGGTTGGCCGAGACCACGGCATGTCGCGACGTGTCGAGGGCCTTGCCGGGACCCACCAGCGGTCCCCACCACTGCGCGACGTCGGCGCTGCCGGTGAGGGCGTGAAACAGCAGGATCCAGCCGTTGTCGCGAGCCGCCTGCGTGTTGCCGATCACGCGGTAGCGCAGCCGGAGTCCGGAGAGCGGTCGACCGCCGACCGTGACGAGCGTGCCCAGCTCCAGGTCGCGGGTGGGCGCCTGGTCCTGGATCAGTGCCGGCGGTTCATCCAGCACACATTCTCCGACCCGGATTTTCCGGAGCCGACGCGACATGGAGCGCTGCATGAAGTGCCCGCAGAATCCGGCCGCCGTCGGCCGCGGGGACCAGAAAGCCGATGGCGTGCTCCCGCTGCACGGTGCGGAACACCGGCACTCCGGTCCGCGCCACGACGGCCTCGGCGGTCGCGCGCTGGACCCGGTCGTCGGGGGACGCGGTCACGACGCTGACGGCGGCCACCCGGGCGCCGCCGACCGTGGCGGGCAGCATGCCGTGGTGGCCGTCGCCGACCACGACGGCCAATGCGAGCGTATCGTCCTCGATGGCGCCGACTTCGGTGGCGGGCTCGCCCCCTCCGTGCAACGAGGTGAAGCGCAAGGGCAGGGCGTCCCGCTCCGCCTGAGCCGCGGCGAGATAGTGAATGACCCGGGATCCCGCGCGCGCGACCTCGGTCAGGAACCGGTGGGTCGCGCGCTCGATGGGCCGGGCCTCCGGTACCAGCCTGGGGTCGGCCGTGTGCAGCGCGCCGGGGTCCTTGACCAGCTCGCAGCTCTCGGCGCCGAGCGCGCCGGCCAGGGCCACGGCGGTGATGTCGGATCCGCCGCGTCCCAGCGTGGTGAGCCGGCCCCGGTGCCATCCCTGGAAGCCGGTGACCACCGGTGTCCGCCCCCGGGCCAGCAGGCGCTCGAGGCGCCCGGGTCGAAGCGTGGTCAGGGCAGCGCCGCCCGCGTCGGCGGTGCTGTGCAGGCCCGCCTCGCGCGCGTCCAGCACCACCGCATCGATCCCGAGCTCGCCCAGCGCGACGGCGAGCAGCGACGCCGCGACCAGCTCACCGCTCGCCACGGCACGATCCGACGCGGCCCGCCCGCCCCGCGCGGGCGCTCCGCGTCCCGGCATCGCCTCGCGCACCTGCTCGACGAGGCCGAGCAGATGATCGGTGACGCCGCGCCGGGCGCTCGCGACCGCGACGACGGCGTGCGTCCGGCGCCGTAGTGCCACCCGGTGCGCGGCGGCGGCGATGCGCTCGGGCGTCGCGAGCGCATCGCCGCCGAACTTCACGACGAGTCGATTGCTCACCGCGCGGCCGCGGCTGTGGCCGCCGGACGTGCCTTGGTGGTCTCGGCGGGCGCGCCGAGCGCCTGGTCGAGGTCGGCGATCAGATCGCGCACGTCCTCCAGTCCGAGCGACAGTCGCACGAGCTCCGGTGTCACCCCGCTGGCGCGCTGCTGCTCGGGATTGAGCTGCTCGTGGGTCGTGGACGCCGGATGGATGATGAGCGACTTCGCGTCGCCGACATTGGCCAGCATCGAGAACAGCTTCACTCCATCGATGAGCGCCCTGGCGGCCGCGTGCCCGCCTTTCACGCCGAAGGTGAGCACGCCCCCGAACCCACCCGTGAGGTATCTGGCCGCGTTGCGATGCTCCGGGTGGGACTCGAGGCCCGGGTACGACACCCACTCGACCCGCGGATCCCGATCCAGCCATTGCGCCACCGCGAGCGCGTTCTCCGAGATCCGCTGCATGCGGAGCGGCAAGGTCTCGAGCCCCTGGAGAAACAGGAACGAGTTGAAGGGTGACAGCGCGGGCCCGAGGTCCCTGAGGAGCTGCACGCGCAGCTTGATGATGAACGCCGCAGGGCCGAACGCGTCGGTGTATACCAGGCCGTGATAGCTCGGGTCGGGGCTGGTGAACTCGGGAAAGCGCGCGCGCGCCTGCTCGCTGGTCCAGTCGAACCGGCCGGCATCCACCACCACGCCGCCGATGGCCGTGCCGTGCCCGCCGATCCATTTGGTGGCCGAGTGGACCACGACGTCCGCCCCGTACTGGATGGGACGCGAAAGCGTGGCCGCGCCGAACGTGTTGTCCACCACGAACGGTATGCCCGCCTGGTGCGCGATCTCGGCGAGCGCTTCGAGGTCGGGGACGTCGAGGCGCGGGTTTCCGATGGTCTCCACGAACAGCAGCCGGGTCCCCGCATCGATCGCCGCCCGCACCTTGTCGAGATCGTGGATGTCCACGAACCGGGCCGTGATGCCGCACTTGGGCAGCGTGTACGCGAACAGGTTGTGGGTGCCGCCGTACAGGTTCTGCGAGGTGACGAAATTATCACCCGTGCGGGCCAGATTGAGGATGGTGAGCACCGTCGCCGACTGCCCGCTCGCCACCGCCAGCGCCCCGACGCCGCCCTCGAGCTCGGCCATGCGCTTCTCGAACACGTCGCTCGTGGGGTTCATGATGCGGGTGTAGATGTTGCCGAATACGCGCAGGCCGAACAAATCGGCGGCGTGCTGGGTGTCGTTGAACACGAAGCTCGTCGTGGCGTAGATCGGGACGGCCCGCGAATTCGTGGTCGGGTCGGGCACCTGCCCGGCGTGGACCGCCAGGGTGTCGGGGTGATAGGTCATGGTGCGGTGCTCCTCGCATGGGGGAAAACGAAAAGGCCCCGACCGCTCGGGAGAGGGGTCCGGGCCTCGGTGCCGGGTGGGAAGCCTACAAGCCGCTTCCGCGCACGTGCGCCGCCGACGCCGGCCACCCCGGTCGGGGCGGACAGGGAATCATTCGACAGCGGACGACGCGGCGGCAGAGCATCGCACGTTCCTGAGTCAGCGTGAGCGAGGGCAAATGCAACGCCCTCCGGCCTGGTGCGCGCGGAGGGCGATCGTCCGGCGCTTTAGCTCTTTGGTTTGCCCGCCGGCAATGCCGGTGAGCCGGCGGGAGCAAGTGGCCCTAAATCAACCGCCGGACGGAAACACTAGCGGCCGATCGGAGGGTTGTCAAGCACGGGGGCGGAGGGTAATCCTTCCGGCACTCGGCGACACCCAATCGGTTTTCCATTTCTCTCATCTTGCCCGACGCCCATGGCCAGCAACCCCTCGTTCGACGTGTCCACCGGCGCCGATCTCCAGGAGGTCGACAATGCGGTCAACCAGGCGCTGAAGGAGATCGGCCAGCGCTATGACTTCAAGGGCACGCACTGCACCATCGAGTTCGACCGCCCCGCCGCGGAGATCCGCCTCTCGGCCGACGACGAGTTCCGGATGGACGCGCTGGTGGACGTGCTGCAGACCCGGATGATCAAGCGCGGCGTCCCGGTGAAGAACCTCGACGTCGGCGAGCCGGTGCAGGGCACGGGCCAGTCGGTCCGGCGAACCGTGAAGCTCACCCAGGGTATCCCGCAGGACACCGGCAAGAAAATCATCAAGGCCATCAAGGACGGCGGCTTCAAGAAGGCACAGGCGACGATCCAGGGCGACGAGATCCGGGTGACGGCTCCGTCGCGCGACGAGCTGCAGTCGATCATCGCGTTTCTCAGGGGCCAGGATTTCGGGATCGAGCTCAAGTTTGGCAACTATCGCGGCTGAGGTCCGCCGGCGGCGCATGCTCGCGCGCTGGGGCGGCCCGCTGCTGGGGGCGGCGGCGGCTCTGGCGGTCGCCGTGGCCAGCTGCACCCCGACGGCGCCGCCGCCGCCCCCCACGCCGTCACCGGGTCCCCCGCCATCGCCCGGTCCCCCGCCGCCGCGGCCCGCGCCTTCGGCGGCCCGGCCCGGCCCGGCCCCCACCGCGGCCGAGCCGGTGATCCGGGTGGGAGTCCTGGTGGGCGCGGCGTCCGCCACCATCGCGGGACCGGCCGGGCTCAGCGTCAGCGACCCTTCGGGCGCGCGCCTGGCCGAAATTCCGGAAGGAGAGTCGTGGCGGGTCGCGGTTCGCGGCACGGGCGTCGTTGCGATGTCGCCCAGCGGCGCGGCCATCGCGCCCTCCGAGGTACTCGAGATCTCCTCCCCCGATCCCCAGGCCCTGGTGCGGATCGACGGGCGGACGTACCGCGGCTCGGTCAGCGCCCTGCGCGACAGCGCCGGTCTCACCATCGTGGACCGCGTGCCGCTCGAGTGGTACCTCGCCGGCGTCGTCTCGGCCGAGATGGGGCGCCGCAGCAGCGCGGAGCAGGAGGCGTTGCGCGCGCAGGCCGTCGTTTCGCGCACCTACGCACTCCGGAACCTCCGGCGGTGGGACGCACTGGGGTTCGATCTCTATGCCACAGTGTCCGATCAGGTCTACGGTGGCGCCGGCGCCGAGACGCCGGAGGGCCGCGAGGCGGTAGCGGCCACTCGCGGACAGGTCCTGACGTACGGCGGTGCGCCGATCGACGCGTTCTTCTATTCCACGTGCGGCGGCCGGACCGCGGACGGTACCGAGGTCTTCCGGGCCGCCGACCGGCCGTATCTCCGGTCGGTTCCCGACGTGGCCGCGGACGGCACCGTCTACTGCAGTATCTCGCCGCGATATCGCTGGCACGAGGAGTGGACCGGCGAGGCGCTGCGGGCTACGCTCCGGCGCACGCTTCCTGCGGCAGCCGGCGTGGCCGGCAGCGAAGTCGGCGAGGTGCGCGACGTGCGCGTCGCGTACCGCACCCCGTCGGGTCGGGTCGGGCGGCTCAGCATCGGGCTCCCCCGCGAGGAAGTGCAGGTCGAGGGCCCGAGTGTGCGGCGGGTGCTCAGCCCCGCCGCCGGCGAGATCCTGCGGAGTGCCACTTTCGCGCTGACGGTCACCGGAGCGGGGCGCCGTGTCACCCGTCTCGCGGCCGACGGCGCCGGCGCCGGCCACGGCGTCGGCTTCTGCCAGTGGGGCGCGGTCGGCCGGTCGCGCGCGGGGCAGGACCACGAGCGCATCCTCTCCGCGTACTACCCGGGCGCCGTGCTCGAGCGACTCTACTGACGAGGGAGGCACCGCAATGACCGCCAGCCGAGCCACGAGCGAGCGCCTGCGGGTCGGGATCATCGGCGGCGGGGCGATCGCCCAGGTCGCCCACCTGCCCGTACTCAAGAAGCTCAAGACGGTCGAGGTGCAGGCCATCTGCGACACCGACCTGCCCAAGGCCCGTGCGCTCGCGGACCGCTTCGGGGTGAAGGATGCGCTCGACGACATCGAAGATCTGCTGCGGGGCGAGATGCTGGACGCCGTCGTCATCTGCTCGCCCAATCACCTGCACGAGGCCCACGTCCTGGCGGCCCTCTCGGCCAACCTCCACGTCCTGGTCGAGAAACCGCTGACGGTGACCGCGGCCAGCGCCCAGCGGATCCTCCGCGCCGCCGAGAAGCGCGACCGCGTCGTCATGGTCGGCATGAACCACCGCTACCGGCCCGACGTGCAGATCGTGCGGAGCTTCGTCCAGAGCGGCGAGCTGGGCCGCATCGAGAGCGTGCGGGGAAGCTGGCACATTTTCCGTCCCAGCCGGAACCAGCTCGGCTGGCGGCAGCGTCGCGATCTGGCGGGCGGCGGGGCGATGCTCGACCTCGGGCTCTCGGTGCTCGACCTCGGCCTCTGGCTGGGCGGCATGCCGACGCCCGTGCGCGTCAGCGCCTGCCTGGACAGCGCGGGGCGCGAGCGGGCCGTGGAGCAGAGCGGCAGCGCGTTCGTGGTCTGCGAGAACGGCATGTCGCTGTTCGTGGACGTGACCTGGCACCATCTCGGCGAGGGCGAGCGGTTCGGGGTCGGGCTCCGCGGCAGCAAAGGCACGGCCGCCATCAACCCGCTCACCGTGTGGAAGGACATGCACGGCATGCCGATGGACGTTTCGCCCACGGCGTCGGGCAGTCGGGAGAACGCCTTCACCGCCTCCTACCGCGCGGAGTGGGCGCACTTCGAGGCCGCGGTCGCGGGCGACGCCAAGGTCGCCTCGCTGCAGGACCAGCTGGTGCTCCACCGGATCCTCGACGCGATCTACAAGTCGGCCGAGGACGGGCGGGACGTGGTTCTGTGAGGTCGGAGGGTCGGAGCGACGGAGGGACGGAACGGTGGGCGACGCGGGGGCTCCTCGTGCCGCTCCTCATGGCTTGCCTGCTTCCGCTATCTCATCTCGCCGCCCGGGAGCCCTCTCCGTCCCTCCCTCCCTCCGCCTCTCCGTCTGCCAACACCTCCCCCGAGCTCCAGGTCTACCTCATGACCTTCGGCCCCGGCCGCCAGGTCTGGGAGCGCTTCGGACACAACGCCATCTGGATCCACGACCCGGTCCACGGCACCGACGAAGCCTACAACTACGGACTGTTCGACTTCCGGCAGGAGAACTTCATCCTGCGCTTCGTGCGCGGGCAGATGTGGTACTGGATGGCGGGCTTTCCGGCACAGCGATACGTGGACCAGTACGAACGCGACAACCGCTCCATCTGGGTGCAGGAGCTCGAGCTTCCCCTGCGGGCCAGGATCCAGTTGCAGGAGTTCCTGCAGTGGAACGCCGAGCCCGAGCATCGTTTCTACCACTACGACTACTACCGGGACAACTGCTCGACCCGCGTCCGGGACGCGCTCGATCGGGTACTGAACGGCGCATTGCGTGAGCAGACGGCCGTCATCCCGGCCGGCACTACGTATCGGTTCCACACGCAGCGTCTCACGGCCAATGATCCACTGGTGTTCACCGGCCTGCTGCTCGCGCTCGGCGAAGGCGTGGACCGGCCGATCTCTGCATGGGAGGAGATGTTTCTGCCGCTGGCCATGCGGGAGCACGTGCGCCGGGTGACGGTCCCGGGGCCGGGCGGCGGCCTCGTGCCGCTGGTGCGCTCCGAGTGGACGATCTTCGAGTCGTCCGCGCCCATGCCGCCAGCCAGGCCGCCGCGATGGCTGCCGTGGTACCTGGCCCTGGGGGTGGGCATCGGCGGGGGCGCGCTGCTCCTGGCGCGGTCCGCGCGGCGGCACGCCGCGGCGCGGTTCGGGTTCCTGCTGATCGTGGGCGGGTGGGCGGTCGTCGCGGGGCTGGCGGGGTTGGTGCTCGCCGGACTCTGGGGGCTCACCGATCACGTGGCCGCCTACCATAACGAGAACCTGCTGCAGCTCGATCCGCTCGCGCTGCTGGTGCTCCCAGCGCTGCCGGCCGCGCTCCGCGGGCGAGGCGCCGCGCGCCTCGGCTACGTTGCGGCGGTCGTGGTGGCGGGACTGTCGGGCCTCGGTCTGGTGCTGAAGCTGTTGCCGGGGTTCGACCAGGTGAACGGACCCATCATCGCGATGGCGCTGCCCGCCCAGGTGGGCATCGCGGCAGCGCTCGGGAGGCTCCGGAGCGGCGGCCCTACGCCCCGCGCACTCGCTGCAGCCCGTCCTGCGCGTCAGGGTATCCGGGATACGCGCTGAGCGCGCGCTGGTATGCCTCGGCGGCTCTGGCCTTGTCCCCCCGGCTTTCGAACAGGAGTCCGCGGCTGTACTCGGTCAGCGCCTCGGTCGGGACGGCGCTCCGACGGGCGGCGGCCTCCGCGGGGTAGGGCGGGAGTCCCAGGGCGGCGACGATCCGCTCACCGACCAGCTGGAGGATTGCGGCAAGTTGTGCCCGGTCCTGCAGCTTGGGGTCGTCGTTGGACACGACCTTGAGGATCTGGCCCGTCCGTGCGTCCACGACCCGTGCGTTGATCCGGAACTTCCCGTAGAAGTCCGCAAAACTGCCGGTGACGACATAGCGCGCGCCGGCGGCCTTGGCCACCTCCGTCGCCGACGCGGCATCGATGCGGCGGACGTCGCCAAGATGCTTCTGCTCCATCGCCTGGCGCACCGCGGCCGGGTCGGCGGCGCGAAGCCCGGGATGCGCCGCGAGCGAGCCCGAAAGAATTGCGGGGATCCCGACCTCCAGCGCCTCGAAGTTCTCCTTGTCCTGCCCGTACGACCCGCTGTTCTCGAACGGGAGTACGGCGATCACGGCCGCCGGACTCTGCGCCGGCAGCGGCGTGGCGGCCAGCAGGGCCGCGACCGCCCCGACCCACCGCGTTGCGCGTTGCATGGCGGCTCCTTTCAGAGGGAGAATCCGGTGCCTTCCGCCGCCGCTTCCACGACCAGCCTGGGCGCGACCTCGCGAGCGTGTGCCTGGGCATCCGCCAGCAGGCGTTCGATCGTGGCGTCGTCGTGCTCCGGCTCGTGGTGGAACAGGATCAGCCGGGCGCACCCCGCATCGGCGGCGAGCCGCACCGCCTCGCGCGGGGTGGAGTGTCCCCACCCCGCTCGAAGCCGGATGAACTCATCCGAATACATCGCGTCATGCACCAGGGTATCCGTGCCTTCCAGAAACCGTACCAGCCGATCGCGCCAGTCCTCCGATACAGGATACGTGCCACCGGGGCCGAGCTCGTTGTCGGTGAGGTAGGCGATCTCCCGCCCGCCGGCGGTCGGGGCGACCCGGTAGCCCAGGGTGGTACCCGGGTGTCGCAACCGGAACGCGCGGACGCGGAAGTCGCTGAGCGGCACCTCGCCCTCGACGATGTCGTGGACCTCGATCCTGGCCGCGAGGGCCTCGAGCGGGACGGGGAACACCATCGGATCCATCTGCCGGCGAAGAATCTCCTGCAGCGGCACGCCTTCCTGCGCCGCGCCATAGACGCAGAATCGGTTGCCGCTCGCGCTGAGCGGCTTGAAGAACGGGAGGCCCTGGATATGGTCCCAGTGGGTATGCGACAGGAGGATGTCGGCCGACAGCTTGCGCCCGCGCCCCCGCATCAGCTCGTGACCGAGCGGGCGGAGCCCGCTGCCTGCATCGAGGATGGCCAGGCGCCCATCCGGCCCGGCGAGGCTGATGCACGCCGTGTTCCCGCCGTACCGCGTGGTCTGCGGGCCGGGCGTCGGAATGGAGCCGCGGGTGCCCCAGAAAGTCAGGCGGAACGACACGCCGTCCACCCAGAGGAAGGGAGCATCCCTGAAGCTCTCTCCCGCGGTGCCTTCCCAGCCGGGTGCGCAGTCACAGCACCGGCGTGACTGCGTTCACGCCCGCCGGGCGGCCAGCATGAGGGAGCGCCGGTCGCGCAGGGTGATCTCCTTGCGGGTCACCTGGATGATCCCGCGCTCGACCAGGTTCCGCATCGTACGTGACACGGTCTCGCGGCTCGAGCCGATCATCTGGGCGATGGTGTGGTGGGTCAGCTTCCGGGTGATGTGATCCCCTCCCTCGTCGTCGGCCATGCGGAGGAGGAGGTGGGCCACCCGGCCGTTGACGTCGAGCAACACCAGGCTGCCGATCTTCTCGTCCGCCCGCCGGAGCCGGCGCGAGATCTCCCGCAGCAGCGAGATCGCCACCTCGGGCGAGCTGCGCAGCCTGGAATAGAAGTCCTCGCGCCGGAGCACGAGCAGCCCGGAATCCTCCATCGCGATCACGTGCGCCGACCGGGGCTCGTCGTCGATGACAGCCATCTCGCCGAAGAAGCTCCCCTCGCCGAGCACGCTCAGGATGACCTCGCGGCCGTCCTCGGCGATGATGACCACCTTCACCTGTCCTGCCGCGACCAGGTAGAGGGCGTCGCCGGGATCGTCCTCGAAGACGATGACACTGCCTTTGGGGTAGCTGCGCTCGCGCGTCAGCTCGGCGAACGCCGCCAGGTCAGTCTCCCCCAGGCCGGAGAAGAGCGGGACCTTGCGCAGAACTTCGATCGGTGACAGGGGCACTCGGGCCTCGCAGGGGCGGAAGTGGTTGAGGGTACCATACTTGCGGTTGGGGGGGCTGTCAATCAGGACGGAAGGACGGAAAGACGGAAAGACGGAAGGGTTGCAGCGCAAAGCGACAGCTTCCGCGTCCTCGCCTTCCGTCCTTGCGTCCTTCCGTCTTTCCGTCCTTCCGTCTTCCATTAACCCCCCATCCCCGCTATGTTTACCGGCTTCGCACCAACCGACAGGAGCCGTTCCGTGAAGCCCGATCTGCACCCGACCTACAAGAAGGTCATGGCCGTCTGCGCCTGCGGGAACTCGTTCGAGACCCGCTCGACCGCCGCGTCCATCCACGTCGAAGTCTGCGCCCAGTGCCATCCCTACTTCACCGGCAAGCAGCGGCTGGTGGACACGGCCGGTCGCGTCGATCGCTTCCGCCGGAAGTACCAGACCGAGCCGGCTGTCGCGCCCAAGGCCTAGCTGATGGAGGCCCGACTCCGCCAGGCGCTGCAGCGGGCGGAGGAGGTCGGCCAGGCCCTCGCCGACCCGGCGGTTGCCCGGGATCCGGCTCAGCTTCAGTCTCTTGGCCGGGAGCACACTCGGCTTGCCCCGGTGGTGCGCCTGGCCGACCGGCTCGCCCGGCTGGAACGTGAACTCGAGGACGCTCGGGAGCTCGCCGACGAGGCGGATCCCGAGCTGGCCGCGTTGGCCCGGGCCGATCTGACCCGGCTGCCCGCCGAAATCGCGACCGTCTCCGAGGCGCTGCATTCGCTCCTCGTTCCCCGGGACCCGCACGACGACCGTGACGCCATCATGGAGATCCGCGCCGGAACCGGCGGGGACGAGGCGGCCCTGTTCGCCGCGGATCTCTACCGCATGTACCAGCGCTATGCCGAGCGGCACGGCCTCCGGTGGGAGCCGATGTCGCTGAGCGACGGCACCCTGGGCGGCCTCAAGGAGGCCATCGTCGCCGTGCGCGGACCGGAGGCGTTCGGGCTGCTGCGGCGCGAATCCGGCGTTCACCGCGTCCAGCGCGTCCCCGCCACGGAGACCCAGGGGCGGATTCACACCTCGGCGGCCACGGTGGCGGTGCTGCCCGAGGCGGAGGAGGTGGACATCCGGATCGATCCGCAGGACCTCAAGATCGACGTATTCCGCTCGTCGGGACCTGGCGGCCAGAGCGTCAACACTACCGACAGTGCCGTTCGGATCACCCACCTGCCAACCGGGCTGGTCGTCAGCCAGCAGGATCAGAAGTCGCAACTTCAGAACAAGATCAAGGCCATGGAAGTCCTGCGGGCACGGCTGCTCGACCGGATGATCGCCGAACAGGAATCCGCGCGCGCCCGCGATCGCCGCGCGATGGTCGGCACCGGCGACCGCTCGGCCAAGATCCGCACCTACAACTTTCCGCAGAGCCGTGTCACCGATCATCGGATCAACCTTTCGGTGCACAATCTCGCCGACGTGATCAACGGCGATCTCGACGGGCTCGTCGAGGCGCTTCGGGTGGCGAGCCGGCAGGAGCAGGATGCGGTCTGAGACGGCTGTCTCCGCGCGCGCGCTGCTCGCCGAGGGGGCCTCGTCGCTCGAGGCGGCGGGAATCGGGGATGCGGGACGCGAGGCACGCCGCCTCTGGGCGAACCTCCCGGGGGAACCGCCGGGCCACGCCCTCCTCCATCCCGACGATCCGGTGCTGCCGGAGCGGGCGGCGGCGTACGCGTCCGCGGTCGCGCGCCGCGCGACTGGCGAGCCGCTGGCCTACGTGACCGGCTGGACCGGCTTCCGCCACCTCACCCTGCGATGTGACCGCCGGGCCCTCATCCCGCGGCCCGAAACGGAAGGGCTGGTCGATCTGGTGCTCGCCCGCGCGCCCACCGGCCGGATCGCCGACGTCGGGACCGGAAGCGGGTGCCTCGCCCTCAGCCTCGCTGCCGAAGGGGGCTATCAGGAGGTCCTGGCCGTCGATCTCTCGGCCGCCGCCCTCGGGCTCGCGGCGGAGAATGCGCGGCTGGTGGATGCGCCGGTCGCCCTGGTCCGCGGGGATCTCTGCTCGCCGTTCCGGCCGGGCGGTCTCGACGCGCTGGTCTCCAATCCCCCCTATCTTACGGCAGGCGAGTACGCGGTCCTCGACTCCGCCGTCCGGGACTGGGAGCCGGCGCTGGCATTGGCGAGCGGGACCGACGGGCTCGAGGCCACGACCCGGATCATGGACGAGGGCCGTAGGGTCGTCCGGCCCGGCGGCTGGCTGGCGCTCGAGATCGATTGCACCCGGTCGGCGGACTGCGCCGGGCGGGCCGGCGCGCTGGGGTGGACCGACGTCGCCATACATGCCGACCTATTCGGACGCGAGCGCTACCTGCTCGCGCGAAGGAGCGATGCCTCGTGATCTGGGACAAGGCGCAGGACCTCGGAAGGTTGATCGGTCAGTCGACGGAGTATCAGACACTGCGGCGCGCCGAGGCTTCGCTTCGTGAGGACAAGGACACCGTGGCCAAGCTGGACCAGATCCAGACCCTCGCGCGTCAGGTGGATCAGATGGTCTCGACCGGACAGATGCCCGACCCGGCCACCGCCGAGTCGTACGAGACCGCCGTGCGGGATCTGGAGAACAGTCCGGTGGGGCAGGCCTATGTCGTCGCCCGGGCCAATTTCGAGAAGCTGATGGCCAAGGTGAATCAGCAGATCAGCGAGGGCATGGAAAAGGGCTCGGCCAGCAGCATCATCACCCTGGGATGACGGGACGCGGCCTCTTCGTCGTCCTGGAAGGACCCGAGGGCTCGGGCAAGTCGACGCTGGCCGGCCCGCTGGCGGACTGGATGCGGGGGCATGGCGTGGATCCGGTACTCGTGCGGGAGCCGGGGGGCACGCGGGCGGGAGAGATTGCCCGCGAGGCGCTCCTCGATCCCGAGCATCCGGTAGGACCGCTTGCGGAGCTGTTCTTCTATCTTGCCGCCCGGGCGGAGCTCGTGAGCTCGGTGATCGGACCGGCGCTCGCCGGGGGACGGGTGGTGCTCTCGGATCGGTTCTCGCTGTCCACCGAGGCGTACCAGATGGCCGGCCGCGGGTTGCCGTCCGAGGTGGTGCTTCCCTCCAACCGGGCAGCCGCGGGCGGGCGGCGGCCGGACCTGACACTCATCATCGACCTCCCGCCCGAGGTGGGGCGCGCCCGGCAGGTGGCGGCGGGCAAGCGGCTCGACCGCCTGGACGCGGAAAGCGCCGAGTTCCACCGCCGCGTGATCGACTACTACCTGGCGGTGCGGGGTGACGGGGTGCGACATTTGGATGGGTGCCTGCCGCCGGACCGGCTCTTGCAGGCGGCCGTGGAGGAGATCGCGCAGGTGGATCCCCGTCGGTTCGGTGGGAAAAGGAGTTAAGCTGCAGGTGGCACGCATCATCCGGGCGGGCAGTCGGCCCGCCGAGCATTCCGAAGCACCGGAGGCAGTATGAAGCAGCGTTGGGGTCTGATCGGACTCGTCGCGGTGATCTCGTTTCTGAGCGGCGGCTGGCTCCTGCAGCGAGGCGTGGCGAGTGGCGGCAACGTGTACCAGCAGGCGCGGCTGTTCGACGATGTGCTGGGGCACGTGAGCGCCTACTACGTCGATTCGATCGGCGAGACGGACCTGTACGAGCGCGCCACCCGCGGCATGCTGGAGCAGTTGAAGGACCCCTACTCCGTGCTCCTCACCGGGGACGACTACAAGGCGCTGACGGAGCAGACCTCGGGGAACTACGCGGGGCTTGGCATTCAGATCGACGTCCGGGACGGCTGGATCACGGTAGTCGCACCGCTGCCCGAGACCCCCGCCGAGCGTGCCGGAGTTGCCACGGGCGACCAGATCATCGAGGTGGATGGCAAGAGCACCGAGGGCTGGAAGAACGAGGAGGCGGTGAAGGCGCTGCGCGGCGATCCCGGCTCCAAGGTCACGATCACCGTGCGCCGCTCCGGCGTCGCGGATCCGATCAAGTTCGCGCTCACGCGCGCGCAGATCCACATTCGTTCGGTCCCGCAGGGCACCATGTTCGATGGTGGCGTCGGCTACATCTCGCTCAATCCGGTGGCCGAGACGTCGGCGGAGGAACTGCGCAGCGAGATCGTGCGGATGAAGGGGAAGGGGATGAAGTCGATGATCCTCGACCTGCGGCTCAACCCCGGCGGACTCCTCGACCAGGGCGTGCAGGTATCGGACCTATTCCTCGATCCCAAGCAGGAAATCGTAGCGACCCGTGGCCGCGCCCGCGGTTCCACCAAGGAATTCTACGACGCCGCGCGCCAGGCCTGGCCCGAGCTGCCGATCGTGGTGCTGGTGAACGACGGAACGGCGAGCGCCGCGGAGATCATCGCCGGTGCGCTGCAGGACCATGACCGCGCGGTCGTCGTGGGCACCCCGACGTTCGGCAAGGGACTCGTCCAGACGCTCTTCCCGCTGGGGGACGGGGTCGCCCTCAAGCTGACGACCGCCCGCTGGTTCACGCCGAGCGGCCGCACCATCCAGCGCATCGCCAAGAACGAGGAGGAGCAGGCGAAACAGGCGGCGATCGAGGCGGGCGACACCCTGCCGGGGGCACCGGTCGAGGCGCACAGCGACTCGGCCATCCGGAGCCGGCCGGCATACCACACCGACGCCGGGCGGATCGTGCGTGGCGGCGGCGGGATCGTCCCGGACCTGGTGATCCGTCCCGACACGCTGTCCGGGGGCGAGAGGGAGTTCGCCAAGGCGCTGGGCAGCCATCTCCCCGAATACCGGGATGTCCTGACGAGCTTCGCGCTCGAGGCCAAGACCAGCGGCACCGTCCAGACCGAGTCCTTCAGCGTGACACCGGAAATGCGCCAGCAGGTCTACCAGCGGCTGCGTGCCAAGGGGATCGAGATGACGCCCCGGGTCTACGAAGGGGCGAGCGGCCTGATCACCGAGCAGCTGGGCTACGAGATCGCCCGATACGTCTTCGGCCGGCCGGCGGAATTCCGCCGCCGCGCACGCGACGACCAGCAGATGCAGACGGCCATGGAGCTGCTGCGCAAGGCGCAGACGCCGCGCGACCTGCTCAGCCTGGCAACCGCCAGCCGTGCCGCGGCCACGGCGCAGAACTGAGGGCTGCACCGCGGCGACGGACGTTGACGTCCACGCGAGTCACCGCGAGTCACCCTGAGCGCAGCGAAGGGGACATGACCGAGATCATGTCCCCTTCGCTGCGCTCAGGGTGACTCGTTTCCGGGCGCCGGGTCCAATGACGACGCCTACGGAGTGGCAGTCCGTAGCGATCATCGGCCCCGGCCGCATGGGTCGGGGGATCGAGCTTGCGCTTCACCGCGCGGGCGTCGAGGTCACCTTGCTCTCGCGCTCGCGCCGGCCGGAGGAGACGCGCGGTGCGGGGCTGCTGCTGATCGCGACGCCGGACGATGCCATCGCGGGGCTGGCATCGGAGCTGGCTCGTGAGCGAGCCGTCGGCGCGCACCAGGTGGTGCTGCACCTCTCGGGCCTCCTCGACCGCCGCCCGCTCGAGTCGTTGGCTTCTACCGGGGCCGGCTTGGGCTCGTTCCACCCGCTGCAGACGATCGCCGACCCGTCGAGTGCTCCGGAGCGCCTGGCCGGCTCGTACGCGGGTCTCGAGGGCGACGAGCGTGCCCTCGCGGCGGGAGAGCGGCTGGCCTCGGCACTCGGCATGCGCGCGGTGCGTCTCACGCCGGGGGCCAAACCGGCGTATCACGCGGGCGCGGTAATCGCCTCCAATTACACCGTCGTGCTGGCCGATATGGCCGAGCGGCTCGCCCGCGAGGCCGGGATCGCGGCGGAGGAAGCCGCGGCGATGTACCTGCCGCTCATGCGTGGTTCCGTAGCCAACCTCGTGCTCGGTCCGATTGCGGCGCTCACCGGTCCGATCCGCCGCGGCGACGTGGCCACGGTGCGGCGGCACCTGGCGGTGCTCGGAAAGGAGGATGGGGTGCTGTACCGGGCGCTCGGGCTGGCCGCCCTCAGGCTGGCGCGCGACGCGGGGCTGCCGGCGGAGGCGGCGGCGGAGGTGGAGCGGGAGTTGCGGGAGGGGAGTTGAGCGAGGGGAGTTGAGCGGGCGAAGTTGAGCAGGGGTCGGGCTCTCATGGAGTCACCCTGAGCGGAGCGAAGGGGGCATGCCTCGGTATGCGCTCCTTCGCTCCGCTCAGGGTGACTCGTGCATGCAGGGCACCACCGGCGCCCGGCCGGAGCACGCGCTCACTGCTCCACCACCCGCACTCCGCCCGGCACGTCGAACGTGAATGTCTTGTCCGGCACTGACTGGTTGACCCGGACCTTCGACAGCGTGAGCGTGCGGGTCGCGCCCGAGTGCTCCGTGATCTCGAGCCGCCGTGGCAGCCCGTCGTCCCGGTCGAGCCAGAGCACCGCCCGCTCGAAGGGCAGATCGGGCACGGCGGGAACCAGCTGCACCACGTCCTCCGACCGGCCGTTGAGCCGGTCGGCGCGCACATACGAGGCGGTGTATCGCTCGGCCGGCCGGTCCAGCAGCCAGCCGAGCATGTTGTAGCCGTATACCGGCCCGCCGCTCGGCACCGGCATCCGGATCACCTGGCCCGGCGTGGTACTCGGGGTGTAGATCCAGACGTAGCGGCCGTCGATCACGATGGCCTCGCCAGGCGGATCGGTGAACCGCATGGCCAGCTTGTCGGGTCCGGCCTGCACCAGCGTCCCGCGGCTCTCGGCGCTGTCGATCATGGGATTGTCGATCACCTGCACGAAATCCGCCTTGAGGCTCGACAGGGAGCGGTAGACGCGCGAGGACCGGCCGACGATGGCATCCGCGTCCTGCGCCCGTGCGCCGGCCACCGGCGCCGCGAGCGCGAGCAGGATCAGCAGGAGGAGACGGACGCCCGCGCGCGCACTCACGCGCGCGCTCCCGCGGGCTCGGCGACGCGGCGGCCGATTGCTTCCGCGATCAGACGCACTTCCTTCATCATGCGCTCGAACTGGTCGGGGTAGAGGCTCTGGGCGCCGTCGGAGAGCGCGCGGTCGGGCGCTGGGTGCACCTCCACCAGCAGCCCGTCCGCGCCCGCGGCCACGGCGGCGCGCGCCATGGGGATCACCATGGCGCGGTGTCCGGTGCCGTGGCTCGGGTCCGCCACGATCGGCAGATGGGAAAGTCCGTGCACGACCGGAATGGCGGTCAGGTCCAGCAGGTTGCGGGTGGACGGGTCGAAGCTCCGGATCCCGCGCTCGCACAGGATCACCTGCCGGTTCCCCTCCGCCAGGATGTATTCGGCCGAGAGGAGCAGCTCCTGGATGGTGGCGGACAGGCCGCGCTTGAGCAGGATCGGCTTGCCGCAGCGGCC
The DNA here is from genome assembly GCA_035699205.1 of Gemmatimonadales bacterium. Lineage (GTDB taxonomy): Bacteria > Gemmatimonadota > Gemmatimonadetes > Gemmatimonadales > GWC2-71-9 > CAVVWJ01. Next base: position 52,836 of record DASSBA010000143.1, read on the forward strand.
CGCGTGCTTGAGGAGCGAGTAGTTCTGCATGTTGCGCGCGCCGAGCTGGACGATGTCGGCCACCTCGACCACCTGGTCCAGCCCTTCCGCGTCCATCGCCTCGGTCACGACGAGGAGCCCGGTTTCCTCGCGCGCCCGGGCCAGCAGCTTGAGCCCCGCACGGCCGAGCCCCTGGAAGGCGTAGGGGGAGCTCCGCGGCTTGAAGGCGCCCGCCCGGAGCACGGTGGCGCCCGCCTCACGGACCGCGCGGGCCGCGTCCAGGATCTGGCGCTCGGTCTCGACCGAGCATGGGCCCGCCATGACGATTACCTCGTCGCCGCCGACGCTCAGCCCGCCGGGGAGGCGGACGACGGTGGGCTCGGGCTGCCACTCGCGCGAGACCTGCTTGTACGGCTGGGTGACGTGGAGAATTTCCTGGACGCCGGGCAGCGCGGCCAGCCGGGAGCCGTCCACGCGACCGTCGTTGCCCACGAGGCCCACGGTAGTGCGCTGACGGCCGGGCATCGGCCGCGCCTGGTAGCCCATCTCCTCGATGGTGGCTACCACGCGTCGGACCTCCTCCTCGGCGGCGCCGTGGCGCATGACGATCAGCATGAAGAGCTCCTCAGGAGTCGTGGGTCGTGGGTCGTGGGTCGTGAGTAGCGGATTCCGCCACCCATACCCCCCTATTCATGACCCATGCCACGACTCACGACTCACGACCCACGGCTATGCCACCTGCTCCGCCTCCCCCAGCCGAACTCCCACGATCGTCGAAACTCCCGGCTCCTGCATCGTCACGCCATAGACCGCGTCGGCCGCCTGCATGGTTCGCGGGTTGTGGGTAATGACCAGGAATTGCGTATCGGCCTTGAACTCGTCCAGCAGGCGGGTGAAGCGGCCCACGTTCGCGTCGTCCAGCGGCGCGTCCACCTCGTCCATCAGGCAGAACGGGCTCGGCTTGGTGAGATAGATGCTGAACAGCAGGCTCACCGCCACCAGCGTGCGCTCACCCGAGGAGAGCAGGTGGATGCGCTGGGTGCGCTTCCCGCGCGGCGCGGCGTGGATGTCGATCTCGCTCTCGAGCGGGTCGTCCGGATTGGCCAGGCGAAGCTCGCACTCGCCACCGCCGAACAACGTCTGGAACACGCGGCTGAAATTACCCTGCACCGCCGTGAAGGTTTCGAGGAACATGGTCCGGGCGGTGCCGTCGATTTCCCGGATGGCCTGGATGAGCGACTGCCGCGCGGCGACGAGGTCGTCCCGCTGGGCGGTCAGAAACTCGAGCCGCTTGACCTCCTCGGCGTGCTCCTCGACGGCCAGCGGGTTGACCGGCCCGATCGCTTCGAGGGCGGCGAGGATACGCGAGGCCTCCGCTTCCAGCGTCTCGAGGTCGAGGTCCAGCAGCGGCGCCTGCTCGACGAGCTGCTCGAGCGGCCGGCGCCACTCGGCCTCCACCCGTTCGAGGACGCTCCGCCGTGCGCCCGCCGCCTCGGTGAGCCGGACCTGGAGGCCGTGGTTCTCCTCGCTGGCGGCATCGAGCTCGCTGCGTGAGCCCCCCACCTCCCGCTCCGCGGCGGCGAGCGCCGCCTCGGCCCGGGCGAGCCCGGCCTCGGCCTCGCCGCTGGCGCTCTCGAGCTCCTGGACGGCCACCTGCCGCTCGGCCCGGGCCTCGCGCCACTCGCCCTGCTGCGCGCTCAGCGCGCCCAGGTCGGCCTCGAGCTGCGCGAGCTCGCCGGCCAGCGCCAGCGCGGCGCGCTCGGCTTCCTCGCGCATGCCGCCGGCGCGCTGCAGCCGCTCCTCGGCCGAGCGGAGGCCGCCGGCCACATGCGCCTCCTGCACCTGCCAGTGCACCCGTTGCTCCCGGGCCGCCTCCTGCTCCGCCTCGAGCTCGGCGAGGCGGCCGCGCCCGCGGCCGAGCTCCTCGTCCATCCGGCCGCGGGCGAGATCGCCTTCGACCAGCGCCGCGTCGATCTCGGCCAGCCGCTGCTCGGCGCGGGTGACCCGCTCGGTAATACGGGTAAGCTGGGCCTCCGACTCCGCCATCTCCCGGGCCAGGTTGCCAGCCAGCCGGACGGCGTCCTCGCGCGCGGCCGATCCCTGACGCTCCGCCTCCCGCGCCTGTTCCGCGGCGCCGGTAGCAGCGGCGAGCCCCTGCTCCCGCTCGGCCAGTCGGGCGAGCGTGGCCTGGAGGGCGCCCTCCGCCGCTGCCAGCGCCGCGGTCCCGCGCTCGACCTCGTGCGCCAGCGTCCCCAGCTCGGCCCGGCGCCGCAGCGGCCCCGAGGGCGCCGCCGCACCGGACAGGAAGATCGCGCCGCTCGCCCGCCGAAGCACCCGTCCTGCGGTGTCGAGGACCTCCGACCCGGCCAGCGCGGCGCGGACCCACTCCGCGGCCGGGCCATCGGCGCGGAGCCGGTCGTCCAGCGGCTGTCCGTTGGGCATGCCGAGCGGTCCGGGGTCGAGCGGCAGCAGCACCAGCGAACCGGGCTGGTGCTCGGCGTGCCAGTCCTGGATCTCGCGGGCCGCGGCGCCGTCCCGCACGAGCACGGCGTGCATCCAGTCGCCCAGGAGGCGCTCGGCGAGCTCGGCATCGTCGCGGCCGGTGCTGACGAAATCGCTGAGCGGGCCGAGGACACCGCCGTTGAACCGGTCGCGGGCGGCGAGGAGCGCCGCGGCGGCAGGCGCCAGGCCGACGCGGTCACGCTCGAGCTCTTCGAGTGCGTGCCGGCGCGCCGTCATCTGGGCCAGCGCCTCTTCAGCACGCCGGCGGTCGGAACGGTGCATGGCCTCCTGCTCGCGCGCCTCCGCCACGAGATGGCGGGTGTGCTCCGCCTGCTCGGCAGCGCGCTTGGCGTCATGGCTCAGGAAGCCGGCCCGCTCGACCGCATGGTCGCGCCGGCGCTCGGCGCCGGCCAGCTCGCCGTGCAGTTCCGCCCGGTGCGCTTCAGCGCCGGCGGCCCGCTCGCGCAGGGACGCCAGCTCGCCCTCGAGCGCGGCCCGCTCGCCTTCGAGCGAGCGGAGCGTCTGCGCGTGCGCCTGCAGCTCCTGCTCCCGCTGGCGCACCCGCGCGCGCTCCTCGCCCAGACGCCGGCGGACATCCTCCTCCGCCTCGGCCCGGCCGGCAAGCTCGCCGCGGATGCGCTCGTGCTCGATGGCGGCGGCGTCCCGATCCCCGGCGGCCGAGTCGCGCTCCACCAGTGCCTGTTGGGCGCGATGCTCCATCACGGCCCGCTCCTCGTGCGCGCGGAGCCGCCGGGCGGTGGCGTTGGCCAGGCGCTCGGCGGCGAGGGCGAGGTCGCCGTCGAGCTTGCCCAGCTCGACCCGCACGGTGCCCAGCCGGCGGCCGAGTTCGGTCCGCCGTGCCTCCGCGGCCGCGCGCGCGTGGGCCGCCTCCTCCCGCCGCTGCTCCCCGTCCGCCAGGCGGCGGCGAATGGCGGGCAGCAGCTCGGAGAGCTCCGCGAAGCGGGTCTCCATGTCCGCCGCCTCCTCGGCCAGGCGGTCGAGCAGGCGCCGCGCGAGGGTGATCTGGACCGCGAACTTCTCCTCGATCAGCTTGGTGTGCCGCTCCGCCTTGCCGCGCTGGCGGGCCAGGCTCCGGATCTGTGACTGAACCTCCGCGATCAGGTCGTCGACCCGCTGGAGGTCGGCCGCCGTTTCTTCCAGCCGCCGCTCGGTGCTGTGCTTCCGGTCGCGGTAGAGGCCGATTCCCGCCGCCTCCTCGAACAGCGACCGCCGCTCGTCGGCCCGGTCGGAGAGCAGCAGGTCGATCATCTTGGCTTCGATGACGACCCCGGCGTCGCTGCCGAGCCCCGTGCCGCGCAGCAGGTCCTGGATGTCGCGCAGGCGAACCGGAGAGCCGTTCAGGAGATAGTCGCTCTGGCCCGAGCGGGAGAGCCGCCGGGTCACCACCACCTCGCGATAGGCGATCGGGAGATCGCCGTCGCTGTTGTCGAGATAGAGGGAGACTTCGGTGACGTTCACGGGGCGGCGCGCGGTGGAGCCCTGGAAGATGACGTCTTCCATCTTGCCGCCGCGGAGCAGTCGGGCCGACTGCTCGCCGAGCACCCAGCGCACCGAGTCGGAGACGTTGGACTTCCCGCAGCCGTTCGGGCCGACGATGGCGGTCACGCCCTGTTCGAACGTGAGGGTGACCGTATCCGCGAACGACTTGAAGCCGGACAGCTCCAGCCGGGTGAGCTTCATGCGGGCGTCCTGCCGATGGAGGTGTGGACGCGCCGCCGAGCGCGGCGCGTGGGGGTCAGCGGTCCGGCGCGCTCTGCGCCGAGACGATGAACGACGGCATGCCGATCTTCCGGCCGGTCTCCTCCGCCTGCTCGCGCGTCGCATAGGGGCCCAGCACGACCCGGTGCGCCTCGTCACTTCGGGTCGGCGGCAGCACGGAGGCCGGCAGCCCCGCGCTGCGCAGCTTCTCCGCCAGCTCGGTGGCCCAGGTCGGGTTCTGCGAGCTGCTCACCTGAAGGTAGACGCCCGGGCCCGCCTGCACGCTGTCGGCATTGGCGAGTGCGGCCGAGTCGGCGGCCGTCTGGCCCTCGGTTTCGTCCGAGGGTCGCCATGGAATCGGCAGCCACTCGTCGGCGGCGCCGCCCTCCACTCGTCCGGTCTCGGCGAATCCCCTGGAGGCGAGGTCCAGCGCCACGACGTCGTCGCCCCGGCGCACCAGCAGCGTGTTGGGCGAGGCGATGGCCGGCAGATCCCCCGTCCAGCGTGCCGCCACCGTGCCGCTCAACCGATCCTGGCCGATGTCGATGACCCAGGCCGAATCGCCGGCCGCGGGCTGCACCAGCAGCCACTGTCCGAACCCGCCGCCGCGGAGGCCCCTGGCCGGTCCGGGAAGCTCGATCCGCTCGAGCTCGTCGCCGCTGGAGCGGTCCAGCACGAGGAGCGCGGCATCCTGCTGCGCCACGTAGAGCCGGTGCCCCGACGGCGAGAACAGCACGGCACGCGGGTGTCCGGAGAGCGGGATCGATTTCGGCTGGTTCTTGCCCTGCGTCTGGTACAGGATGACGGCCGTGTCGGTCGCGACGGCCACGAGATCGCCGTAGAAGGTGGGTACGACCTCGTCGGATGGGAGCGTGATGCTCGTGGGCGCCTGGTCGGAGCCCAGCACCTCGAGCACCGGCGCCTTCTCGCCCACCCGGGCGAGCAGGGCCCCGGTCATCGTCGCGTGGAGCTCCCGGGGCGAGCCCTGCAGCTTGGCGCGGAACCGGACGGGCGCGCGCCGCACCATCTGGGTTACGGTGCTGCCGGTGTCCACGGCGTAGAGCGCCCCGTCGGGTCCGATGGCGGCGGCGCGCACGTGCTCGAGATAGGTGCGCACCCGGCGGGTCTCCAGGTCGAGCGTCACCAGGTTGCGTTTGTGGTCGAGCGCGAAGACCAGCCCCTGCTCGGGATCGGCGCCGATGATCTGCTCGACCGCCGGCATCTTGTCCTCGGCCTTCCAGGAGGACGGCTCGAGCGACGGCACGCGATACAGCCGAGCGGCGCCGCCGTCCGCCGGGAACCTCAGCACCGATGAAGGTGCCGCGGTACGCGCCGCGCCGTGGAGGTTCTGGTCCAGCGCAAGGTGCTCCGGCTCCCGGCCGCAGGCCGGCAGAAGGAGCAGCGAGGCGGTGATGAGGGCAGGGAGGAACTTCACGCGGGAAAGATAAACGGAGGACGGGGGGGCGGGGAGGCGGTCAGGCCGCCCGACCGCCCCTAGAACGTCGGCCCCAGGCTGAACGTCCACAGCCCCTTGATGGCCCTGCGCTCCTGCGGGATCGAATAATCGAGCCGCGCCACCGCGAACCCGAACAGGTTCACCCGGATCGAGGCGCCCAGGGTCTGCAGCGGGGTGCGCACGCGGATCGGACTGTCACCGGCGTCCCGGTTCCACTTGAGCGTGCTCTGGTTGTCCCAGGCAACGCCGATGTCGTAGAACAGCGCGCCTTCGATCGGCGGGAATGCCGCGGGGAGCCCGAACGAGGGATTCAGGATGGGAAACCGCAGCTCGACGCTCCCCACCCCGACCTGGGTACCGACCAACCGGTCCAGGGCCGCGCAGCCGGTCTGGGTGCCGCTGTCATTCGCGTTGAGACACTCGTTGCGGCGGTAGGAGCCCGAGGTATTGCCGCGGATCAGGTCG
>DASSBA010000144.1:0-18042 GCA_035699205.1 Gemmatimonadales bacterium
GAGCGTCGTAGTCCGAGCCCTGCCGATCGTCAGGACCGGGGCGGCTGTACCGAAGATGGTGTCTGCCATGCGACAGACCCTCGATGAGAGCTCGCGACTCCCGGGCAAACGGATGTTCCGCGCGATTGCGCGCGCCGAAGACCCACCAGACTTCACGTGATGAGTGCTCCCCGGCCAGCGCGTGCAGCATCGCCATCACGGGTGTCGCCCCGATACCTGCGCTGAGGAGCACGACTGGTACCTTACCCGGCTGCAACGTGAAGCTGCCCCGCGGAGCGCTTACGTCCACTACACCACCCACCCCGACCCGGGCATCCAGGTATGTACCGGCGGCACCGTGCGGTTCCAGCTTGACGCTCACCCGGTAGCGCTCGGCGCTGGGAGCACCTGAAAGCGAATAGCTTCGCAGCAGCGGCGCGGCGGCAGGGTCGGGCCGAAGGCGGAGGACGACGAACTGGCCGGGCGACGGAACGACGAGCGGGCGTCCGTCGTTGGGCTCCAGGTCGAACGAAACCACCGAGCCGCTCTCCCTTTGCTTTCCGGTCACGCGCATGGGGCGGAATCCCGTCCAGCCCGGCGGTGGGCCGGCGGCAGGCGCCAGACCGGGATTGCCGGTCACAGGGCGCCCGGAGCGCTCATGCTGCAGGAGGGACAGAAACGAGCCGCGCCAACCAGGGCTCAATGCGGGAATTCGCAAGGCGCGCTCCAGTTGGTCGGCCGCGTGACCGGGAAGGTATAAAAGAGCATTGACCGCAGCGACGGTCATGCGCTCAGGGCCGTCGGCCGTCTTGACGATTTCATCGCCGGCGCCGACTTCCCCCTCCTCCAGCACGCGAAAGTAGAAGCCGGGTCGGCCGCTCGAGGTCAGCAGCGCCGCCATTCGAGGCTCGTCCATCCGGATGCCGATCCGATAACACGTGACGCGAGGCTGGCTCACCTCGAGCAGCGCACCTCCGATCCGATAGCGGTCACCGATACACACGTCGTCGTCGGACAGGCCCTCCACCGTGAAATTCTCGCTGAACTGCCCATAAACGAAGTTGCTTCGGCCCAGTCGCGCTTCCCAGTGATGGAAGGAATCCATCTGGTAGACGAAGATCGCCCGCTGCTCGCCACCATGGCCGGCCAGGTCGCCCTGTCCGTCGCCATCGATGTTGAGCCGCCGCACCATGCAGCGGCCCTGCACGGGTTGCTTCCAGATGCTCGTATGCACCGTCCGGCCGCGCCAGGTGACGTCGCGTGGAAGACCGACGTTCACTGAAAGGAGCCGTGCCATCCTTGCCGCCTCCGGGTCCAGATATGGCTGCAGTTGACCCTTCTCGAGGCCGCAGGAGCGCATCGTCGGCTTCGACAAATGCCCTCATGCTCACCGAGTCATCATTGATGCTACGCAAGGAGAATTGTGACAATGGTGCATTCGTACTGCACACCACGACGATGTGGCGCGGCGGGAATGGCGAACGTGAGGGCTCCTGCCTGGGAACGGATCGAGGCCAGCGGAGCAGATCCCTTCGCTGCGCTCAGGGTCCCTCAGGATGACAAGCGCATCAAGGAAATTCCGCAAGCACCTCCAGATACGGGCGCCCGCAGCGGAGCCGACCTCAGCGCTCTCGCCCGCCAGCCGCGGCCGGGCCTCGGCGGCGGCAGTCATGGAGGATGATGCATCTTGCGTCGGGGGAGTTAGGGGCGCCAGCGAGCGGGGTACCGGAGGGCTACGCCAGGGCCACGACCCTGGCGCCGTGAAGGTGGAGCTCAGGACTTCGACCTCTTCTTCGGTACCTTGGCCCCCTTCTTCCGGGCCTCGGAGAGTCCGATCGCGACTGCCTGCTCGCGGCTCTTCACCTTTCCGCCGTGGCCCGACTTCCCCCGCTTGAGGGTGCCCTTCTTCCGACGATGCATTGCGCTCTTCACGGACTTGCTGGCGCTCTTGCCGTACTTGCGTCCACTCGACTTGCGGGAGGAGCTCTTCTTCGCTGCCATGTGCGCTCCAGGGTTGGGGTGAAGCCGTGCGCGCTATTCGCGCATGAAGTGGCAGGTGTAGCCGCCGGGGTGCTTGCGCAGGTAGTCCTGGTGGTAGCCTTCCGCGCCGTACCAGGCGGAGGTGGGCTCGATGGTCGTCGTGATCGGCCGCTTCCACTTGCCCGACGCCTCCACGCGCGCCTTCACCCGCTCCGCCGCGCCCTGCTGCTCGGGGGTCTGCGGGAAAATTGCCGAGCGGTATTGGGTTCCGACGTCGTTGCCCTGTCGATTGAGCGTGGTCGGGTCGTGCAGCTTGAAGAACCACTGCTCGAGCAGGTCTTCGTAGCTGAGCACCGACGGGTCGAACGTCACGCGGATCGCCTCGGCGTGACCCGACCTGCCGTCGTGCGTGTCGTCGTAGGTAGGATTCTCCAGCCAGCCGCCGGTGTAGCCCACTTCGGTGTCGATCACCCCGGGCACCCCGCGCAGGATCTCCTCGACGCCCCAGAAACAGCCGGCGGCGAGCACCGCCACCTCGGTCTGCCGCTCGCCGGCCACCGCCGAGCGGGTCGCTCTCTCCTCGTGGTTCATACTGGTTCTCCCTGTCAGGTCAGCGGATGGCATCACGGTCGCGCGGCGCCCAATGCGTAACTGGCGGGCTGGCGGAGGGGTTCCCGGATCGGTACCCGGTGGGCGATCGGCCAGCGGCGGCTCAGGCTGCGGGCTCGACGAGCGCCGCGAGCTTCCCCAGTGAGGACCGCCAGCCCAGGTCGCAGTTCCCCAGGACGATCACGACGTAGCTCACATCGGGAAATCAGCCGAGCTCGGAACTGATCCCGGAGCCCGGCCCACCGCCGCCGTGGTGTAGGGTCGCGGGCATGCATCAATGTTACCTCACCGCGAGTTGCGCCGGCCAGGCCGACGCTGCACAATGGGATCCCCGGAGCCGCCGCGTTCATGCGGTTCCCGCAACCGTTTCGCAGTCGGATCATGAGAGCACGTTGCCAGGAGGACACGATGGCGCCGAAGAACGAGCTGGACCGGTTCCAGACGGTGTGGGACATGGAAGCCCAGCTTACGATCAAGCTCCTCGAAGCGCTCCCGACCACCGAATACGACTTCCGCCCCGACCCCGGCGGCCGCTCGCTCGGAGAGTTGGCGTGGCACCTGAGCGAGATCGAGGGTTATACCAGCTTCGGAATCACCCGGGGCGCCGTCACGTTCCAGGAGGCGCCGCCGAACCTCCAGCGTCCGCGCGAGGTGCAGCTCCTGGCGCCGGGATACCGCCGGGTGCACGAGGAGGCGGTGGCGCGGCTGGCGGATCTGACCGAGGCGCAGCTCGATCGGGAAATCCCGTTCGCCGACCGGCGAATGCCGATCCGGGACGTTCTGTGGGGCGCGATCCTGATGCACTTGATCCATCATCGCGGGCAGCTCTCGCTGATGTGCCGGCTGGCGGGCGGCACGGCACCGGGGATCTACGGGCCGAACCGGGAGGAGATGGCTGCGGTCCGGGAGCGGATGCGGGCGGCAAAGGTGTAGCGGGGCAGGCCCCCCGCCGCTTGACGCGCCCGGTACCGGGCTGCACTCTAGAGCCCGCCCACACATCGAGGCTCCCATGCACCGCACTCTCCGGCGCCTTCCCCGCCCCGGCCCTGCCGCACCTCTCCTCGTCGCGCTGGGGCTTCTCGCCGGCGTTCCGCCGTCGCCGGCGCCGGCCCAGTCGGCCGCTCCGGCCGCCGCGCTCGCCAGCCTGCCACCTGAACTGGCGCAGGTGCGGGCGAACCTGGACAAGTACCGGGACCCCATCGTGGCCGTGCACGACGGCTACCTGTCCTCGGTGGCGTGCGTGGCGTACGCCAAGGGCGGCGAAGGCACGATGCATTACGCGCCCGGCGGCATGGGCGTGCACTTCCTGAACTTCCTGCTCATCGGCAAGCCGCTGGATCCCGCCAGGCCCCAGGTGCTGATCTACGAGCCGGACGGCGACCGGCTCCGGCTGGCCGCGGCCGAGTGGTTCGTGCCGGTCGAGGCGGCGGGATCGGCGCGGCCGACGATCCTGGGCCACGAGCTGCAGGGGCCGATGGAGGGTCACGACCCGCTGCAGCCGAAGGGCATGCACCATTACGACCTGCACGTCTGGCTCTGGAAGCACAATCCGGCCGGGACGTTCGAGCCGACCAATCCGGACGTCACTTGCCCCGAGGGTGCGTATTCGTTCAGGGAGAACGCGCCGAAGCTGGTGGATCACCCGTCCGCCGGGCCGGCCCGGCGTGCGGCACCCTGAGGCTAGCGGGTGCACGGCGAGTGCCAGCTCCCTGAGAAGCGGTCTCCGCCCCGTGGTTTTCAGAATCTGCGGGCAATGCCGCGCCATGAACCGCATGGCTCCGAACGCGTACGGCACGTGGGGCGCGCCGTGATCCTTCCCCCGGCACGAGATGGCCGCGTGACGCGATGATGCTCTCTCTGGCCGTGAGCGTACGACACGTGTAACGTCAACCCGCGGCGCACACGGCGCCGGCGTCCCTTCGAATCAGAGCGCCTCCATGGCTACCCGCAGCCGCAGGTCCTGGTGCCGGCGCGTGATGCTGGCCGCCCCGCTGCTCGCTCTGTCCCTCGGGTGCGAGCGGAGGACGGTGCCCCCGCGCGACGCGGCGGCGAGCTCCCCCCACTTGATGACCCCACAGGAGTTCGAGGCACTTCCCAGCCGCGCGCCTGACCGGCGCGTCGCGTACGGGGCCGATTCGAGTCAGTACGGGGAGCTGCGCGTTCCATCGGGGGCCGGGCCGCATCCGGTGGTGGTCCTCATCCATGGCGGCTGCTTCAAGGCGGCCTACGCGCAGGCGCGCGACGTTGCCGCGATGGGCGACGCGCTGAAGGCCGACAGCATCGCGACCTGGAGCATCGAGTACCGCCGGCTTGGCCAGCCGGGCGGCGGGTGGCCGGGCACGTATCTCGACGTCGGGCGGGCGGTCGATTACCTGCGCACCCTGGCGGCGCAGTACCAGCTCGACCTCGGTCGCGTCGTGATCGTCGGGCACTCGGCCGGCGGCCACCTGGCGATGTGGGCGGCGGCGCGATCCCGCCTGCCGGCGAGCAGCCCGCTGTACATGAAGGATCCTCTCCCGGTGCGCGGGGTCGTCGACCTGGCCGGACCGGTCGACATGACGGCGCACATCAAGGAATACGAGGCGCTGTGCGGCGACACCGTCATCACGTCCCTGCTCGGCGGCATGCCGGCCACGGTGCCCGAGCGCTACGCGCAGGCCTCGGCGATCCGGCTGCTCCCCCTGGGCGTCCCGCAGGTGCTCGTCGTGGGCACGCACGAGGAGTTCGTTCCCCTGCCGCTCGTCGAGACGTACGCGGAGGCCGCCAGGCGGGCCGGGGATTCCGTGCGGGTGGTCGTGATCCCGGGCGCCGGGCACTTCGAGATCGCCAGCCCGCGCTCGTCGGCGTGGCCGAGGGTCGAGTCGGCCATCCGCTCGCTCCTCGCTCGATCAACGCCGATCGGGGATCATGCAACTACCGCGGCAGGTTATAGAAGCGGTTCAGCGTCACCGTGAGGTGGCTCGCGCCGGTCGGATTCCTTACCAGCACGAAGTGGGCGCCGTCTGGCGTGACGTCGTACACCCGGTGGGTCATGTCGCTCGCGTAATCGGGCGCGGCGAAGAGCGTCCGCCGCCGGATCACCTCGAGCCCCGAGCCCGGGCTCGCGCGCAGCTCGGCGGCGAGCATCGCCGGGCCGTTCCGGTAGAACAGCTCTCCGCCGCGCGGCGACCAGGCCGGCTCCGTCCCGCCGTCGACCGAGATCTGGCGCCGGCCCGTCATCGCCGGGAACGACCGCACGTACACCTCGGCGCGGCCCGACTCGTTCGATACGTAGGCGAGCCAGCGCTCGTCGGGCGAGAGCGCCGGGGCCACCTCGTCGGCCGGGGTCCGCAGCAGGGGAACGGGCGGCCGGGCCGAGTCGAGCGGCACCAGCCAGACGTCCCGGAGGCCCGACCCGCCCACCGTCCGCACGATCAGCGACCGGCCGTCGTGCGTGTACAGCCCTTCCCACAGCTCCAGGTCCGGCAACGCCAGCAGCGACTCGGCGGGTGCCCCACCCTCGGCCACGATCCGCCGCAGGTCCTGCCGCGTGCCGATCTGCCGGACGTAGCCCACCTGCCGCCCGTCGGGCCTCCACCACGGGCGGCTGGCTGAGCTGTCGAACGAGAGCCGGGTGAGCGCGCCCTCGGTCCGGTCGAGCAGCCAGATGTCGCGGCCGATCCGCACGGCGACGCGGCGGCCGTCGGGCGAGACCGCGGGGTCGGCGAACTCAGCCGGCTGCGCGTGCAGCCGTGTGGCTCGTCCGGTCCGGTCCAGCAGCTCGAGCCACCGCCGGGCGGGATCGCCGGGTGTGACGATCGTGCCTGTGCGGGAGAGCGCCATCAACGCTCCGCCGAGCTCGACCCGGATGCTCTCGTCCAGGGTCACCGGATCGCCCTTCGGAGCGAGCCCGCCGGCATCGAACCGCACGGCGCGCACCAGCCCGTCGGGCCCGGCGTACACCAGGTGCCCGGCGGCGACGTAGCGCGGGTCGCGCCCGGCGACGTTCAGCTCCTTCATCCTGCCAGATCTGAGGTCGAGGGCGGCGAGCCGGATGGCGGTGTCGCGCTGGATCCCGAACAGCACGGCGCGATCGCCGGGGAGACCGTGCGGCAGGTTGTACGATTCCCCGGGCGGGCTCGCCAGCAGGGTCGTGACCTGCCCGGCCATCGTGCACTGCTTGAGGCCCACGCGGTCGGCGAAGACGAGCACGTTCCGCTCGAGCCAGGTGCCGCGCACCAGGCCGCCGGCCTCGCACACGGTCTCGGGCGCGCCGCCGGTGACCGGAGCACGGACCAACCGGGTGCCGATGCGGAACCCGATCGATCGCCCATCCGGCGAGAAGAACGGTGCGGCCGCGTTCTCGCTGCCCGGAATCGCGACCGGCTCCAGCCGGTCCATGGCCCGGAGGTAGAGCTGCCGCCGGCCGGTCGAGTCGCGCCCGTTGTAGACGAGCAGCGTGCCGTCGGGCGAGAGCGCCATGACCGAATACACGTCGCCCACCCAGGCCGCGTTCTCGGGGAGCACCACGTCGAAGCGGTAGACCGGCGGCCGGGGCACCGCCGCGCGAGGCCGCAGCGCGTTGAACGCGATGAAGCCCAGCGCGAGCGCGAACAGCGCCCAGGGAAGCAGGGGGGTCGTGGCGAGTCGCCGGCGGCGGGCCGGCACCGCGGCAGCCGTCACTGCTGGGAGTGGCCGGCCCAGCGCGGCGGCGTATTCGGCCGCGCTGGCGAACCGGTCGGCTGGGAGCTTCTCGAGCGCCTGGAGGACGGCGGCCTCCACCGCGGGCGGCACCGTCCGGCGCAGCACGCTCAGCGACCGCGGGGGCTCGGCCATGAGCCGGGCGACGATCGCCTGGACCGTCGGCCCCGTGAACGGCGGCTCGCCGGCGAGCATCTCGTAGGTGACCGCGCCGAGGGCGTACACGTCGGAGCGCGGCGTCAGGGTACGCTCCCCCATCGCCTGCTCGGGGCTCATGTACTGCGGCGTGCCGAGCGACAGCCCGGTCTGGGTCATCCGCTCGCCGCCGGCCTGCTGCACGGCGAGCGCGATGCCGAAGTCAGTCACCAGCGCCGCGCCGTCGTGCAGCAGGATGTTCTCCGGCTTGATGTCGCGATGGATGACCCCGTGCCGGTGGGCGTAGTCCAGCGCGCCCGCCACTTCGGTCGCGATGCGCACGGCCTCGGGCACGGCGAGCTGCCCCTCGCGCTCGAGCTTCCGGCGGAGGGACTCGCCCTCGATGTAGGGCATCACGTAGTAGGGGCGGCCGGCGAGCGCTCCCTCGTCGGTGTCGAACACGCCCGAGTCGATCAGCCCCACGATGTGCGGGTGCTGCAGGGTGGCGATGACCCGGATCTCGTGCACGAAGCGCTCGGTCCCGAGGACCGCGGCGAGCTCGGGGTGCAGCACCTTGACCGCGACCAGCCGGTCGTGCTTCCGGTCGCGGGCGAGGTAGACCGTGGCCATGCCGCCGCGGCCGAGCTCGCGCTCGATGACGTAGCGCCCGCCGAGCGCATCGCGCAGGGCCTCCGGCAGTGCCACGGGGAACTCCTGGGAACAGTTGGGCCGGGACGGGTGGGCCCCGAAGTGTACGGTTAATTAACTCGGCGGGCGGGGTGGCCGCCAGCGCGCGGGGACATGCCACCCGCCGGGCAGCTCAGACCCCGTCCACAGGCACAATGCGCACGCGTTCGTCCATGTACTGGAGGGGTCGGTCGTGATGCAGGTGAAGGGAGGAAAGCCGGTGACGCTGACACCCGGGCAGACGTTCTATAAGGGGCCGGAGGATGTCCATGTCGTTGGCCGGAACGCCAGCAGCACCAAGCAACAACCGTGCGCCGGCTAGCATCTCGGATACGGCCGGGCGGCCCGGCGCGGCGATGCTCTGGCGGCCCCTCGCCCCGGCCTCCACATTAATCCTGAGATGAAGCTCCGCCGCGTCGTCCTCCTGCTCGTCCTCGGTCTCGACGTCCTGATCCTCCTGGTGCTCTGGCCCTCGCTCCGAGGGCCCACCCGGCGGGTGGACGACCGGGTGGACCTCATCCCCGCCGCCGACGAGCGGCAGTACAACCAGTACCTCGACTGGGTGGAGAACGAATCCGGAATCGACATCCGGATCGTCCTCGCCCCCACGATCGGCGGTCAGGCCCCCGAGCAGTTCGCCCTCGCCGCCATGCGCGACCTCGGCGTGGGCAGGAGGACCGGCGGCCGGGGGATGCTGGTGCTGTACGACACCAGCGCCCGGACCATGCGCATCGAGGTCGGGCCGAAGCTCGAAGGCATCCTTCCCGACGCCTTCCTCGGCTACCTGGTGCGGCAACACCTCGATCCGGTCTTCGGCGCCGGCCGACCGGAGCTGGGACTCCGGACCACGCTCTTCATGCTGCACTGGCGCATCCGCCTGGCCCGGCTGGGGGAGGAGTACGATCCCTCCTTCGAGGAGTACCTGCGCGACGTACGCCGGGTCGCCGTGGGCGGAGGCGCGTCCGGAGCGGTGGCGACCGGGAGGGCGACGGCGCGCCTGGCCGGCGCCGCGGGCGACACCGCCTTCGCCGCCCACTTCCGTCCCCAGCCCACCGTGGAGGAGGCGTATCGGCTCCAGGAGGAATGGCTCGCCCTCGGATGCAGGGACGTGAACGTCCCGCTCTACACCCCGGCGAGCCGCGAGCACCTGCGCACCCTTCCGCTGTCCCCCGCCTTCTGCTCGTACCTCCTCGCCACCGAGTACCGCCGGACGTACAAGGTCGACGAGCGGGGCGACCTCGCCCTGCTCTATTACGTCGACGACCCCTTCGTCTCGCCCCACTTCCTCCGGCACACCCGGGAGGGGTGGCAGATGGACATCGTCGCCGAGGTGAGGAACACCCAGGAGGCGGTCGGCACCTGGTACACCTGGCGGCTCCGCGTGAGCGGGGACGACTTCAGCCAGGTCTTCGCGGACCGCTACACCCCGGTGCGCATGCCCGGGGCCGATGACTTCTACCGCGTCGCGGGCGGCGACAACCGCGCCCTCGTGATCCGGGGGAGGTCGGCGCCGGTCGAGAGCGAGTTGGCAGCCGGCACGCGACCGAAAGCGGCGTCGATCATCGACGGCGTGCCCGGGGTCGAGTACCTCACCGTCCGCCAGGCGGCCGAGCGGATCCGTGGAGTGAAGGGGAGGGCCGCGGTCGTCCTCCTCTACCGCACCTGGAACGACCAGACCCGCGGACAGTTCGGCGAGATCGCCCGCGTCGCCCGAACCTGCCGGGAGCGCGGGGTCGAATTCCTCGCCTTCCATACCGACCCGCACCCCCGGGCGGTCGACGGGCTCCCCGCGTTGCTGCGGCGGCACGACGCGCCCTTCCCCGCGGTGCAGCTCTACCAGTGGCGCAGCGGGATGCTGGACGGGACCATGGCCCCGCTCGGCATCAACGTCGGGATGAGCTGGCTCGCGCCGCTGGTGGCGGTACTCGACCGCGACGGCAACGTGGTGTGGCAGGAACAGGGCGTCACCGATTGGGGCGCGGTCGAGCGGGTCGCCGCCGAAGTCCCGTGAGCGCACGTCCACCTGTTGACAATCTGAAGGAGAACTCCCACATTGCTCCAGATCATCTGGAGGAACCGTGGGCGACGACTACAACGACCTCCTGCAGGGCACCCTCGAGCTGCTCGTGCTCAAGGCACTCAGCCTGGAGCCGATGCACGGGTGGGGCATTGCCCAGCGCATCGACCAGTTCTCCGGCGACGTGTTCCGGGTGCAGCAAGGCTCGCTCTACCCCGCGCTGCAGCGCATGCTGCGGCGGGGATGGATCCGGTCGGAGTGGCGAACCACCGAGCACCATCGCCGGGCCCGCTACTATCTCCTGACGGCCGCCGGCCGGCGGCGCCTGGCCGCCGAACGGTCCGCGTGGGAACGGGTCTCGGCCGCGATCAACGCCGTGCTTGCCGTCCGGCCTGCCTCGGGCGAATCCTGAGGTGCCCCTCCTCAGCGACGTACGCGAACGGATCCGCGCCATCGTGTGGCGCGACCGCATCGAGCGCGAGCTCGAGGAAGAGCTGCGGTTTCACCTCGAGCACGACGCGGCGGCCCGGCGCCGTGGCGGCAGCGGCGACCCCGAGCGCGAGGCCCGCCTTGCGCTCGGCAACATCGAGCGGATCAAGGAGGATGTCCGCGACGCCCGGGGGGTGCGGCCGCTCGAGAACCTCGCCGCCGATACCCGTTTCGCCCTCCGGACCCTGCGCAGGAACCCCGGATTCACGCTGACCGTCGTTCTGGTCCTCGGGCTCGCCATTGGCGCCGCAACGGCGGTCTTCGTCGTCGCCGATCGGGTGCTCCTCGCGCCGCTGCCGTTCCGGGACCCCGAACGGCTGGTGCGGGTGGACCAGCATTACGGGTCGGGCGCCTGGGGCACGATCTCGGCGGTGGACATCCAGGCGGTCACCGCGCAGGCGCGCTCGCTGGAGGCGTTCGGAGGCGTGCGCTTCGTCGAGATGTCGCTCACGGGCGCCGAGGCCCCCGAGCGAATCACCGTGGGACACGCCACCGCGGGATTCTTCCGCGCCCTCGACGTCCCTGCCGCCCGAGGCCGGCTCATCGAGCCCGCCGACGAGGCGCCGGGTGCGCCGGCGGTCGTGGTCCTGGCTCACTCCCAGGCCGAGCGCGCGTTTGGAACCGCTGAGCGGGCCATCGGCGGGGCGGTGACGCTCGATGGCGTGAGCCACACGGTGGTCGGCGTGCTGCCGCCGGACCGCTCGAGGCTGGTGGGCCCGCAGACGGCGGCGTGGTCGGCGCTCCAGCTCGAGACGCCGACGCGCCGGGGTCCGTTCGGCTATCGGGCAGTAGGTCGCCTGGCACCGGGCGTCACCCTCCCGCAGGCCCAACGGGAGCTCGCCGACTTGAGCGCCCGCCTCTTTCCGGTCTGGCGGTCCAGCTTCCCGGACAGCACCGCGCGGCTCGTTCCCGTGGACCTGCGCACGGCGCTGGTCGGCCACGCGCGCGGCCCCGTGGGGCTGTTTGCCGGCGCGGTGGCGCTGGTGCTGCTCGCGGCGGTCGCCAACGTCACCACGCTCCTCCTCGCCCGCGCCTCGGCGCGGCAGCACGAGTTCGCGGTGCGGGTCGCCCTCGGCGCGGACCGCGGCCGGCTGGCGCGGCTCATCGCCACCGAGTGCCTGGTGCTGGCCGGTCTCGCCGCGATCCTCGCCACCGCGACCGCCGCGGTCGGCCTCCGCGCCGCGCCCCTGGTTGCGCCGACCCTTCCGAGGATCGCGGAGGCCCGGATGAGCGGGGGCGCCGTCGCCGTCGCCGTCGCCACGTCGCTGATCTGCGGCCTGCTGGCAGCCCTGGCGCCGCTCTCCGTTGCCGTGGCTCGCGGATCGGACGCCACCGCCGGCCTGGCGGGCTCGGGAGGCAGGCGGACCGGCGCCGGCCCCCGCGCCACCAGGGCCCGGGCAGTCCTCGTGGTCGCGGAATTTGCGCTGGCGTTTCCACTGCTGGCCGGGGCCGGCCTGCTGTTCACCAGCTTCGTTCGCCTCGAGCGCGTCGACCTGGGCTTCGACCCGAACGGTGTGTACGCCCTGGATGTCAGCCTGGCGGGTCCCCGCTTCGAGGACGACACGGTCCGGCTCCAATTCTGGCGCCGTCTCGAGGCCCGGGCCGCGGAGTCGGCGGGCATTGCCGCGGTGGGGCTCGCGGGTTCCGTGCCGCCGGACAATTTCGGCGATGTCAACAACTTCAATCTCCGGGACAAACCGGTCCCACCCGGGACCGCCGAGCCGGTCGCGCCGTGGCCCGCGGTGACGCCCGGCTATTTCGCCGCGCTCGGCATCGAGCTGCTCGAGGGCCGGCCGTTCACGGCGGGCGACTCCGCCGGGGCGCCACCCGTCGTGATCGTGAGCCGCGCCTGGGCCGCGAAGTACTACCCCGGTGAGAGCGCCGTCGGGAAGCAGCTCATCAGCGCCGGCTGCACCACCTGTCCGCTGGTCAGCGTCGTCGGCGTGGTCGGCGACGTCCGCTACCGCGGTCTCGCCGGCGAAGCCGATGCGGTCTATGAGCCGATCGCGCAGGCCCCGGTAGACAGGCTGTATCTCGTCGCGCGCAGTCGGCTCGGCCCCGCCGCGACGTTTGGCGCCCTGCGCTCGGCGCTCGCCGCGGTGGACCCCAACGTCGCCCCCGTCGAGGTGGTGCTCGCGGATCGGGTCCGCGACGCGCTGGGCGATCCCCGTCGCTGGACGTCCGTCATCGGGGCCTTCGCCTGCGCGGGCGTCCTGCTCGCCGCCCTGGGCATCTTCGGCCTGATGTCGTACGTCGTCCGGCAGCGCCAGCGCGAGCTGGGCATCCGGCTCGCGCTGGGTGCTTCGCCCGGGTCGCTGGCCCGCCTGGTCATGCGGAGCGGCCTGCGCTACGCGGCGCTGGGTATCGTCATCGGCGTCGGTCTGGCGGTGCTCCAGTCCCGCTGGCTCGCATCGCTGCTGTTCGGGGTCGAGGCCATCGACCCGCTGGCGCTCGGCCTCGTGGCGGCAGGAATGCTGGCCGTGGCGGCGCTGGCCTGCGGGATCCCGGGGCTCGCGGCCGCGCGGGTGCATCCGGTCGAGGCCCTCTCAATGAGCTAGCGCGAGCCGTGGACATTCCACGCGGGGCGCCGCCCAGGCGGCGCAGGTACTTCCAGGCCGGCGCCATGGCCGGCGCGGTCGGGCTGGTGGCGCTGCTGCTCTCGAGTCTCAAGCCGGCGGTGCCGGTGGTCGACCGCGAGAGCGTCATCGTGGACTCGGTGCGCCGCGGGACGATGGTGCGCGAAGTGCGGGGGCCGGGCAGCCTCGTGCCGGAGCAGGTCCGCTGGATTGCCGCGCTGACGCCCGCCCGGGTCGAGCGTATTCTGGTGCAACCCGGCGCCGAGGTCGCCGCCTCGACGGTTCTGCTCGAACTCTCGAACCCCGACGTGCAGATCGAGGCCCTCGAGGCCCAGCGCCAGCTCACGGCCGCGCAGGCGGAGCTGGTGGGCCTGCGCACCACCCTGGAGAACCAGCGGCTCACGCAGGCCGGGATCGTGGCGACGACGCGCAGCGAGTACCTCCAGGCCAGGCGACTGGCGGCCGTGGCGGACTCGCTCGGAGGCGTGGGCGGCCTGTCCCGCAACGACAGCAGCCTTGCGCAGGACCGGGCGGTAGAGCTGGAGACGCGCTACGCCATCGAGCAGCGCCGCGCCGGCCTGTTCGCCGCCGCGGCCGACTCGCAGCTCGCGGTGCAGGGCGCCCAGGTGGATCGGCTCGAGGCCATTGCCGCCTTCCAGCTCGGTCGCGTGCGGTCGCTGCAGGTGCGCGCCGGCGAGGCCGGCGTGCTCCAGGAGCTCCCCCTGCAGCTCGGCCAGTGGGCGGTGCCGGGAACCATCCTCGCCAAAGTCGTCCAGCCGACGCGGCTCAAGGCAGTGCTACGCATCGCCGAGACGCAGGTGCGAGACGTCGCCGTGGGGAAGCCGGCGGTGATCGACACCCACAACGGGCTCGTCCCCGGGCACGTGGTTCGCATGGATCCGGCCGCCCAGGGCGGGACGTTCACCATCGACGTCGCGCTGGAGGGACCGCTGCCGCCCGGCGCGCGGCCGGAGATCAGCGTGGACGGCACCATCACGCTCGAGCGGCTGCCGAACACGTTGTTCACCGGCCGGCCGCCCTACGGGCAGCCGAACAGCACCACGTCGTTGTTCAAGCTGGTGGATGGCGGGCGCTCTGCCGTACGGGTGCCGGTGCAGCTGGGGCGGACATCCGTCACCAGCGTGGAAGTGCTTCAGGGGCTGCAGGCGGGAGATCTGGTCATCGTGTCCGACATGTCGCGCTGGGACGGCGTCGAACGCGTACGGGTGCGATAGGGTCCGGCGAGGAGGCAGCATGACGGGTCATGACTCGAGGGTCATACGGCTCCAGGGGGTTACCAAGGTCTTCCGAACCGACGAGGTGGAGACGCATGCGCTCGCCGCGGTCGATCTGACGATCGGCCGCGGGGAGTACGTCGCCGTCGAAGGCCCGTCCGGCTGCGGCAAGACGACCCTGCTGTCGCTGCTTGGTTTGCTCGACACGTCCGACGAGGGCTCGTATCTGCTGGACGGTGCTCCGGTCGCGCACCTCCCGCCGGCCGAGCGCGCGCGCATCCGGAATCGGGCGATCGGATTCATTTTCCAGGCGTTCAATCTCATCGGCGATCTCACCGTGTCCGAGAACGTCGAGCTGCCGCTCACGTACCGCGGCATGTCGGCAGCCGAGCGCGGCCGGCGGGTGCGCGACGCGCTCGACCGGGTCGGCATGGGGCACCGGGCCAGGCACTACCCGCACCAACTCTCGGGCGGCCAACAGCAGCGGGTCGCGGTGGCGCGGGCGGTGGCGGGCGATCCCGCGATCCTGCTCGCCGACGAGCCGACGGGCAATCTGGATTCGGCCAACGGGGCGGCCGTGATGGAGCTGCTGCGCGAGCTGCATACGGGCGGCGCAACCATCTGCATGGTGACCCACGATCCCCGCTACGCGAGCTGCGCGGAACGCATCGTGCGGCTGCTGGATGGGCGCATCGTGGAAGGAGCCGTCGAGTCGCCCGCTGGGGTGTGACTCGATGTTGTGCCAGGCCCGCTACGCTGCCCGACCTACCGCAACTCGATCGGGGCTCTCCACCGAAACGTCCCCCACGCCATCACGAGGGCGCCGTGCCTGGCGTCGCGCGGCTCGATCGCGATGGTGAACTTCTCCACCGGTGGGTCCACGCTGTCGGATGTCATCGGCGCCGTGCCCAGATCCCGGGACCGGCTGTATTCCGTTCCCCACTGCCCGGTCTGCCGGTTGACGATGAGGTCGACGCCGCGGCGGTGCGGGACGGTCCACAGGGTGTACGTCCCGGCCGGCAGCGACAACCCCGCGAGCATGATGGGTGCCGAAGTCGTGAGCTGGGTCGCCGCATTCGCGCCGGTGCGCCAGACGCCGTCATAGCCGATCACGTTGCCCAGCAGCGTGCGCCCGCGCGCCAGGGGACGACCGTAGTCCACCATAAAGCTCGCGGCGCCGATGGTGGCGCGTGCGGTATCGCGCACGCTGAGCTGCTGAAGCCCGGTGCGCCGCTCCGCGGCCGCCAGACGATTCGCGATCGAGTCGACATCGGGCGGGGCCGTGGTCCGCGCGACGGCGACCTTGTAGGTGCTCCGCATCCCCGAGTAGGTGAGCATCCGCCCGCGGCTGTCGACCGTCACGTCCCCGGTCCCGGCCAGCCAGTCGTGCCGCAGCTCCACCTTGCCGCCGGCCCGCGGGTGGACCCAGCCCCGATGCAGCGTGAAGCTCGGGCCGACGTCCCGGTCCGGATAGAACTGGCGGAACGGCACGCTGTCGCCCGGCTGGGCTCCGGCCGCCGCGGCGCGGCGGAGCGCCGCCGCGATCTCCAGCTCGATGACGCTGTACATCATCGACACGTGCGGCACGGTGATCGCTCCGCGGGTGAGGAACGAGGTGTCCCGCACGCCGCCGCTGTCGCGGACCGAGATGGTCACCGCGTCACCGGAGATGTCGGCCGTGACCCGGCGTCCGCGCTCCCCTGGCGTCCGGCCATTCGGCGTGCGCACGTCCATCACCATGTGCCGGATAGTGCCGTCCGGGGCCAGATCGAACACGGTGTGACGCCGCCGCACGAAGGGCCAGCGATCCACGCCGTCCGTGACCAGCCGCGCGGGCGAGCGCGCGACGCGTTCGACGGCGACGGTGTCCAGGCCGAGTGTGGTGACGAAGCCGTAGCGCTCGGGGGGCGTGGCGTTGCTGCAGGCGAGCAGGAGGAGCGGGAAGAGGGTCGACCGCGTCATCGGTGCGCCTGACGAAGGTGGGCATGATGTGAAGGCTCAGGCCCTTACGCCGGGGTCCAGGGGGGAGTTTCGCACGATCGCGTCCTCTCGTCACCGCGTCAACAGCCCCGCGTCCAGCACCAGCCCCGCCCCCGTCACGAACCGCGCCCGGTCCGACGCCAGGTACAGGACCGCCTGCGCCACGTCCTCGGGCTCGATCCACGGCACGGGGAGCAGGTTGCCCGCGGAGCGCTCTGCGATCTGTTGGGGCGTGAGCCCCTCGAGCTCCGCCAGGCCGTCGTTCATCGGGGTGTTGACGCCGGTCGGGTGGATCGAGACGACCCGAATGCCGTGCGGCGCGAGCTCGAGCGCCCACGACTTGGTGAGGCCGGTAAGGCCCCACTTGGAGGCGGCGTAGTGGCTCAGCCGGCCCATCCCGCGGAGCCCGGCGACCGAGCTGTTGTTGATGATCACGCCGCTCTTCTGCCCGATCATGACCGGGATCACCCGCCGGGCGACGAGCCACGCGCCCTTGAGGTTGATGTCCAGCATCGCGTCCCAGGCGTCCTCGGTGAGCTCGTGCGCCAGGCCGTAGGCGCAGATGCCGGCGTTGTTGAACAGGATGTCGATCCGGCCGAAGCGCGACACGGCGCGATCCACCGCGGCAGTGACCGCCTGGTCGTCGCGCACATCGCCGGTCATGGTCTCGCAGGCGGCGCCGCCGGCCGCGCACTCGGCAGCGAGGCTCTCGAGGTCGGCCGAGGTGCCCATGCCGTAGCCCGGGTACGGCAGCGGCCGAGCGACGTCGAACGCCAGGATCGACGCGCCCTCGCGCGCCAGCGCCAGTGCGGCCGCGCGGCCCTGCCCGTGCGCCGCGCCGGTGATGAAGGCGACCTTGCCGGCGAACTCACCCATGCCGCGCCTCCCCCCGCCGGAATGGCTCCAGGTACTCGTCGAGCGGCACGTCGAGCGCGTTGTTGAACACGTTGGTCGCCACCATGAGCGCGCCGAACGCGGTGAGCGCCACGATCTGCTCGCGGGTGAGGCGCGCGGCGACCGGCGCGTAGACCTCGTCGGGCACCGTGTGGGGTGTCACCGCCAGCTTCCGGCCGAACGCGACGACGGCCGTCTCCCATTCGTCCAGCGCGAGCCGGTCGGGGTCCTCGCCCGACTGGGCGAGCAGCCGGCGGAAGAAGGTCGAACAGATGAGGCAGTCCGTCTCCGCCGAGACCGCGTGGGCGAAGAGCGTGGTCAGCCGCTCGCCGAGGAATGGCTGCACCGCGTCGCGGAGCGGATACCAGGTCATCAGCGCCTCGAACGCCGGGACCGAGTGCAGCAGGGTCCGCTTCATATTGGTGATGCGCGCGACGGCGGTGTGGGCGTCGTGCGCGGCGCGGGCGGCGGGCGGCAGGTCGTCATACGTGGTGGGCGGCACGCGCGCGCCCTGGAGGCTGGTCATGGTCGGCTCCGTGGGCGGAGGCCCTCACGAATGCTGGGGTAGCGCGGGCGCCAGTCGCCGGCGTCGCGAAGCTTGCGATTGGAGATCCGTTGCGACCGGGACATCAGCTCGCCGAGCGATCCGAGGAGCCGGGTGATCCACCTGGGAACCGGCCGGCGAGGCGGCTTCACGCCGAGCAGGGCGGCCGCCGTGTCGCCCAGCACGCGGCGGGTGACCGGATCGTCGTCCACGACGTTGTACGCCCCCGAGGCGAGC
>DASSBA010000145.1:0-12721 GCA_035699205.1 Gemmatimonadales bacterium
GCAGCCGCTCGCCGCGCCCGGTCTCGCCGGAGCGGCCACGGCGCAGCGTGGCCAGATCGGCGCGCGCAGCCTCGAGCGCGCTGCGGACTGCGGCCGCCCGGACCGGGCCGGCGTCCGCCGGGCTCCTGCCTGCGAGGTCATCCGCGTAGTCCGCGAGCGCGCGGTACGCAGTCGCCACAGCCCGGCGCACCGGCAGATAGGGCTGGAGCGGCCAGAGCACCAGCGCCACGAGCATTGCCCAGATGCCGCCGGCGCCGACGTAGACGGCGCGGGTCATCGCCGCGTCGGCCGGCGCGGCGGGGAACGCGAGGGCGACGACGAAGGTGACCAGCGCCGAGACGCCCACGCTGATGCCGGCGTTGCCGTACGCGCGGGCGAGTCCGCACGCGGTGGCCACGAGCAGAGTGACCGGGACCGCTCGGGCGGGATGGGCGCCCGCCAGCGTACCCAGCACAACGGCGGCGGCGCACACGACCGTGACGGTACCGATGGTCCCGGCCCGAGCGCGATACGGCCCGCCCCGGTCGGCGAGCGCCCCGCTGAATCCGGCCAGGCTCATCCAGGTGCCGGCGCCACTGAGCCCGAACGCGTAGGCCGCCGTAAGTGGGGCCACGGTGGCCATGGCGGCCCGCAGCCCCGCCGCCCACGCCGGCCGGGCGGGCGCGAGTGCCAGCGCCGCGCGGAGCTCGTCGAGCAGGCGGCGGAGGGGCATCAGCCGGTGACAGGATTCATGTGAGAGGAGAGCTCCGCGCGGGGCACCGTGCGGCCCGCGAGGGCAACCGCCGCTGACGGCAACCGCCGCTGACGCTCGTCAGCCCCGCGCGCGCCGCCCGCGTGGCCGGCATACGAGCACCGGAACCGATGCCGCGCGCACCAGCTTGTCGGCCACGCTGCCGAGTGCGACGCGCCGGAGTCCGCCGCGCCCGTGGGTGGCGAGCGCGAGGACTCCCACCCGCCCGGGCAGGGCCAGCTCGAGCAGCGTATCCGCGGCGCCCCAGCCGAGGACGGCGTTCGCGCTCGCCCGCACGCCCAGCGCACGAACCTCCTCCGCGACGTCGTCGAGGTAGTCCTGGGCGACGTTCTTCCCGAGCCCGGTGGCTACTTCATCGTGCGTCGACGGAAGCGGGAGCCCGGGGTCGGTCGCGAGCATGACCGGCCGCACCACCTGGATGAGCTGGATTTCCGCGTCCCAGAGCCGCGCCAGCGCCACCGCCGGCCCGAGTGCCTCCTCGGCGCGGGGCGAGCCGTCCAGCGGCACGAGCACCGGACCGGCCGGCCCGGCATCCGCTGCCGGCTCGCTCCCGGCGCGCACGAGCAGCACGGGGATCTCGAGCGTACGCACCAGCCGGTCCGCCACGCTGCCGAGCCAGGCGCGCTCGAACCCGCCGCGGCCGTGCGTCGCCATGACCACCAGATCGATGCCCAGCTCCGAGACATGGTTGGCCAGCGCGTCGCCCACCGGTCCGGTGAGCGTCACGCCGCGCACGCGGCCTTTCGTCGCGGTCCGGCCCAGGCGCGCCTGCGTGGCCCGGAGGTACTCGCGCTCGGCCTTGCGGACGGCCAGCTCCACCTGCACGGCCAGCCGGGCCGCCGCCTTGTCGATCGGCGCCGGGGGCGACTGGTGCACCAGCACCAGCCGCAGTTTGCCCCGGGCCCGCTCCGCGAGGTCGAGCCCGAGCGGCAGCGCGCGCTCGGCCAGCGGCGAGCCGTCGAGCGGGACCATGATCGAGCGGAACCCGGGGATCCGGAGCGCCATCAGGACACGCCGCGCCGGCTCTGGAAGAACCGCTTGAGCAGGTCCGCGCAGTCTTCGGCCATGAGGCCGCCGACGACTTCCGGGCGATGATTGAGCCGGGGGTGGCGGAGGAGGTCGTACACCGAGCCGGCCATTCCGACGCGCGCGTCATGCGCCCCGAACACGACCCGGCCCACCTTGGCCAGCACGATGGCGCCCGCGCACTGTGCGCACGGCTCGAGCGTGACATACATGGTGGCGAAGGGGAGCCGGTCCTCCCCCGCCTTCTGCAGCGAGCGGTGGATGGCGAGCAGCTCGGCATGCGCGGTCGGGTCGCGCCGGTGCACCGTCTCGTTGTGGGCCTCGCCCAGGATCTCCCCGTCGGCGAGGATCACCGCGCCGACCGGAATCTCCTCCCGGACCGAGGCGGCGCGGGCCAGCCGGAGCGCCGCCTGCATGCCGTACAGGTCGCTGGGAGACGGCGTCCCCCTACGCACTGGCGCGCTCGGGCACCGCCGCGCCGGGCACGAACCGCAGATGGTCGCCGGCGCGCTCCACGCGGATCGTATCGCCCTCGTGGAAGTTGCCCTCGAGCACCTCGAGCGCGATCGGGTTCTGCATCTCGCGCTGGATGACGCGCTTGAGCGGCCGCGCTCCGTACACCGGATCGTATCCCTGCACCGCCAGCAGCTCCCTGGCCTCGGGGCTGACCTCGAGCCGCAGATGGCGGGCGGCCAGCAGCTTCTCCAGGTGGTGGAGCTGGATGTCCACGATCGAGACCAGATCCTCCCGGCTCAACGGCCGGAACACGATGATGTCGTCCACCCG
This sequence comes from Gemmatimonadales bacterium, assembly GCA_035699205.1. Classification (GTDB taxonomy): domain Bacteria; phylum Gemmatimonadota; class Gemmatimonadetes; order Gemmatimonadales; family GWC2-71-9; genus CAVVWJ01. The sequence continues at coordinate 2,564 of DASSBA010000145.1, forward strand.
GTTGAGGAACTCGGGCCGGAAGAAGTTGCGGAGCTCGTCACGCACGCGCTGCTCGACTCGTGCCCACGCCTCGTCATTGGCCTGCGCGCCGGCATCCACGATCAGCTGGCTGCCGATGTTGCTGGTCATGATGATGACCGTGTTCCGGAAGTCCACCAGCCGGCCCTGGCTGTCGGTCAGGCGGCCGTCGTCGAGGATCTGGAGCAGCACGTTGAACACGTCCGGGTGCGCCTTCTCGATCTCGTCGAACAGGATGACGCTGTAGGGCCGGCGTCGCACCGCCTCGGTGAGCTGGCCGCCCTCCTCGTAGCCCACGTAGCCCGGCGGCGCGCCGATGAGGCGGGCCACCGAGTGCTTCTCCATGTACTCGGACATGTCGATGCGCACCATGGCGCGCTCGTCGTCGAACAGGAACTCGGCGAGCGCGCGGGCGGTCTCCGTCTTCCCCACCCCCGTCGGACCGAGGAAGATGAACGAGCCCGTCGGCCGGTTGGGATCGCCCAGGCCGGCGCGGCTCCGCCGGACGGCATTGGCCACCGACGTGATGGCCAGCCGCTGGCCGATGACACGGAGACCGAGCTCCTCCTCCAGCTTGAGCAGCCGCTCCCGCTCGCTCTCCAGCATCTTGCTCACCGGAATACCAGTCCACTTGGACACGATCTCGGCGATGTCCTCGGCGTCCACTTCCTCCTTGAGGTACCGGGTCTTCGACTGCGCCTCGCCCAGCCGCCCCTCGTCCTCGAGCAGCCGGCGCTCGAGCTCGGGGACGCGCCCGTACTGCAGCTCCGCGGCGCGCTGGAGATCGCCGCGGCGGGTGGCCTGCTCCACTTCGCCCCGGAGCGCTTCGATTTCCGACTTGATCTGCTGAATCTCGCCGATGGCGTGCTTCTCCGACTGCCACTGTGCCTTCATGGCGCTGGAGCGCTCGCGCAGCTCGGATATTTCCGACTCGACGGCGGCGCGGCGCTCCTTGCCGGCCTTGTCCCTCTCCTTGAGGAGCGCCTGGCGCTCGATCTCGAGCTGGACGATGCGCCGCTCGACCTCGTCGATCTCCTGCGGCAGGCTGTCGATCTCGATCCGGAGCCGGCTGGCGGCCTCGTCCACGAGGTCGATGGCCTTGTCCGGGAGGAAGCGGTCGCCGATGTAGCGGTCCGACAGGGTGGCCGCGGCCACGAGGGCGTTGTCGGTGATGCGCACGCCGTGATGGACCTCGTACTTCTCCTTGAGACCGCGCAGGATGGCGATGGTATCGGGCACACTGGGCTCGCCCACCAGCACCGGCTGGAACCGCCGCTCGAGCGCGGGGTCCTTCTCGATGTGCTTGCGGTACTCGTCCAGCGTGGTGGCGCCGATCACGTGCAGCTCGCCGCGGGCCAGCGGCGGCTTGAGCATGTTGCTGGCGTCCACCGCGCCTTCGGCCGCGCCCGCGCCCACGATGGTGTGCAGCTCGTCGATGAAGGTGACGTACTTCCCTTCGCTCTCGGTCAGCTCCTTGACCACCGCCTTGAGCCGCTCCTCGAACTCGCCGCGGTACTTGGCGCCGGCCAGGAGCTGCCCGATGTCGAGCGCCACCAGCTCGCGGTTCCGGAGCGACTCGGGCACGTCGCCGTTCACGATCCGCTGCGCGAGGCCCTCGACGATGGCGGTCTTGCCGACGCCCGGCTCGCCGATCAGGACGGGGTTGTTCTTGGTCCGCCGGGAAAGCACCTGCATCACCCGGCGCACCTCCTCGTCGCGCCCGATGACCGGATCGAGCTTCCCCTTGCGGGCCAGATCGGTCAGGTTGCGGGTGTAGCGCTCGAGTGCCTGGTACTTGTCCTCGGGCGACTGGTCGGTCACGCGGTGGGCGCCCCGCACCTCCTGCAGCGCGGTGCGAAGGTTGTCCGCGGTGACGTCCTGGGCGCTCAGGAGCTCGCGGGCGGCGGTCCCCTTCTCCTCCACCAGCGCGAGCAGCAGGTGCTCGGTCGAGACGTACGCATCGCCCAGCCTGGTGGCGTCGGCGTCGGCGCGATCGAAGACGCGCTGGAGCTCGCGGCTGAAGGTGGGTTCCGCCCCGCCCGACTGGGTGGGGAACCGCTCGATCTCGCGCTCGACCGCCTGGCTCAGGGCGGTGACGTTGAGCCCCGCCTTCTGGAGCAGCGGCTGCACCACGCCCTCGGGCTGCGCCAGAAGTGCGGCGAAGAGGTGTGCGTCGTTGACCACAGGGTTCCCCCGCCGCCGGGCGATCTCGCCGGCGTCGCGGAACGCCTCCTGGGCCTTGATGGTCATGCGTTCGGGTCGAATCATAAAAACTCCGTGTAGACTCTCGGGCTTCGGACGCAGGCCTCGAGAGCAACCGGCATACCCCGAATCCCTGCCACAATGACAGCGGGGCACCCCAAAACAATCGAGGGACGGCCACCCGGGCCGCCCCTCTCATTGCTGGCTGGTCACCTTCTTCTGGGCGATCATCTTCCGGGTGAACCGCTCGCCGTCCACGGTGAGCTGATAGTAGTAGACCCCCGGGGTCGCCTCGCCCTTGCCATCCAGGTACTTGCCGTCCCAGTACGCCTGAAACTCACCACATCTCAGGCGGAGGCTGTCGAGCGGCGCCCCGGCCAGCGCCCGAGGGCCGGACCCGCTCGTCAGGATCGGAATCGCCACCACCTGCACCAGCACGTTGTAGATCCTCAAGCTCACGACCGGCTGATGTCCCTGCGAACAGACCTCCTGCGAGATTGCGAACGGTATCGTCGTCGTCGGAAAAAACGGATTGGGGTAGTTCTCTCTGAGCTCGATCCGGGGTGGTGCGACGTTGGCCTGCGCGGCCACCGGGGTTCCGACGCCCATCAGCAGTCCGAGCCACCACCCCGGCCACACCAGGCGGACCATGGGTGCTCCTCTTCAAACGGCGTGTAGAACTGTGGGCACCTCCGGGGAAAGGCAGTCGTGGGTCGTGACTCAAGATGGCCGCCCAAAAGGCGGGGTGTCAAGCGTTTCGGAGCCGGCGTGCGTCGCCTACCCGCTCGGTGATCCCCTTGGCGTCGGCCCACTCGAGCAGCGGAATCATGTACTTCCGGCTGATCCCGAGCCGATCGCGCAGGTCCGCGGGAGCAATCAGGCGCTCCCGGCCGATCTCGGCCAGGACGGCCGTGAACCGGTCGAGCGCCGGGCGGGCGTACCAGCGCTCCCGCTCCACCGCCTCGACCCGCCCACTCTGCGCGGCGAGGCGGAGGATGGCACCGATATCCCGCCGGCCGGTCTGCCGCTCGAGCTCGGCCAGGTTCGGCGGGCTCAATTGGGCCTCCTCCAGGATGCGCACCACGCGGTCGATCTCGACGTCACCACCCTCCACCCTCGGCGAGAATCCCGAGAGGACGGCGACACCCGCAGCCATGCGGATCCGGCCGCGCTCGGCCAGGTCCGCGAGCGCGCGCTCGACCAGCGGGTCGGGCGCCCGGAGCCCGTGGCGGAGCGTCTCGAGCGGGAGGCCGCGATCGGACGGATGCGTGCGATGAAAGGCCTTGAGCGCCGCCAGCGCCCGGGTGCCGATCTCACCGAGGATCCCGGCCCGCACCCAGAGCTCGCCGATCTGCCGGACGCCGGACTCGGCGCGGGCCACGGCCATGGCCTCGGCCGGCGGCACGCCCAGCAGGACCGGAAGCTGCGCGGAGGTGACGCCGAGGGCGCGCCGCTCCAGCACGGCCCGGAAGCGCTCCGCGGGAGTGGACGCCTCGAGCCCGGCGGGCCAGGCGGTCCGCCGCCGGGGCGGCTCCGGGTCGAGCACCCGGCCGCCACCGATGGTGGTGACGGGGCTGTAGCTCCGGAGGACGAGCCGGTCGCCGGCGCGCGCCACCACCGGCCGCTCGAGGACCAGGCGCGCAATCCCCCGCCCGCCCGGCGTGATGGGCGCGCGGGGATTGACCCGCGCCATCACCTCGGCGGTGCCGAGGTGCACGCGGACGCGGCTGCGGGTGACGAGCGCGCGCGGCGCCTCGTCCTGCAGCGCGAGCGCGACGTCGAGCGCCTGCGTGGCGAGCCACGGGGCATCGGCCGCGACCAGCCAGTCGCCCCGCCCGACGTCGTGGCGCTGGATGCCGGCGAGCCCCAGCGCGGTGCGCGCGCCGGCCTCGCTCCGCTCGAGGCTCCGGCCGTAGCTCTCGATCGACCGTACCCGCGCCGGGCGGGCCGCCGGCAGGAGCACCATCGCGTCCCCGACCGCCACCTGACCCGACCACGCGGTCCCCGTCACGACCGTCCCGACGCCCGCCAGCGAGAACGCGCGGTCCACCGGCAGGCGGAAGAGGTCGGCGCCGAGGCGGGGGGTCATCGCCGCGGCGTGCTCGGCCAGGCGGGCCCGGAGCTGGTCGAGCCCCTGTCCGCTACGGGCGGAGACGGCCAGCGCCGGCCCGAACGCCACCGGCGACCGGGCGAGCCACTCGGTCACCTCCTCCAGCACGAGCTCGAGCCAGTCCGGCTCCACCAGATCAGCCTTGGTGACGACCGGGATCCCGGCCGCGACGCCCAGGTGCTGAAGGACGGCGAGATGCTCGACCGTCTGCGGCATGATGCCCTCGTCGGCGGCCACGACGAGCAGCGCCAGATCGATGCCCGAGGCACCGGCCACCATCGTGCGCACGAAGTCCTCGTGCCCGGGCACATCCACCACGCCGGCGGTCAAGCCGCCGGGAAGGACGAGAGGCGCGAAGTTGAGGTCGATCGTGATGCCGCGCCGGCGCTCGTCCGCCAGCCGGTCCATCGCGCTCCCGGTGAGCGCCGTGACCAGGGCAGACTTGCCGTGGTCGATGTGCCCCGCCGTCCCGATGATCACTCGCGCACCCAGGAGCGCCGGAGCCAGAAGTCGAGCGCCGGGAGCTCCGCGCCCTCGGCCAGATGGTAGCGCACATACCGGGCGAGGAGGCGACGATGAGCCGCGCCATGCCGGCCGTCCAGCAGCGGCAGCGCGGCCACGGGATCGAGCAGGGCGACGAGGTCTGCCCGCGCATCCGCCGGGAGCTGCGTGGCGCCCTGCTGCGCGGCGCACGCGAGGCAGAGCGCTCCGCCCTCGCGGGTGCTGAACGGGAGTCCGCCCTCCGCCGGCAGCAGCGCGCCGTCCCGTACGCAGGCGTCGAGGGACGGGGCGAAGCCGAGCACGCTGACCAGTTGCCAGAGCAGCCGAAAGCCCAGCGCTTCGACCTCCGGGCCCGGCGCCGTCTCGAGCGCCCGCAGCGCGTCGCGGAAGCGATCGTAACTCTCGGGATGCGGATCGGGCGGCGCGAAGCGCAGCATGATCTCCGCGAGCGTGGACGCGGTGGCGTAGCGTCCGATGTCGGCGGCGAGCCCCACGTGCAGCCGCAGGAGGTCGAACGCGGTGAGCACGTGCAGCTCGCGGTGCTCCTTGGCCAGATACTGCGCCTGCCCCTCGCTCAGCAGCTGCAGCGCGGCGCCGAACCGGCTCCTGGGGCGCAGCGCGCCCTTGGCGATGGCGCTCTGGACCCCGTGCTCACGGGTCGCGAGGCGCACGATCTTGGAGGTCTCGCTGTAACGGACCGCCGACAGCACGATCGCCGGAGTGCCGATGAGGGGCATGCACGGAAGATAAGCTCCGGCGGCCGTCACTCCGGCGGGATCTGCACCACCGTCGCTCCAGAGGGGCACTCGCCCAGTGGAATGGTCCGGATTTCCGTGAGCTTCGCGTCGAACACGTGGGCGACTCCGGGCTGGCCTCCCGAGCAGGGCCCCGACTCGATGGCGTAGACGCGCCGCTTGCTGTCGACCGCGACGGCGGAGTTCGAGGGGACGGGCACGCCCTGTCCCGCGCCGCGCAGCACGCGGTTGCTGTCCGTGTCGAACACCATGAGCCCTTCGGCGAACGAGCTCACGTAGATGCTGGCCTCGCCGTCGCTCGCCACGCTGCCCGGGCCGGTGCCGAAGCCCGAGAAGCTGGCCAGCTCGGTGCGGCCCACCGGGTCGATGGTCGAGAGCCGGCCCTCGCCGCCGCTGAAATCGCCGGAGCTCATCACGTAGAGCAGTCCGTCGCCGCTCACAGTGCCGAAGCCGGCGTTGCCCTCGCCGGTGAGCGGGATCGAATCGATCCCATCCGCCACGGTATTGGTGACCGGATCCACCACCGTGATCCAGCTCGCGCCGGCGGGGGCGAAGTTGACCAGGTTGCCATTGAGTACGAACAGCTTGCCCCGGGTGAAGACCATGCCCTGCGGGAAAATGCCGACCGGCACCTCGGAGGTCTGGCCGGTCAGGTAGTTCACCCGGGAGACGCTGTTGATGCCCGGGTTGCCGACGTAGGCGATCGAGTCGTCCACTACCGCGACTCCGGTCGCGCCCGAATTGGCCGGCAGCGGCACGCGCCGGAGCACCGAGGCAGCGCGGAGGTCGACCACGGCCACCGCATTGTCGAGGCCCATCGGGACAATGGCGATGCCCCCGCGCGCCGCCACGCCCACGGGCGTGGGCGTGGTGCCGCCGAGCTCGACCGCAACCGCCGAGGCCGGCGCGTCCACCGGCACGATGCTGAGCGTGTTGGCCGTGCTGTTGACGGCGAGCAGCACCTCCTGCGGCGGCGGCAGCGGGGCGTTGGTGTCGGCGCAGCCGGCCGCCAGCAGGAGGGCGCCGGCGAGCGGCAGGGAGGCGAGTGTACGGGCGAGTGTCATGGGAGCTGGAAGGTGAGGGTGGCGGTGAAGGTCCGGCCCGGCGTCGGATAGCCGGCGATGAATTCGGCGCGCGCATCGGTCAGATCGCGGACCTCGGCGCGCAGCAGCAGCGACGCGCCAAGCTGACGCTCGAGGCCCAGGTCGGTGAGCGAGATGGCGGGGCGGACGTTGGTGCCGGCACTGTTGGGAAATCGCGCGCCGATACGGTGCCAGCGGACGTCGGCGCCCCACGCGCCGCGCGACCACGCGGCGCCGGCGGCATAGGTCACTCGCGGACGGTACTGGACCTGGGCCCCGCCGGGGTGATCGTAGGTCACCGCGGCGAAGGTGGCGCTGCCGTCGAGCCGCAGGCCGTGCAGCGGGTTCAGCGTGAGGCTTACCTCGCCCCCGCGGCGGCGCACGTCGAAGTTGCGCGGGCTCCAGACGAACCGGAAATCGGGCGCCCACACGACCATGTCGCCCACTCGGCCGGCAAAACCGCGCAGCGATAGTGCGCCCAGCCCGCCGGCGGGTCCGAACTCGCGCCGCACGCCGGCCTCGACTTCCCAGCGGACGCGCTCGGGCCGGAGGTCGGGGTTGAGCTGGACGCCCACGCCTTCGCGGAAGAAGAGGTCGGCCAGGACAGGGGGCGTCACGGCGCTCCCGACCGAGGCGGTGAACGCCGTGCGGCCGCGTTGCAGGCCGAGATCGAGACGGGCGCTCGCGACCGGGCGCGCGTGACCGGTCCAGAGGTCGAGCCGGACCGCGGGTGCGATGGTGACGACGCTGGTGCGGCCCCGGTGGAGCGCGGCGTCGAGCCGCAGGGCCGCATGGGTGAAGGAGGCGCCGTCGCGCACGCCGTCGCCTCCGAACCGGTCCCCGCGGGCCTCGACCGCCGCGCCCGCCTCGCCCGACCACGCACCCAGGCCGATCCCGGCGCGCAGTCCCAGCTCGGCGGTGCCGCCGATGCCGTGGGTGTAGCTGTCGTACGCGGGCCCGGCCACCGGCGCGGGATCGGCCGCCCGGGTCTCGATCCACTGCAGCGAGGCGCTCGAATGAAGCCGCCCCTCCCGGCGCACGCCGAGGAGCACGGAACGGTCCTCCGCATGCGCCAGCAGCGTCGGGTTGGTCGTGGTTCCGGGCAGCCCGCGCTCGGATTGCGAGCCGCGCAGGCTGAGCTCGACCGGGCCCTCCAACCGCGCGAACACGGTGGACTGGGTGCCGCCGGCGTTCCGCCGCTCCGCCTGACCGCCGCCGCGGACTTCCGGGACGGTGTAGCCGAACCCGGAGGCGTACCGTTCGCTTGACGCGCTCACGGCGAGCGGCCCGGCCGACGCCCCGAGCCGGAGGCCCAGGGCGCCGTGGCTCCCCGCCCAGCTCGAGCCTTCCGGCCGGAGCGGCCGCCGGGTCTCGACCGAAAGCACACCGGCGATGGCGCGGCTGCCGGCCCGCACCGTTTGCGCGCCGGGGAGGAGCGTCACCTTCTCGACCTCCGCGCTGGGGATGCTCCGCAGGTCCGCGCGCCCGCTGAGCGGATCGTTGAGCGCGAAGCCGTCCACCAGCACCAGCACTTCGTCCGGCCCGCCGCCGCGAAGCTGGGGCGCGGCGGGGCCCGCGCTGCCGGTGCGCCGCACGGCGACACCCTCCCAGCCGTCGAGGGCCTGCGCCAGGTCGTGCCCGCGGCGGGCGAGCTCGTCGCCGCCGATCGAGATCCCGCCGCGGCCGGCGAGCACGGTGATGCTGTCGAGCTCGAGCGCCACCGGCACCAGCGAGACGGCGATGCTGCGGTCCAGCCCGGGCAATATCTCGACGACCGCCGACGACGGCGTGTACCCGATCCGCCGCACCTCGAGCCGGAGGCGGCCCGGGGGCACGCTGCCCAGCAGGAAGCCCCCGTCCGGCCCGGTCGCCGCGCGCAGATCGCCCACGCGCACCTCGGCCTGCGCCACCGGGGCCTGGGTGGATGCGTCCGTCACCCGGCCGAGCAGGCGGGCCGGGGCCTGCGCCGCGAGCGGCGCGCCGAGCATGAGCGAGGCGAGCGCCGCGGCGGCGATGAACGTGAGCCTGCGCCTCATTCCTGCACCTCGCCGGTGCGGAGCGGGACCACCTGCGGCGACCCGTCGCACCAGGTCGTCACCGCTACCGGCCACTCGAACACCCGGCCCAGCGTCTCGCGCGTGAGCACTTCGGTGGGAGTGCCCTCGGCGGCCACCCGGCCGCGGTCGAGCAGCAGCATCCGGTCCGCGAAGCGCGCGGCCAGGTTGAGCTGGTGGGTGATCACGAGGCCCGCCATTCCATCGTCCACCAGCCGGCGGACCAGCTCGAGCAGCTCCATCTCGTGCCGCACGTCGAGGGACGCCGTGGGCTCGTCGAGCACCAGGGCGCGAGGCTCCTGCGCCAGCGCGCGGGCCAGCCGCACGCGCTGCCACTCGCCCCCGGAGAGCGAGTCCACCGGGCGCCGCGCCAGCCCCGCGACATCGCACCGCTCCAGCGCCGACTGTACCGCCAGGCGGTCGGCGCGGGACGGCGCGGCCAGCGGTCCCAACCGGGCGTAGCGTCCCAGGAGGACGGTCTCCTCGACCAGCAGCGGGAACGCGATCTCCTCGCGCTGCGGCACCACGCCCAGGATGCGGGCCAGCTCGGACCGGGGCCAGCGCCGCACCGGCCGGCCTTCCACGAGCACCTCGCCCCCCTCGAGCGGGACCAGGCCGGTGAGCGCGCGCACCAGTGTCGTCTTGCCGCTGCCGTTGGGGCCGGCAACTGCGACGAGCCGCGCCGGCGCCACCGCGCAGCTCACCCGGTCGAGCGCCGGCGCGGCGCGTCCGTACCGGACCGTGATCTCCCGGGCCTCGAGGATCATGTGACCGACCGCCGGAGCAGCAGCGCGAACACCGGCACGCCGACGAGCGCCGTGATGACGCCCACCGGCAGCTCGAGCGGGCGCACCACGGTGCGGGAGACGATGTCGCACAGCACCAGGAAGCAGCCGCCCACGAGGAAAACCGCCGGCAGCAGGCTCCGGTGGAGCGGGCGGGAAACCGTCCGCACGGCGTGGGGCACCACCAGTCCGACGAAGCCGATGATGCCGCAGGCGGCGACGCTGGCCGCGGTGAGCAGCGCGGTCGCGAGGTAGACCAGCCGGCGGGTGCGCTCGACGTCGGCGCCGAGGTAATGCGCCGGCTCCTCACCGAGCGCGAGCAGATCGAGCGAGCGAGCGTGCAGGCCGATGACGCCGAGCGGGAGCACCGCGTACGCGGCGAACACACCGAGCGACTCCCAGGACGACGCGCCGAAGCCGCCGAGCAGCCAGAGAAACGCGTTGCGGGTGGCCGCGGTGTCCGAGAGCACGATGACGGCGCTCATGAGCGCCCCCGCGAACGTGCCCACCACCACGCCCGACAGCAGGAGCACGCGTGGGTCGAGCCGCCGTCCCGCCACCGCGCTCAGCCGGTAGACCAGCGCCACCGCCGCGAGCGCGCCGGCGAAGGCCGCGAGCGGCACCGCCCAGGGACCCGCCAGGCGCAGCGCG
>DASSBA010000146.1:0-16700 GCA_035699205.1 Gemmatimonadales bacterium
CCCACCTTCTCCAGCGCGTGCCCCAGGTGGGGATCGCCGTTGGAGTAGTCGATGGCGGTGGTCAGATAGAACGGCGGCACTCGTGACTCCCCTCGTGTTCGAGGGCGGAAAGCTAATCGGGGTCGTGTATTTCGGGGTGGCGGCTCGGAGGGCACCGCTACGTTGCCTTGGGGCTGTGCGGCCAGTTCAACACGAAGGACACGAAGGAGCACGAAGGACACGAAGCGAAAGCGGCACTGGTGGGGTGCGCACTCACACATCACTGCTGTTCTTCGTGTCCTTCCTGTTCCTTCGTGTCCTTCGTGTGAACTGGCCGCACACGCTCATCCGACACAGGGAACGTCGCGCCTCAACGACCAGAGCAGGCTACTCGGGTTCGGGAGGGGGGCTAGACGGTCCGCTCCCGCGCCGCCGGCGTCGGCGGTTGGTGCGCTGGCCCCCTGGGGCGGAGGGATCGGCCACGATAGGGCCGTCCGCCTCGGTCCCCGCTCTCGCGGCGGCGGCCTCCTCGGCCAGGCGGGCGCGCAGCTCGCCGGTGAGGAGCACATCGCCCAGGCCTTCGACCTCCTCGTGCAGCTGAAGCAGGCTGATGATCCGGGAGCCGTGTTCCTCGCTCCGGAGAAATACCCGCTCCCGGAAGATGTCCACCGCCACGATCCGCTCGACCCCGGCGGCCGTCCGCAGCGTCTTCCCTTCCTTGGGGAATCGCTTGCGCGCGGCGACGTAGAAATCGTGCTCGTACTTGAGGCAGCAGAGGAGCCGGCCGCAGCCGCCGGAGATCTGGCTGGGATTGAGGGACAGGTGCTGGTCCTTGGCCAGACCCAGGTTGACCGGCGAGAGCTCCCTGAGCCAGGTGGAGCAGCAGTACTCCCGCCCGCAGCGTCCCACCCCGGAGAGGCGGGCCGCTTCGTCGCGCACGCCGATCTGGCGCAGCTCGATGCGGGTGCGGAACGTGGAGGCGAGATCCCGGACCAGGGCGCGGAAGTCGACCCGTTTCTCGGCGGTGAAGTAGATCGTGAGCTTGTTCCGGTCGAACTGCCACTCGGTGTCGCTCACCTTCATCACCAGGCTGTGCACCCGCACCCGCTCGACCACCTTGCGGCGGGCGTCGTCCTCCGAGCGCCGGACCTCGCTCAGCGTGCGCAGCTCCTCGGAGGTGGCGCGGCGCAGCACGGCACGCCGAGGAGCGTCCGCCGCAACCTCCGCGACGGGCGACGTGGCGCAGCCGGAGCAGCCGCCGCACTTCTTGTCGGCGACTTCGCCCAGGGCGGTGATGCGGCCGAGGTCGCGGCCGCGCTCGGCCTCCACCACCACCGATTCGCCGATCCGGAGCGGCTCGCCGCTCTCCGGGGCGGTGTAGTAGCCGCGCCGAGTGCCCTTGAAGGTGACCTCCACCGTGCGGCTCATCAGGCCTCGGAGTAGACGCCCATGGCCGCGTACTTCTCGGCGCGGCGGCGCACCAGCTTTTCGGGACGGAGCTTCCGTAGCTCGGTGACGTGCCGGATCAGGGCCTCGCGGAGCGCCTCACCGGTGGCATCGGGATCCACTTGGGCCCCGCCCACCGGCTCGGCCACGATCTCGTCGATCAGCTTGAGCCGGAGCAGGTCGTCGGCGGTGATCTTGAGCGCGTCGGCCGCGCGCTCCCGCTGGCTGGCGTCCTTCCACAGGATCGCGGCGCAGCCCTCGGGCGAGATGACCGAGTAGACCGAGTTCTCCAGCATCAGGATCCGGTCGGCCACGCCGAGCGCCAGCGCGCCGCCCGAGCCCCCCTCGCCGATCACCACCGCCACCGTGGGCGCCGGCAGGATGGACATCTCGAGGATGTTCCGGGCCAAAGCCTCGGACTGCCCCCGCTCCTCGGCGCCCAGCCCGGGGTACGCGCCCGGCGTGTCGATCAGGGTGATGACCGGGGCGTTGAATTTGGCGGCGAGCTTCATCAGCCGGAGCGCCTTGCGGTACCCCTCCGGGTGCGGCATGCCGAAGTTGCGTTTGAGGTTCTCCTTGGTGTCGCGCCCCTTCTGATGTCCGACCACCATCACCGACACGCCGCCCAGCCGCGCCCACCCCCCGACGATCGCGGGGTCGTCGAGGTAGAGGCGGTCGCCGTGCAGCTCGATGAAGTCGGTGAAGATGGTGCTGAGATAGTCGAGGGTGTACGGCCGGCGAGGGTGGCGGGCGACCATCACCCGCTGGATGGGCGTGAGGTTCTTGTAGATCTCCGCCCGGAGCGACTCGAGCTTCCCCTGCAGCCCCGCCAGCTCCCCCTCGATGTCGATCTGGCGCTCGGTGCCGATCCGCTTCAGGTCTTCGATCTGCCGCTCCAGCTCGAGCAGCGGCTTCTCGAATTCCAGCGTATACGCTGAGGCCATCGGGGTCAGCCCGCCTTCACGTAGTGAACGGAATCGGTGCCCAGGAGGTCGCGCAGCGCCCGGACGAGATCCTCCTCCGCCGCGACCCGCACCCGCCGGGAGCGGAGCCGGACCGCCTCGCCGTTGCCGTCGCTCCACTCAATATAGAGCGGCGTGGGCCCCGGGTGCGCCGAGCACAGCGCGGCGGCCTGCTTCAGGATGTCCGGGGTCGGGGCGGTGGGCGCCCCCCACCTGAGGCTCAGTGCCACCGCCCCGCTGCCCTTGAGCTCGTCCAGCGGCCTCGCCGACTCGACGATGAACGGGGCGTGATCCTCGCCCCGGTCGCGATCGCTGTAGCCGCCGGTGAGCAGCAGCGCGCTGTCGGGCGTCACGGTCTGGTTGAGCTTGGCCCAGGCGTCGGGAAAGACGATCGCCTCCGCCGTGCCGTGGAAGTCCTCCAGCACCAGCCGGGCGTATTCCTTCCCGGTCTTCTTGCTGATCTGCCGCTTTACCGCGGTGACCACCGCGCCGACCGTCACCGGGTGCTCGCTCCAGGTCCCCAGCGTCGCGGTGGTCCGGGTACCGAACAGCTCGACCTCGTCGCGATAGCGGCCCAGCGGGTGCCCGGAGATGAAGAAGCCGAGCACCTCCTTCTCCCGCGCCAGCCGCTCGGCCTCGGTCCAGGGAGGCACGTCCGGCAGCACCAGCGGGCCCCGCGGCGCCGTGCCGCCCAGGGCGTCGCCGAACAGCGACTCCTGGCCCGCGTCGCGATCGGCCTGGAGCAGCTGCGCCTCGGCCAGCGCCGGCTCGAGCGCCTCGATCAGCTGCTTGCGATGCCCTCCCAGGCTGTCACAGGCGCCGGCGGCGACCAGCGACTCCAGCACCCGCTTGTTGCAGAGGCGGAGATCTATCCTCTCGACCAGCTCGGAGACCGTCGCGTAGGGACCCTCCGCGCGCCCGGCGATGATCGAGTCGATCGCGCCCTCGCCCACGTTCCGCACCGCCCCCAGGCCGAAGCGGATCCGCCGGTCGCCCACCACGGTGAACTTGAACCCCGACTCGTTCACATCCGGCGGCAGGATCTCCAGATCCAGCTCCCGGGCCTCGTTGATGTATTGCACCACCTTGTCGGTGTTGCCGATTTCGGAGGAGAGAAGCGCGGCCATGAACTCGGCCGGGTAGTGGGCCTTGAGCCACGCCGTCTGGTAGCTCAGGACCGAGTACGCCACCGAGTGCGACTTGTTGAAGCCGTACCGGCCGAAGGTGACGATCTGCCGCCCCAGCTCCTCGATCACCCCGCGCGGGTGTCCCTGGGCGATCGCCCGCTCGACGAACTTGGCGACCTCCTTGTTGGCCAGCTCCTGGTCCTTCTTGCCCACCGCCTTCCGGAGCACGTCGGCCTCGGCCAGGCTGAACCCGGCCAGCACGTTCGCGATCCGCATCACCTGCTCCTGGTAGGTGATGACCCCGTACGTCGGCTCGAGCACTTCCTGCAGCGACGGGTGCGGGTAGGTGACCTTCTCCTGGCCCAGTTTCCGCCGGATGAAGACGGTGTGCATGCCCGCGTCGAGCGGACCCGGTCGGAGCAGCGCGTTGGAGGCGACGAGATCGTCGAACCGGTCGCACCGCATGGCGCGGAGCGTGTCGGTGGCGAGCGGCGACTCGAACTGGAAGACGCCGGCGGTGCGGCCCTGGCGCAGCAGCTCGTAAACCTTCGGGTCGTCGAACGGCAGCGCGTCCATGTCCACGTCCACGCCGGTGCGGGCGGCGATCATCAGCACCGCGTCGTGGATGACGGTGAGCGTCTTGAGGCCGAGCATGTCCATCTTGAGCATGCCGACCTTCTCGAGCGCGCCCATCTCGTACTGCGTGATGATCGACTCTTCGCCGTCGGCCGCGGCGCCCGCGCCTTTGGTGGGCGCCGTGCACACCGGGACGTATTCCGCCAGCGGGCCCGGCGCGATCACCACGCCCGCCGCGTGCACCGACATGTGCCGCGAGATCCCCTCGATCCGCGAGCTCAGGTCCACCAGGCGCCGGTAGGCGGGGTTCCCGCGCACCAGCTCCTTCATCTCGTCCACCTTGGCCTCGGCCTCCTTGATCGTGAGGCTGTAGGCGGGGCCCGACGGAATGAGCTTGGTGAGTCGATCGGCCTCGCCCGGCGGGATGCGGAGGACTCGGGCCACGTCCTTCACCGCCGCGCGCGCCTTCATCGTGCCGAAGGTGACGATCTGGCCCACGCTCGCCCGGCCGTAGCGCTGGCGCACGTACTCGATCACCTCGCCCCGGCGCTCGAAGCAGAAGTCCACGTCGATGTCGGGCATCGACACCCGCTCGGGGTTGAGGAACCGCTCGAACAGGAGATCGAACCGGAGGGGACAGACGTTGGTGATGCCGAGCGCGTAGGCCACGATCGAACCCGCCGCCGAGCCGCGGCCGGGGCCCACCGGGATCCCGCGCTCGCGCGCGGCGGCGATGAAGTCCTGGACGATGAGGAAGTAGCCGGCGTAGCCCGCCGTGTTGATGACGCCGAGCTCGTAGGCGAGCCGCTCGGACACCTCGGGTGGGAGCGGGAGGCCGTAGCGGCGCTCCGCTCCGCGCCGCGCGAGCTCCTCCAGCAGCGCCTCGTCGCTGGCATACTCGGCGGGGCGGGGGAAGCCGGGGACGAAGTACCGCTTCTCGAAGTCGAACTCGCAGGCGTCGGCCACCATCTGGGTGTTGGCCAGCACCTCCGGGTGCTCCGGGAACAGCGCCTTCATCTCCTGCTCGGACTTGACGTACGACTCCTCGCCGGTGAAGCGGAACCGCTTCGGGTCGTCCAGGTCGCTCCCGGTCCCGATGGCGAGCAGCACGTCGTGCGCCTCGGCGTCCTCGCGCCGGAGGTAGTGCGCGTCGTTGGTGGCCACGACGCCGAGCCCGAGCTCCTCCCCCAGCCGCAGCATGCCCTCGCTCACGAGCCGCTCGTCGGCGATGCCGTGGTGCTGCACCTCGAGCCAGAAGCCGTCGTGCCCGAATACGCCCGCGAACCACTCGGCGCTCTTCCTGGCCTCGTCGAACTTGCCGTGCCGGAGGTGCAGCGCCACCTCGCCCGACAGGCACGCCGCGAGGCAGACGAGCCCGTCGCTGTGCCGCTCCAGGCTTTCCCTGTCGATCCGCGGCCGCCGGTAGAACCCCTCGGTATAGCCGATCGAGGTCAGGCGAACCAGGTTCTTGTATCCGGCCCGGTTCCTGGCCAGCAGCACGAGATGGCTGTACGCGGCGGGCGCCCAGCCCGGCTTCTCCCGCGCCTGGCGCGGGCCGAACGCGAGATAGGCCTCGAAGCCGAGGATGGGACGGATCTTCTGCGCCTTGGCCGCCTCGTAGAACGACCAGGCCGCGTGCATGTTGCCGTGGTCGGTGACGGCCAGGCTGTCCATGCCGAGCTTCCTGACGTGCGCGACGAGGTCGGGGATGCGGCTGGCCCCGTCGAGCAACGAGTATTCGCTGTGGGTGTGGAGGTGGACGAAGGACATGGCTGCAGTCGTGAGCCCTGGGTCGTGAGTCGTGAGTAAGTCCCGCACTGCACGACTCACGACCTACGACTCACGACTATTTCTCCCTGCGCTCCAGCTCGCCCCACACGGCGTCCAGCGGGACACCCCGAGCCTCGAGCAGCACCAGAAGATGATAGAGGAGATCGGCCGCCTCGGACGCGAGACGCTCGGGCCCCTCCGCATTCGCCGCGACGACGACCTCGACCGCCTCCTCGCCCACCTTCTGCGAGATCCCGGGGACACCGCCGTCGAGCAGCCGGACCGTGTACGAGCCCGATGGGCGCTTCGCCGCGCGTTCCTCGATCGCGGCGGCCAGCCGGGTCAGCAGGTGTGCGCCGGGATCCTCGGAAGACGTCATGCGCCCTTCGGGGCCGAGCGCGGCCGAGAAGCAGGTGCGGGTGCCGGTGTGGCAGGCGGGGCCGGTCTGCTCGACCCGGTAGAGGATCGCGTCGCCGTCGCAATCCACCCGGATCTCCCGGACCGCCTGGCCATGGCCGGAGGTTTCCCCCTTGCGCCACAGCGCGGCCCGTGACCTGCTGTAGTAGTGCGCCTGGCCGCTGGCCGCGGTCCGGGCCAGCGCTTCCCGATTGGCGTACGCGAGCATCAGGACGTCGCCCGAGCGGCTCTCCTGCGCCACGACGGGCACCAGTCCATCGGTCCCGAACCGGACCGCGTCCAGCCAGTTGTCGTCGGACACCGACACAAGCTACCGGCAGCCGGAGCGATTGTCAAAAGCTCTTGTGGTTCCTTATCTTGCTGACGTTCTGACCCTTCCTCCGCCGGCCGGGAGCCCGCCCACGTGACCGCTTTTCGACCCCGTTGGACACTCGTCGCCGGCGCGCTCGTCGCGGCCGCGTGCAGCAGCAATGAACCGACCCCGCCCACCGGTGTGGACTGCTCGGGGGTGAGCCCCATCTCGCTGGCCGTCGGCGCCTTCACCGTGCTGGACGCCTCGCAGACCGCGTGTGTCCGGATCCCGGCCGCGGGTGCCTCGGAGACGGAGCACCTGTACGTGGCGCTGGCCACCGAGGGCCAGGAGACCAAGAACGGGGTCACCGCCACGTACGAGCTCGAGGGCGGCACCGGGGTGACGGCCACGGTCGCATCGCCCAATGGGGCGGTGTTCGACCAGGTACCCACGGCCGCGGCGTCGTTCCACGACCGGCTCCGCGCGCGGGAGCGGAATCTCTCGGAGCACCCCGCTCCCGCCGCCGGCCCCCGGATCTCCGCGTCAGTGGTGCCGACTCCGCCGGTGATCGGGAGCAAGCGGACGTTCGACGTCTGTGCCACCACCACCTGTGACAGCTTCGTCCAGAGCCACGCGACGGCAAAGGTGGTGGCCCAGCGCGTGGCCATCTTCGTCGACGACTCGGCGCCGGCTGGTGGCTACAGCCAGACCGATCTCGATCAGGTGGGCGCGCTGTTCGACAGTCACCTGTACCCCATCGACACCACCGCGTTCGGCCGCGAATCCGACCTCGACGACAACGGCGTCGTGGTCGTGCTCCTGACCCCGCGCGTCAACGAGCTCTCGCCTAACTGCAACGCGTCCAACAGCGTCATCCTGGGCTACTTCTTCGGGCTCGACCTGCTCCCCTCCGAGTCGCATTCGAACGACGGCGAAATCTTCTACGGCGTCACCCCGGGCTCCGCGACCCCCGGCTGCACCCTCAGCACGGCGTTCGCCAAGGCGAATCTCCCGTCGGTGTTCGTGCACGAATTCCAGCACATGATCAGCTTCAACCAGCACGTGCTGGTGCGCCACGGCACGACCGAGGACGTCTGGCTCAATGAGGGGCTTTCCCACTTCGCCGAGGAGCTCGCCGGGCGGCAGGTTCCCGACACGTTCTGTCCGGACTTCAACAACGACTGCGGGAGCCAGTTCATCGGCGGCAATCTCGACAACGCGTTCAAGTACCTCGAGGATCCCGAGGCGCACTTCGCGATCGAGCCGAGCTCGTCCGGCGGGACGCTGGAGGAGCGCGGGGCCAACTGGCTGCTCGTTCGCTGGCTCGCGGACCATTTCGCGGCCTCGCAGCCGCTGGGCACCGAGCTCACCCGCGCACTGGTGCAGACGGCCCTGAACGGCAGCGCCAACGTCGCGGCGGTCACCGGCGAGACCTTCGGCACCCTGGTCTCCCAGTGGCAGATGGCGAACGACCTCGACGACCTCCCCGGCTTCACGCCCGCGAGCGACCGCCTGCAGTACTCCAGCTTCGACTTCCGCGGGGTGTTCCAGGCCAACTTCGAAAATGGCGTGTTCGACAAGCCCTACCCCCTGACGCCCGACAGCACGCGCACCGGCAACTACAGCCACAGCGGCGTGCTGCGCGGAGGCTCGGGAAAGTTCCTGCGGATCATCCAGCCGGCCGGCGCGGCCGAAGCGTCCTTCGTCCTCAGCGCCCCCGGCGGCGACGCACCCGTGGCCAGCAGCGTGAGCCCGCGGATCGCGATCGTCCGGGTGCGGTGAAGGCCGTGGTCTTCCTCGTGGTGGTCGCCGCGCTGTTTGCGGGCTACGGGACGGCCTACCTGGCGAGCGATGACGTCCGCTACCTCACCCGCGCCGGCATCGAGGAGACCCGCATCCTCCAGGCGCGCCAGCCGATCACCGAGCTGGTGGCGGACCCGCGCACCGACCCGGCGCTCCGGGACGCGCTGGGGCTCGTGGTCGAGAGCCGCGATTACGCCGCCCGGCTGGGCCTGGAGGCCAAGGAGACCTATACCAGCTACGCCGACGTGGGTCGGGACACGCTCCTGCTCGTGCTCCAGGCGGCGCCGCGCGACTGCATCTGCCCCCACACCTGGAAATATCCGATCGTCGGCCGGATTCCCTACAAGGGATTCTTCGACTTCGATGCGGCGCGCCGCGAGGCCGGCCGGCTGGCGGCCCGGGGGTACGACATCTACCTCCGGCCCTCCTCCGCGTTCTCGACGCTGGGCTGGTTCAACGACCCGCTCCTCTCCACCGCGCTCACCGGCGACTCGGTCGAGCTTGCCGCGACGGTGTTCCACGAGATCGCGCACAACACGCTGTACGTGAGGAGCGCCACGCCGTTCAACGAGAGCTATGCCCAGTTCGTCGGGTACCGTTCGGCTCAGTCGTTCTTCCGCGACAAGGGGGACAGCCTCCTCGCCCGCCGGGCGGCCGACCGCTGGCACGACGAGATCGTGCTGGGGGAGTTCTACGCCGACCTCGTGGGCCGGCTGCAGGCGCTCTACGACACCCACCCCGACTCCGTCGCGCTCGACCGCGGACGGGCGGAAGCGGGGGCGTGGGCCCGGGTGCAGCTCGAGGGACCGCTGCGCGCGCGGCTGCGGACGTTCACCATCGGCCGGGTGCCCCAGCGGCCCGTGAACAACGCCCGCCTCATCGGGGCCAGGATCTACCGGACGAGGCTCGATCTCTTCGACCGGTGGTACGAGGAGCACGGAGAGGACGTGCGCCTGAGCGTCGCCGAGCTGGGAAAGCTGATGAAGGATGTGCCGGGCGACAGCGCGTACGCGCGGCTGGCGGCGGCGGTGGGGGACTCGGTCGGGGCAGGGGATTCGGTGGCGGCGGGAGACTCGCCGGCGGTGCCGGACTCGGCGGTGGCGCGGGACTCGGCGGCGGGAACCGCCGGCGAGGTGCGCTGAGGCCGGGTTCGCTGGTCGGTGTCGGCGCCACGCGCTCGTGAAGCCCCGGCGCGAGTCACCCTGAGCGAAGCGACGGGGGCAGGACCTGAATCATGCCCCCTTCGCTTCGCTCTGGGTGACTCGCACGCCTGCCGTTGCTAGGGCGTCGAGTCTCCCGCCTGCCCCCCCGCCGCCCCGTTCTCGGCCGGCTGTGGCGCGGCGCCACCGGCCGAGTTGGTCCAGCCGTTCGAGCTCGAGTCGCTCGACGAGGACCCGTCGTCCTGCGGACTATCGGTGCTGCCGGCCTGAGTGGAGTCGCTCGGGTGCCGGCCCTGCATTCCGGTCGTATCGGTCAACCCCGACGTATCGCTCGTTGCGGACGTATCCACTCCCGCGCCCGAGCGCGCGGCCGCCGAGTCGCTGCCCGGATGCATCCGCTGCTCGTGATGCCGCGGCTTCCGCGTGGTCCGCTCGCCGGGCTGGGTCGAGTCCGGCGCCGTCGTGTCCCCGGTCGCCCGGTGCCAGCCAGCGGTGTCGGCCGCCCCGCCCATCGTGGTATCGATCGCCCCGATGCGGCCGGGCTGGGCGGTCGTATCGACGCCCCCCGCGCCCTGATAGCCGGAGGTGTCCGGCGGCGTCGGCTGCGCGGTCGAGGTATCCTGCGCCGCGAGGGGCGCGGCGGCCCCGACGGCCAGCGCCGCGACCAGTGCGGTGAGATGCAGTCTCGTCATCCTGCCTCCTGCCTGTGCGGGGAGGGGCCCGTCCGCCCTTGCGGCCGCTCGACTCCCGGATCTCGGACGTTGACGCTACGGTCGCCGCCGTGGGGAAGCGGT
This sequence comes from Gemmatimonadales bacterium, assembly GCA_035699205.1. Lineage (GTDB taxonomy): Bacteria > Gemmatimonadota > Gemmatimonadetes > Gemmatimonadales > GWC2-71-9 > CAVVWJ01. The sequence continues at coordinate 10,327 of DASSBA010000146.1, forward strand.
GAGGCAGGTCACCCGTATACCTTTCCCCATCATGGATACCGAATTCGTTGCACGCGAGCAGAGCCGCCTCCTGGGCGAGCTCTCGGAATTCCTCGCCATCCCCAGCGTGAGTGCCCTCCCGAGCCATGCCGGCGACTGCCGGCGCGCGGCGGAGTGGCTGCGCGACCAATTGGCCGGCCTGGGCTGCCCGACGGTGCAGATCATCGAGGGTGCCGGGCATCCGGTCGTCTGGGCGGAGGGCCCCGAAGTGCCCGGCCGGCCCACGCTGCTGATCTACGGGCACTATGACGTGCAGCCCCCGGATCCCCTCGACGAGTGGACCAGCCCCCCGTTCGAGCCCACCGTCCGCGGCGGCCGGCTCTACGCCCGCGGCGCCGCGGACGACAAGGGGCAGGTGTTCTGTCTGCTCAAGGCGTACGAAGCCACGCTGGACGCCCGTCGGCGGCCGCCGCTCAACGTGCACTTCATCTTCGAAGGCGAGGAGGAGAGCGGCGGGAGCGTCATCGCCGACCTGCTCCATGCCGAACCGCAGCGGACCCGCGCCGATGCCGCCCTCGTGTGCGACATGTCGTATTACGCACCGGGGTGGCCGGCCGTGTACACCGCCCTGCGCGGACTCTGCTACGCGGAGATCTCGGTCCGCACGCTCGAGCGGGATCTCCATAGCGGCACCTATGGCGGCGTGGCGCCCAACGCCATCGAGACGCTGGTCCGCATCCTCGCCGGGCTCAAGGACGAGAGCGGGAAGATCCTGATCCCCCGGCTGTACCAGAGCGTCGAGCCGCCCACGAAGCAGGAGCTCGGGGCCTGGAAGAAGCTGCCGCTGGACAAGGCCGAGTTCCTGCGGAAGGAGGTCACCGCGAGGGCCCTCACCGGGCTCAAGGAGCACTCGCTCTTCGAGCGGGTGTGGGCGCTGCCGACCTTCGAGATCCATGGCATCAGGGGTGGCTTCGTCGGCGAGGGGGCCAAGACCGTGATCCCGGCCCAGGCCACGGCCAAGGTGAGCCTCCGCCTCGTGCCTGGCCAGGAATACGCGAAGGTCGGCCGGGGGCTCGAGCGCGCCGTCGCGGCGCTCGCGCCCAGATGGGCCGACGTCAAGGTGAAGCTGCTTCACGGTGGCGACCCGGTCCAGGTGGACGTCGATGATCCTGCGTTCGCGGTCCTCGACGAGGCGTTCATGTCGGTGACGGGCCGGAGGGCGGTGCGCGTGCGGGCGGGCGGCTCGATCCCGATCATCCCGGAACTCGGGCTGACCGGAGCGCCGGTGCTGCTGACCGGCATCGGACTGCCCGACGACGGACTCCACTCCCCCAACGAAAAACTCGATCTCGCTCAGCTCTGGAGCGGGATCGAGATCTTCGGGCGCTTCTTCGAGCTGTTCGCCGAGCGGGGCGGGGCTACGGCTCCTCGTCCGGGGTGACCCGCTTGCTCGGGCCCGAGTAGCGTGCCTCCGTCCGGGCGTGCAGCTCGTCGATGCCGATGAGCGCCCGCGCCGACGCGATGATCCCTGCCACGACGTCGTCGGCCCAGTAGGAGTCCGGCCGCTCGGCTGCCGGCAGCTCGCCGGCGCAGCCCTCGAGATAACGGATGGCGGTGGTGATCCACTCGTTCTGCGCGGAGGCCACGGTGGCCCAGGAGCCGGTCGAGCGGAGCTCCAGTTCCTCCAGTGCCTTCAGGTGTGGTTCCACCCCCTCGGTCACCGGCGTCGAGCGAAGCTGATCGGCCACCATGGTGAGCATGGTGCGCCGCTCGCTCTCCTGCGGCTCGGGCAGCGGGGCCAGGTAGTGCCGCTGGTCGGCCACCATCTCGGCCAGGCGGATGCAGACCGCACGGATGGCGGGCGTGAGTGCCCCCGGAGCCTCCCTGGACCAGCTGTCCGCCGCGCGGAGAATGTCCTGGATCCGCTGTTTCGCCTGCGCCTCTGGCGTCGGATGTCGGGGCGATTCAGACATGCTAGACAGGAAAACCGGATTGGGCGCCAAAAACAAGACTCTCCCATCCGAATTCTCCAGCGCCCAATCCGCCCTGAGCCCAACGGGCGAAGGGGCCATCGCCCCCCCAGCGCACCCACTATCGCCTCCCGCGCCGCATCCTTTCCGGATCCGCCCGCCCGTAGCGCTCCTCCCGCCACGGGTCTCCCCGCATGTGATAGCCGTTCCGCTCCCAGAACCCGGGGGCGTCCTCCTCGAGCAGTTCGAACCCCGTCACCCACTTGGCGCTCTTCCACAGATAGAGATGTGGCACCAGCAGCCGCACCGGCCCGCCGTGCTCCGGCGTGAGCGGCTCGCCCCCGTGCGTGAGCGCGAGGAGATTGGCGGGTCGGTCCAGGTCGGCAAGCGGGATGTTGGTCGTATAGTCCTGCTCGGCGTGCACGAGCACGTAGGCCGCTTCCGGCGTCGGCCCGGCGCGCTCGAGCACCGCCTGCACGGGCACCCCTGCGAAGACGTTATCATACCGGCTCCAGCGGGTGACGCAGTGCAGGTCGCACACCGTCTCGCGCCGCGGCATCGCGAGGAGCTCGTCCCAGGTCAACGAGAACGGCCGCGCCACGGCGCCGGTGACCGCGAACCGCCACGTCGCGAGGTTCACCGACGGGACCGTGCCGTAGTGCAGCACGGGCCATTTGCGGGTGGTGACCTGGCCGGGCGGCAGGCGCTCGCGGCCGGGGTCTCGGGTGTCGATGCGGGGGGTCATGGGGAGTGGCTCTCGGCGGCTCGTGCGTGCGACCCTGGGCGAGGGGTCATTCTCGCTTCCTGTCACTCGCTGCTTCCGAGCGGGACAGTCCTGCTCGGGCTCGCCATCTCCCCGCCCGCCTCTTCCACCCCCTCATACCCGAACACGCTCACGAACGCCTCCACCACCGCGCCCCGCGTCCGCGTCCACAGCCCGGTACCCGCCTCGCCGCCGAGCTCCGCGGCCACGCTGGTCATCACGACGTCCTGGATGCCGCACGGCACGATCAGATCGAAGCCCCGCAGGTCGGTGCTGACGTTGAGCGCGAAGCCGTGGAAGGTGACCCATTGCTTCACGTGGATCCCGATGCTCGCGATCTTCCGCCCGCCGGTCCAGACTCCGGTGAGCCCGGGATTCCGCCCCGCGACGATGCCCAGTTCCGCGAGCGCCGTGATGAGCGCCGCTTCGAGCTGCCGGAGATACCAGTGGAGGTCCTCCCGGTGCTCGCGCAGCTGCAGGATGGGATAGCCCACGAGCTGGCCCGGCCCGTGGTACGTCACGTCTCCGCCGCGCTCGACTTCGACCACGCCCACGCCGCGCCGCTCCAGCTCCGCCGGCGCCAGCGGAAGACTGGCGGGCCGCGTGCCGCGGCCCAGGGTGATCACCGGCTCGTGCTCCACGAGGAGCAGCAGGTCGCGGTCCAGCTCGCCGGCCATCCGACGGCGGCAGAGAGCGCGCTGCAACGCGAGCGTCTCGCCGTACGCGCGGTGCCCGAGATCGAACAGCCCAAGCCGCGCGCTCACGGCACGCCCACCAGCCGCCGGGCGCGCCGCGCCAGCAGCAGCGAGACGAGCAGCGCGAGCGCGATGAGTGCTCCGAGCCCCGTCCGGCCGGCGAGCTGGTGGACGGGAATGCAGAGCAGCATCGCGAGCACCGTGGCGAACGCGCTGACCACCGAGAGCCCGCCCCGGCGATAGATGGAGAGGATGGGCGCGAGCAGGTGCCAGGCCACCACGCCGGCCAGGAGCAGCCCGGCGATGGTGCCGAAGACGAGCAGGTAGAATGGGGACCCCACCGCCGGATCGGCCGGCAGCGTCGCGGGACGGAGGACATCGACGCCGAGCACGGTGGCGCTGACGATGGCGAGCCCGAAGGCCACCGCGGACCCCATCGCCGACATGGCGAAGCTGACGGGGCCCACGGTCAGATATGCAGCACTCGGCCCATCGAGTCGAGCGCGGCCTCGGCGATCGCTTCGGAGAGGGTCGGGTGAGCGTGGATGGCCAGATCCACTTCTTCGACCGTGTATTCGTTCTCGCGCGCCACCGTCAGCTCGTGAATGATCTCCGAGGCGTGGCTGCCGACGATGTGGGCACCGAGGATCTCGCCGTACTTCTTCTCGCGAATGATCTTGACGAAGCCTTCGGTCTCGTTGGTGCTCCGCGCCCGCCCGTTGGCGCTGAACGGGAACCGGCCCACCTGGAACTCGAGCTTCCGCTCCGTGGCCTGCTCCTCCGTGAGCCCGATGCTCGCCACCTCGGGGTGGCAGTAGGTGACGCTCGGTACGTTGTCGTACTTGATCGGATGCGGGTGCTGCCCCGCGATGAGCTCGGCGACGTTCACGCCCTCGCGGCTTCCCTTGTGCGCCAGCATCGGCGGACCCGCGACGTCCCCGATGCAGTAGACACCGGGCGCCGTCGTCTCCAGGGTGTCCGGGCTCACCCGGACGAAACCGCGGTCGGTGAGCTGGACGCCCGCCTGTTCGAACCCCATACCTTCCGTGTTCACGGCCCGCCCGGCGGCCATCAGGACCTTCTCGACCTCGATGGTTTGCTTCTTCCCGCCCGCCTCGAGCTCGAGGGTCACCTTGTCCTTCGCCACGGCGGCCTTGGTCACCTTGGCGCCGGCAAAGACGGTGATGCCGCGCTTTCGGTAGCTCTTGGCCAGCGCGTCGGACGACTCGGCGTCTTCCATGGGGAGCATCCGGGAGAGTGCCTCGATCAGGGTGACCTTGCTGCCGAACGCGTTGAAGATGTCCGCGAACTCGGTCCCGACTGCCCCGGCCCCGATGACCGCGAGCGTCTTCGGCACCTCCGTCAGGAAGAGCGCCTCGTCCGAGCTGATCACGGTGGTTTTGTTGATCTCCAGCCCGATCTGCGGAATCCCCTTGACCCGTGATCCCGTGGCGATGACCACGGCCTTCCGGGCCCGGTACTCGTCACTGCCGACTTTCACCGTGCGATCCTTCCCCAGCACGCCGGTGCCCCGGATGACGGTCACCTTGTGCTTCTTCATCAGGAACTCGACGCCCTTCGAATTCTGCTCGGAGACCTTGCGGGAGCGGCGCATCGCCACCCCGTAGTCCGCCTTGACGCCGTTCACTTCGACGCCCAGCTCCTTCGCGTCGTGCGCCACGAGATTGGCCACGTACGCGCTGTGCAGCAGCGCCTTGGTCGGGATGCAGCCGATGTTGACGCACACCCCGCCGAGCTTGTCCCGCTCCACCACCGCGGTGGCCAGGCTGAGCTGGGCGGCCCGGATGGCGCAGACGTAGCCGGCCGGGCCGCCGCCGATGATGATGAGGTCGAATTCCGTCGCCACGGCAACTCCAGGAAGAGGTGTTACCACACCATGGCCAATGGGTTTTCCAGCATCGCCTTCAGCGTCTTCAGAAACTGCGCGCCCGTGGCCCCGTCGATCACGCGATGGTCGCACGACATGGTGAGGCGGAGGCGGCGGCGGGCGGCGAGCTGGCCCTCGTGCACCACCGCCTTCTCGGCGATCCTCCCCACCGCCAGAATGCCCGCCTCGGGCGGATTGATCACCGCCGTGAATTCGTCGATGTCGAGCATGCCGAGGTTGGAGACCGAGAAGGTCCCGCCGGTGTACTCCTCGGGCTTGAGGCGCCGCTCGCGCGCCCGCCCGGCGAGGTCCTGCGACTCGGCGGCGATCTCGCGCAGCGACTTGAGGTCGGTGTTGCGGATGACCGGAGTGATCAGGCCGTCCTCGACGGCCACCGCCATGCTGACGTGCACCTCGTGCCAGTAGCGGATGTGGTCGTCCTGCCACCAGGCGTTGCACGCCGGATGCTGCCGGAGCGCGGCGGCGACCGCCTTGAGGATGATGTCGTTGAAGGAGACCTGGGGCCCGTCGCCCAGCGCCTTGAGCGCTTCCCGCGCGTCCCATGTCCGCTCCATGTCTACCTCGGTCGTGAGATAGAACGTGGGGATCGGGCCGATGGACTGGACCAGCCGCCTCGCGATCGTCTTCCGCAACTGATTGAGCGGGACGTCGGTGAACGGGATGCCGTCGGACGCCGGGAGCATGGGCCGAGGGGCCGCCTGCGCCGCCGCGCGCGCGGGGGTGGCCGCGGGAGCCTGCTCCAGGTCGCGCAGTACCACGCGTCCCTCAGGTCCCGACCCGGCCAGCCCGCCCAGGTCGATGCCGCGCTCGGCCGCGATTCGGCGGGCCAGCGGGGACGCCTTCACGCGTCCGCCGGGAGGCGGCGCTGCAGCCGCCGGCGGACTGGGCGCCGACGGGCCGGCCGCCGGCCGTTCGGACTTGGCCGCGGGAGCGGGCGGCGGAGGCGGTGCCGGGGGCATGGAGACCGGGCGATCCTGCCCGGGCGTCGGCTGCGTGGCCTGCTGCTTCTGGGCTGGCGTGGGCTTCCCGTTCTCGACCGCCTCCCCGGGCTCCCCGAT
>DASSBA010000147.1:0-17801 GCA_035699205.1 Gemmatimonadales bacterium
GGCGGTCAAGCTGGGGGCGTTCCAGTTCCTGGAGAAGCCGCTCACCCCGGAGTCGGTGCTGGTGACGGTGCGGGCGGCGCTGGAGCTCAACCGGACCCGGGCGGAGAACCGCGCGCTGCACGCCGAGCTGGGGCGCCGCTCGGCGCTGGTAGGCGACAGCGCGGCCATGCAGGAGGTGCGGGCGCTGATCGAGCGGGTGGGGCCGACCGAGGCACGGGTGCTGCTCACCGGCGAGAGCGGCACCGGGAAGGAGCTGGCGGCGGCCGCGGTGCACGCGGCCAGCCGACGCGCGGGCCGGCCGTTCGTGACCGTCAACTGCGCCGCCATCCCGCGCGACCTCGTCGAATCCGAGATGTTCGGCCACGAGCGCGGCGCCTTCACCGGCGCGACCGAGCGGCGGCTGGGCCGGTTCGAGCTGGCGCACACCGGCACCCTCTTTCTCGACGAGATCGGTGACCTGAGCGCCGACGCGCAGGCCAAGCTGCTCCGTACGCTCGAGACCGGCGAGCTTCAGCGCCTCGGCGCGGAGAGCTCGCAGCGGGTGGACGTGCGCATCATCGCCGCCACCAACCGGCGGCTCGAGGACGCGGTGGCGGACGGCGCCTTCCGCGAGGATCTTTTCTTCCGGATCAACGTCTTCCCCGTCCGGCTGCCGCCGCTCCGCGAACGGCTCGAGGACCTGCCCCTGCTGGTCGCCCACCTGGCCGGCCGGGTGCGGCCCCGGCAGGCGCCGGCGTTCACGCCCGAGGCGCTGGCGGCGCTCGCCCGCTACGCGTGGCCCGGCAACGTGCGCGAACTGGCCAATCTGGTGGAGCGGCTGGGCATCCTGAGCGGACCGACGGTGGATGCCGCCGCGGTGCGCGAGGTGCTGCGCGGGGGACCGGCGCCGGCGCCGGCCGTGCTGCCTGCGCGGCCGCTCAGCGACGCGCTGGACGATTACGAGCGCGGGCTCATCGGCGCCGCGCTGGGCCAGGCCCAGGGCAACATCGCGGAAGCCGCGCGGCTGCTGCAGACCGACCGCGCCAACCTGTACCGCCGGATCCGACGGCTGGGGCTCGACCGGGCGTAGGCCATCGCTCCGCTCCCACTCTTCCGAGACCCGCATGCGACACCTGCTCGGCGGCCTGCTCGTCCTGCTCGCCATCCCGGCGCTCCTCCGGGCGCAGGACAGCGTCATCGTGATCGATCCCAACCTGCCCCCCGGTGACTCGGCCGTGGTGCGCGGCGGCCCGCCGCCGGGGCTGGTGGCCGAGCTGCTCGACTTCTACAACGATTCCTCCACTACGCGGATGCAGGGTGATGTGCGGTTTCCGGCCGGGAGCGAGTTCACCGGCCGGCTCGCGCTCTACCGCGGCGCGCTCCGGCTCGCCGGACGGGTGCGGGGCGACGTAACGGTCATCAACGCCACGCTGTACCTCCTTCCCGGCGCCGACGTCGAGGGCGACCTCCTGGTCGTGGGCGGACGGCTCATCCGCAGCCCGGGGGCGCGGCACGTGGGGCGCGAGCGGGTGGTGTGGGATGCGGCGCCGGTGCTCAGGTCGGCCGCCGGCACGCTGGTCCGGCGCGAGCGGCGGCGGACGCTGGCCGAGATCGCCGCGGCGCGCACCACCTTCCGGACCGGGCGGGTCCGCACCACGCTGCTGCTGGCCACGGGCGGGACCTACAACCGGGTCGAAGGGCTGCCGATCGTCTTCGGGCCGACCTTCGAGTTGCGCCCGACCCCGAGCTCGGTCGCGCGGCTGGACCTGCGCGGCATCCTGCGCACGGCCGGCGAGGGCTCGCGCCTGACCAGCGACTTCGGCTACGGCGCGCGAGCCGAGCTCCGGCTGCCCGGCGGCGGGATCGCCGGGCGGCTCTACAGCGAAGTGACGCCGTTCGAGGACCAGCCGCTCTCGGACTCCGAGAACGGCTGGTCGGCGTTTCTGCTCCAGCGCGACTACCGCGACTACCTGGAGCGGCGCGGCGGCGGCGGCGCCGCGTGGGTGCAGCCGACGCGGCCGCTCCGCATCGAGCTCTCGGTGCGGCGGGACCACGAGCGCTCGGTCCGGGCCACCGACCCGTGGTCGCTGCTGCGGAACAGCGACCAGTGGCGCCGGAACCCGCTCAGCGACGACGGGCACTATTTCACGACGGGCGTCGACGTGGCTCTGGACACCCGGAACGATCGCACGCTGCCGAGCACGGGCTGGCTGCTCCGCGCGCACTACGAGCACTCCACCAGCGACGACGTCGCGCCGATCTCGCTGCCGGAGACCGTCCGGCCCGCGATTCCCACCGGCGGAGGCTATGCCTTCGACCGGCTCATGCTCGACCTCCGGCGCTACTCCCGGTTGACCCCCGGACTCCGGATCAACGCCCGCCTGCGCGCGGACGGCTGGGTCGGGGGTGACCGGCTGCCGGTCCAGCGCCGCGTGTCGCTCGGCGGCCCCGACCTGCTCCCGGGATTTCCATTCCGCGCCTTCACCTGCGCTCCGCGCGGCTTCAGCGACCCCGCCGACCCGGCGCTCTGCGACCGCTCGATCACCGCGCAGGTCGAGGTGCGCTCCCGACTCGGGCTGAACCTCGGCTACCGCCTGCCCGACCGCGACGATAGCGGCCCCGGCCGCTTCATCGGCATCGAGGAGGCCGACCTCGTGTTCCTCACCGACGCGGGCAAGGCGTGGCTCGCCGGCGACGGACCTGGCCAGGTGCCGAGCGACCGCATCCCCTCGCTCCGGGAATGGGAAGCGGACGTGGGCGTCGGCCTCGATGCGGGTGAGATCGCGGCATACCTGGCGAAGAGCCTCACGGGGGGCGAGCCGGTGCGATTCCTCGTGAGACTCCAGCGCCGCTTCTAGTGCCGGTCCTCCGGTCCATCGTCCGGCCCCGGCTGGTCCGGAGCGCGGTCGCGGCCGTGGCCGGGCTGGTCGTGGCCGCGGCTGCCGCCCGCGTGGCCCACGCGCAGGACGCCCGGTCGGTGCGGTTGACGGTGCGCCTCGCCGAGGACTCCGCGGCGTCGGGCGCGCGGGCGCCGGTGGTGCGCTCGGAGAACCTGCTGGCGGACGGGCGCTGGCTGTCGGCGCTCCGCTCCGGGCTCCCGGTGCGGCTGCACTACGGCGTCCAGGTCTGGCGATCGCGGGGTGGATGGTTCGACGACTTCGAGCGGGAGGCCGAGTGGGACGTGGTCCTCCGGCACGAGCCGCTGCTCGATCAGTACACCGTCCTCACCCTGGTGGGCGGCCGCGTGCGGGAGCGGCGGTATGCCACCCTCGACGCGCTGAGCGCGGCGCTGGCGTTTGCCTACCAGGTGAGCGTGCGGCCGACGCAGCCTGGCCGGTACTACTACACCGCCTCGCTGGGGATCTCGACGCTCTCCGATTCGGACCTGGACGAGCTGCAGCGGTTCCTGGAGGGGGATCTGGGCGAGGTGGCGCAGGGGACGGAAGACGTGGGAGACGCGCTGGGCCGCGGCGCGACGCGGCTCCTGCTCCGGCTGGCGGGCCTGCCGACGCTGCGGCTCGAGGTCCGCAGCACCACGTTCGAGGTGCGCTGAGCTACAGCGTCCCGCCCAGGGCGCGGAGCGCTTCCTCGCCGTAGAACAGCCTGATGTACTTGGCCTGCGCGGCCGACAGGCGGCGCACCGCCCACGAGAGATGGACGAAGTGCGGCTCGCGGGGCGTGATCAGCGGGTGCATGCCGCACTCCTCCGGCAGATGGTTCCCCTTCCGCGTATTGCACGAGCTGCACGCGGTCACCACGTTGGTCCACTCGTTGTCCCCACCCCGGGAGAGCGGAATCAGATGGTCCCGCGTGAGGCATTCGCGGTGCCGGAGCTCGCCGTGCCCCCGATGGCAGTACTGGCAGCGGTAGCTGTCTCGGGCAAAGAGGAATGTGTTGGTGACCTGGCGACGAAAGCGGCGGGGGACGTGCACGAATTTGACCAGCCGGATGATGGCTGGTTTCGGGAGTGTGAGGCGTTCGCTCCGGACGAAGTCGGCATCGGCCTCGACGATCTCGGCCTTGCCTTCGATGACGAGGCGCAACGCCCGGCGCACGGGCACCATCGTCAGCGGCTCGAACGAGGCGTTCAATGCCAAACACCGCACGGGACTTCTCCGCGACGCAACGAATGGAGGATGTACGAATCCCGTCTCGCTCACCCCGGGACGGGGCGGGCACCGACGGGAAGGCCATGGCGGTGTCGGGGACGTGGCCCGCGCCACCGCACACTTCAAGCGTAACCCACACGGTGGGACCGGGCAAGGGAACCGGAGGATCGTGGGTACTGGCGAGCGGCAAGTTCCAGACGATCGTCCCGCTGGCGCAGGATGATCCTATTTCCTGACCAGCGCCTGAATCCGCTCCGCGATCGACTCGCGCAGGCGCTGGCTCCGGGTGATCACGAGCACCGTGTCGTCCCCGGCGATGGTCCCGATGATCTCCGCCCAGCCGGCCTGGTCCAGCGCCTCGGTGATCGCGCCGGCCGACCCGCTCGCGGTCTTGAGCACCAGCAGCGGCCCCACGCCGTCCACGCTCACGAGGAGCGCGGGGAGAACCTGTGCCAGGTCGGGGCGCACCGCGGCGCGATGCGGGTGGGTGTAGAACGCACCGCCCTGCGGGTCGGCGAGCTTGGCCAGGCCGAGCTCGCGGATGTCGCGGGAGAGCGTCGCCTGCGTGACGGTGAAGCCCTCGGTGGCGAGCGCTTCCCGCAGCTCGTCCTGACTCTCGATCCGCCGCTCCCGGACGACGCGCAGGATGGCGGCGTGGCGCTGGATCTTCACAGCGGTCGGCTGGTGCGATACACGTCCCGTCCTCCCACGAAGGTGGCCAGCACGTCGCGAGGTCCGCCGGCGAGCACCTGCTCCTCGGGCGCCGCGCCGGCCGGGCCGTTCGGCCGCCGGACCACGACGCAGTCACCCCACTTCCCCGGCGCGAGGCTCCCGGTCTCCGCCGCGAGGCCGAGGGCGCGCGCTCCGTCGAGCGTACAGAGCGCGAGCGTGCGGGCGGCCCCCAGCCCCGCCAGGGAGCGGGCGGCCCGCGCCTCGGCCAGCAGATCGAGCCGGCCGACGCTCACCGTGGAGTCGGTGCCGAGCCCTACGCGGATCCGCGTGGCCAGCAGTGCGGCGAGCGGCGCCACGCCGTGCCCGTGCGCGCGGTTGGAGAGCGGGCAGTGCGCCACCGCGGCGCCGGCGCGGGCCAGCCGGCCCACGTCTTCCGGTCCGGCCTGCACCACGTGAATGCAGAGCGTCCGCTCCGAGAGCACCCCGTGCGCGTCGAGCCAGGCCACCGGCGTTCGCCCGGGCGGGACGGGCAGAGGAATGCCGCGCCCGCGCCAGGCCTCGGCAAAGGCTCCCGTCCCGTCCCCGAGCAGCGCGCTCTCCGCCGGCGACTCGGCCAGATGCACGGCCATCGGCAAGCCCTCCCGCCGGGCCCATTCCGCGGTGGCCGCGTAGAGCGGTCCGCTGACCGTGTACGGCGCGTGCGGCGAGACGCCGAGCCGCACCCGCCCCGCCGCGAACCCGCCGAGCTCCCCGACCCGCCGCTGCAGCCCGGCCAGGCTCTCCGCGCACTGATCCGGGTGAGGGCCGAAGACCTCCTGATACGCGACTCCCGACGCGCCCGACTCCGCCATCGCCTGAATGACGGCGCCCGAATCGCCGGTGTCGGCCACGGTCGTGACGCCGGCGGCCATGCAGTCGGCCAGCCCGCGCCGCGCGGCCGCGAAGAAGTCGCCTGGGGAGCGGGCGGCCTTGGTGTCGCGCAGCCGTCGGATCCAGGCCGCGAAGTCCGGCTCCGGCGGCCCTGCCTCCAGACCGGTGAGCTCGAGATGCGTATGCGTGTTGATCAGCCCGGGGAGGAGCAGCGCGTCCCCGAAATCTTCCGCGGCCACGTCGGGCGGCCGCGGGACGAGTGCCTCCGGGCCGACCGCGATGATGCGGCCGCCGGAACCGATCAGCAGCGCACCGTGCTCGACCGGGGGCGTGTCGACCGGAAGGAGCCACCGCGCCGAGAGGCGGCGGGCCCGCATGCTAGCGCTGCGTAGTCGGCGCGGGTCCGGCGCCTCCCATGACCCCGGTCGTCGTCGTGCCGGTGTGCCCCGGTGCGGCCGGCGCCACCGGCGGGGCCGGACGCGGGGCGGCCGGCGTGCCCGGGCCGACGCCCTCGGGCAGCGGCGCGGTCGGCTGTGGCGCTCCGTCGGGGGCCACGCCGCCCAGCGGCCCCGCGGCGCCCACCGCGCCGAACGGCGAGTGGATCGGGCAGAAGGCGGTGGGCTCGGTCCCGGGGATGAACGACTCGATGTAGTGGACGTCCTTGGGGCAGAACGGCGTCGCCTTGTAGCCCGTGGTCTTGTCGATGTCGAGCGCCGTGAGGCCGTCGGGCCGCGGCCAGGCGGTGGGGAGGGCCCGGCGCTCGTAGACCTCGCGCATCATCGCCGTCCACGCCGGCGCCGCGAGGATCCCGCCCTGCGCGTTGGACTTGATCTTCCTCGGCTGGTCGAAGCCGATCCAGACGCCGGTCACCAGATCGGGGGTGAAGCCGATGAACCAGACATCGAACCCGTCGTTGGTCGTCCCGGTCTTCCCGCCCGCGGGGAAGTTGATCCGGGAGCCCACCGAGCCCACCGCGCTCCCGTGCCGGACCACGTCGCGGAGCGCGTCGGTCATGAGCCACGCGTGCTGGGTGTCCATGACGGACACGGTCCGCACCTGCGGCTGCCAGAGGATCTTGCCGGTGCGGTCCTCGACCCGGAGGATGGCGTTGGGGATGGTGCGGGTGCCGAGGTTGGAGAAGACGGTGTATGCCGCGACCATCTCCAGCGGGATGACGTCCGCCGAGCCGATGTAGATCGAGGGATACGGCGGGATCCGGGTGGTGATCCCGAACTTGGTGGCCTCGCTGATCACCGCGTCCTCGCCCAGTTCCATCCCCAGCTTGATGGCGATGATGTTGCGCGACAGGTAGAGCGCCCGCCGGAGCGTCATGGGCCCGTCGAACTCGAGGTCGTAGTTCTGCGGCGTCCACGGCGCGCTGTCGATGGCCATCTGCACGGTCAGCGGGTCGTCCACCATGACGTGGGAGAGCGGATAGCCCGCCTCCACCGCGGCCGAGTACACGAACGGCTTGAAGGTCGAGCCCGGCTGGCGCAGCGCCTGGGTGGCGCGGTTGAACTTGCTGTCCTCGAAGTCCCGCCCGCCGACCATGGCGCGGATGTTCCCGGTTTTCGCGTCGAGCGTCACGACCAGGCCCTGGAGGTAGGGCGTGGTGCTCCGGGCGTTGTCCTCGGGCGTGTCGGCCCGCGAGTCGAGGTACTGGCGGTAGGTGGGCCAGCTGAACTTGCCGTCGGCCCCGCTCTCGATGGCCTCGAGCCGCGCCTCGAGCGCCCGCTCGGCCGCCTGCTGGGTGTCGAGATCGAGGGTGGTGTAGATCCGGTAGCCCGACTTGTACAGATCGGAGCCGAAGCGGGCATCGAGCTGCTGGCGGACGTACTCGACGAAGTATTCCGCCACCCCGCTGAAGTCCGAGTGCGAGCTGAGCAGCAGCGGGTATGCCTTCCACCGCTCCGCGTCCTGGGCCGACAGGAGCTCGTTGTCGCGCAGCAGATTCAGGATCGTGTTGCGGCGCTGCACGCTCAGGTTCGGATTCCGGCGCGGGTTGTACCGGGAGGGCGCCTTGGGGATGGCGGCCAGCGTGGCCGCCTCGGCCACGTTGAGATCCCGGACCGATTTGCCGAAGTAACGCTGGCTGGCGGCTTCGACCCCGTAGGCGCGGTTGCCGAGGTCGATCTGGTTCAGGTACAGCTCGAGGATCTTGTCCTTGGGGTAGGTCGCCTCGATTTCCCGCGCCACCTGCGCCTCGCGCAGCTTCCGGCGGATCGACTTGTCGCGCCCGCTGATGTCCTCGGGCCAGAGGTTGCGCGCGAGCTGCATGGTGATGGTCGAGAACCCCTCGGCCACCCGCAGCTTGAAGATGTTGTTCTTGATGGCACCGAGAACCCGGTACCAGTCGATCCCGTGGTGCTGGTAGAACCGCTTGTCCTCGGTCGTGATGAACGCCGCCTTGACGTAGGGCGACATCTCAGCAAGCGGGACCACGGTCCGGCGCTCGAGTCCGAGGTCGGTGATGAGCCGGCCGTCGGCCGCGTAGACCTTGGCGGCCTGGTTGGGATCGTAGCCGCCGAGCCCGGCAATCGACGGGCAACTGTTGCCGGCGCAGGCCCGGGTCCAGGCCGCCACGAGGATGGCCAGCGCGAAGGCGACGACCGCGAGTACCGAGACCAGAACGTTCCGACGGGCGCGGGGCGAGAGCCGAACGCGCTGCAGCAGACTGGATTGCCGGCGGGCCATGCCCCCAAGCTAGCCGGTTGCGGGGCTCGTTTCCAGCGGGTACGATTGGCGCCATGAGCGACCTCCTCGACCTGCTCGGCACCCGCGGCTTCGTACAGGACGCCACCCCCGGCCTGGCCGGACGCCTGCGGGAGGGTCCGATCACCGCCTACGTCGGCTTCGATCCGACGGCGGACTCGCTCCACGTCGGGAATCTGGTCCCGGTGATGGGGATGGCCTGGCTCCAGCGGCTGGGCCATACGCCGATCGCGCTGGTGGGAGCCGGCACGGCCATGGTGGGCGACCCGAGCGGGAAGCGCGCGGAGCGGCCGGTGCTCACCCTCGAGCAGATCGACCGGAACGCCCAGGCGCTCATGCGCCAGCTGCAGCGCTTCCTCTCGTTCGAAGGCGCCAATGCCGCCCGGTTGCGCAACAACGCCGACTGGCTCCGCGGCATTCCCCTGATGGAGTTCCTGCGCGACACCGGCCGGCACTTCGGCGTGGGTTACATGCTGCAGAAGGAGTCGGTGCGGAGCCGGCTGGAAACCGGCATCTCGTACACCGAGTTCAGCTACATGCTGATCCAGGCGTACGACTTCTGGCATCTCTACCGCACCGAGCAGTGCGAGCTCCAGATGGGCGGGAGCGACCAGTGGGGGAACATCACCGCCGGCACCTGGCTGGTGGACCGGCGCGAGCACCGCCCGGTCCACGGCCTGGTCTTCCCTCTCATCACGACGGCGGCGGGCGCCAAGTTCGGCAAGAGCGAGTCCGGCAACGTCTGGCTCGACCCCGAGCGCACGAGCCCGTACCATTTCTACCAGTTCTGGCTCAACACCGACGACCGCGACGTCGAGCGGTACCTCAAGCTGTTCACCTTCCTGCGGCTCGACCGGATCGCGGCCACCATGGCCGCGCACGCCGCCGATCCCGGCCGGCGGGAGGGGCAGCGGGTCCTGGCGCGGGAGGTGACCGCCACCGTCCACGGCAACGCGGCCGCCGAGCAGGCCATCCAGACCAGTGCGGCGCTGTTCGGCCGGCCGGACCAGGGCGTGACACCACTCGACGAGGCGACGGCGGACATGCCGGAGCGGCGGGTCTCCCGGGCCGAGCTGCCCGAGGGGCTGCCGGTGGTCGAGATCCTGGTGGCAAGCGGTCTCGCGACCTCCAAGGCGGACGCCCGGCGCGGGATCCAGGGCAAGGGCTTCTACCTCAACGGCCGCACGATCGAGGACGTCGAGCTCCGGATCGGTGAGGAGTCGCTGCAGGGGCCGCCGGAGCGGCGGTTCGTGATCCTGCGGAAGGGGAAACGGAATTACGTGCGGGTGGTGGTGGGGCCGTAGGGAAGGCGGAAAGGTGGAAAGGCGGAAAGGCGGAAAGGCCGGGCTCGAACGCGAGCCGGCACTGTCATCCCGAGCGGAGCGAGGGATCTACCCAACCGTAGCTCGAACCCCGCCCGGCAAGATCCCTCGCTCCGCTCGGGATGACAGTGCCGCCCGAATGCTACCTTCCGCCTTTCCGCCTTTCCGCCTTTCCCCCTACAACAGCGTCCCCCCCAGAATCATCCGCGCCACGCTGAAGTAGATGATCAGGCCCGTCACGTCCACCAGCGTGGCCACGAACGGGGCGGATGCGCTGGCAGGATCGGCGCCGATGCGGCGGAGGATGAAGGGAAGCATCGAGCCCGCCAGCGTGCCGAACATCACCACGCCGACCAGGCTTCCGGCCACCGTGAACGCGACCAGGAGGTAGTGCTCGCCATAGACGTGCCCGATGGCCTGCCAGGTCAGGATCCGCACCAGCCCGATCAGTCCCAGCAGCAGCCCGAGCGCCAGGCCGGTGAGGATCTCCCGGCGGGCCACCCGCCACCAGTCGCGCAGCCGCACCTCGCCCAACGCCATCGCCCGGATGACCAGGGTGGCCGCCTGCGAACCCGAATTGCCGCCGCTGCTGATGATCAGCGGAACGAACAGCGCGAGGATCACCGCCCGGGCGATCTCGGCTTCGTACAGACCCATGGCCGTGGCGGTGAGCATCTCGCCCAGGAAGAGCGCCGCCAGCCAGCGCCCCCGCTTGCGCACCATGTCGGTGAAGCCGATCTGGAGGTACGGCTCGTCGAGCGCCTCGCTGCCGCCGATCTTCTGGATGTCCTCGGTGGCCTCCTCCTGCACCACCCCCGCGACGTCGTCCGCGGTGACGACGCCCTTCATCCGGCCCGCGGTGTCCACCACGGGAATCGCCAGCAACCCCTCGTCCACCAGCAGGTGGGCGACCGCCTCCTGGTCGGTCTCCTCGGTCACGGTCACCAGGTCCACGTGCATGAGGTCCTGCACCAGCCGCTCGGGCGGCGCGGCGAAGAGCTCGCGGAACGAGATCACGCCGAGCAGGTGCATATCGGGGCCGAGGACATAGGCATAGTCGATGACCTCGATGCCGCGGATGGCCTGCCGGCGCAGATACCGGATGGCCACTTCGACCGGGATGTCCGGCCGGAGCCGCATGTACCGGGGGTTCATCACGCCGCCCGCCGCGTCCTCGGCGTAGGCGAGCAGAGCGCTCACCTCGCCCTGCGTCGCGGGATCGAGCAGCGCCATGAAGCTGAAGCGGTCCTCGGACGGCAGCGCCTGCAGCAGGTCGGCCGCATCGTCGGGCGCGAGCAGCCGCATCCAGGGCCGGCTCCGCTCCGGACCCAGCTCCTGGAGGAGCTCGGCCTGGTCCCGCGTGCTGAGCGCGAGGAAGAAGTCCGCGGCCTCGTTGGCGCCCAGCATCGCGAACCCCTCCACCCGCTCGTCCAGGCTCAGGATGGGGTAGGCGTCGAGGAGCGCCTCGGCGGTGAAGGCGTCCGGAGCCGGGGCGGTCAGCGGGGCGCCTCCGGCCGGCCTACCACCGCGAGCGCCGCGTGGAGGTGCGTCGCGGCGGCTTGGCGCCGAGCATGCCGAAGACGCCGCGGATGAGCTCGCGGCCAACCGTCCGGCCGATGGTGGACGAGAGCGCGCCGATGAGCGCGCCGCCAGCGACCTGGGTGATCGTCCGGCCGGCCCGGCCCCCCTTCCGCGGCTCGTCCACGCCGGCAGGAGGCTCGGTCTTCGCCAACCGCGCCGCCAGCATCTCGCGCGCGCTCTCGCGGTCCACGGCCTGGCCGTACTCCGCGATCAGATCGGACTGCCTGATGTCGGCCTGCAGCTCCTCGGGGGTGAGCGGCGCCATGCGCGAGGCCGGCGGAATCAGCCGGGTAGCCACGACCGGCGTCGGCGAGCCGCGCGCGTCGAGCACCGCCACCACCGCCTCACCGATGCCAAGGGAGGTGAGCGTCTCCTCGAGGTCGTAGAAGGTCGTCTTGGGAAAGGTCCGCACGGTGGCACGGAGCGCGGCATCGTCGTTCGGGGTGTGCGCGCGCAGCGCATGCTGCACCCGGTTGCCGAGCTGGGCGAGCACGTCGCCGGGAACGTCCTTGGGTGTCTGGGTCACGAAATAGACGCCGACGCCCTTGGAGCGGATGAGCCGCACCACCTGCTGCACCTGGTCGAGGAACGCCTTCGAGGCGTCGTCGAACAGCAGGTGCGCCTCGTCGAAGAAGAAGGCGAGCTTGGGCTTCGGCAGATCCCCCGCCTCGGGCAGGTTGTGGTACAGCTCCGCCAGCATCCACATCGTGAAGGTGGACCAGAGGAGCGGTTTGTCCTGGACGTCGGAGAGCTCGAGGCAGGTCACCACGCCGCGGCCGTCCGAGGTCACGTGCATCATGTCCTTCACGTCGAATTCCGGCTCGCCGAAGAACTGGCCGGCGCCCTGGGACTCGAGCTCCACCATCTTGCGCAGCAGCACGCCGACGGTCGAGCCCGACATGCCCCCGTACTGCGCCAGCGCCGGCTTGCCCTCGTCCGAGGAGAGGTACTGGAGGACCGCCTTGAGGTCGGGCAGGTCGAGCAGCGGGAGGCCGCCGTCGTCGCAGTACTTGAAAACCATCGTCAGCACGCTGGTCTGAGTGTCGTTGAGCGATAGCGCCTTGCCGAGGAGCAGCGGTCCGAACGAGCTCACGGTCGCGCGGAGCTGCACGCCAAGTTTACCGCTGAGGCTCACGAACTCGACCGGCACGCCGGCGGCCTTCCAGTCCCAGCCGATGTCTTTGGCCCGCCCGGTCACCCGGTCGGTCGCGTCGCCCGGCATGGCGAGGCCGCTGAGGTCGCCCTTGATGTCGGCGGCGAAGACGGGCACGCCCTGGGCGGAAAGCTGCTCGGTGAGGAGCTGGAGCGTCTTGGTCTTCCCGGTGCCGGTGGCGCCCGCGATGAGGCCGTGGCGGTTCATCATGGCCAGCGGGATCCGGACCTTCGGCTCCTGGTGGACGGTGCCGTCCTGCTCCAGGGCGGCGCCGAGGGTGACGGCGGGATCCGTGAAGCCGTAGCCGGCGGTGAGCATGGCGTCGAACGAATTGGGCATGTGCGCTGGACCAGAGTGAGAGTTCAACCATCGTTGCGCCGGCGTGGCGTCGGGGATCGCGCGCTGGCGCGCGCGGGGCGGCACCGGTCCAAGTTGGAGCATGTGCCTGCGCTGCTACGATGCTTGGGGTCGCCGGCGGGGCGCGGTACCCCCGGAGCGAGCGTCAGTGCGCACTCGAGGTCCCTGCGCAATCTCCAGCATTCGAGCGCACTGCAGCGAGCGGCGGGGGTGCTGCGCCCCGCCGGCGACCTGCGCCCCGATCACCGTAAGCAGCGTGCGCCCGGAAAACTATCTACACCCGCCCTTCGAGCACCGCCACCACCCGCTCCATCTCCTCCACGGTGTTGTACGCGTGCGGGCTGAGCCGGATGGCGCCTTCGCGCAGGCTGCAGATGATGCGCGCGGCCTTGAGGCGACGGAAGGAGTCGCCGACATCCGCGGGCGCGAGGCAGAGAATGCCCGAGCCCCGCTCGCCGCGCGGCGAGACGATGCGGGTCCCGCTTCGCTCGGCCCACGCCAGCACCGGCTGGTGCAGCCGCCGCAGGTGCGCCTCGATCCGCTCGACTCCCAGCGCCATCACCAGTCCGAGCGATTCGTTGAATCCCGCGAAGTCCTGGTACGGCAGCGTAATCAACTCGAACCGGCGGGCGTCGGCGCGCAGGGTGTCGCTGTAGGTCGTGAGCCGGGAAAAATCCTCCGTGCCTTCGAACGCCATCCAGCCGGTGACCGGCGGGCTCAGGGTCGGGATCAGCTCGCGCCGCACGTACACGAACCCCGAGCCCCAGGGCGACAGCAGCCACTTCTGACCGCCGCAGGCCAGCACGTCCACCGGCGTGCGGCGGAGGTCCACGGGGATCTGTCCCACCCCCTGGATCGCGTCCACCACCAGGTACGCCCCGGTGCGTCGCGTGGCGGCCGACAGCGCGGCCAGATCCGCCCGGTACCCGTTGCTGAACTGGACCAGCGACACCGCCAGCGCCCGCACCCGCGGATCCTCCAGCCGCTCGAGCAGCCGGGCCTCGTCGGGCCATCCGGCCTCGGTGGTCGGCACCAGCTCGGTCTGGACACCGGTCTCGCGCAGCCGGAGCCACGGATAGACGTTGGCCGGGAACTCGCGGTCGCTCACGAGCACCACGTCACCGGGCCCGAGCGGGAGCGCGCGCGCCATCACGGCCAGCCCGAACCCGGTGTTCACGGTGAGCGCGATCTCCTCGACCGTGACCGAGAGGAGCTCCGCGACCAGACGGCGCGATGCCGCCAGCATGGCGAAGATGTCCCGGTCCGGCAGCTCGAACGGCCTCGCCCGGCGGCGGTTGAACGCCTCCAGCGCGAGCCGGGTCCGCTCCGGCAGCGGGCCGATGCTCGCGTGGTTCAGATAGGTGGTCTGGTCGGCCCAGGGGAACTCGTCGCGCCGGAGGGTGGCGAGAGCGGACGCAGAGGCCGGAGACGGCGGGGAGGACGGAGAAGTCGGGAGCATCGGCTCAGCGTTCCGTTCGGAGGCTCGGGTCGTAGGCTTCGCGCAGTGCATCACCCACCAGATTGAAGCCGAGGACGGCGATGCCGATGGCGATGCCGGGCGCGAAGGAGACCCAGGGCGCCACCCGGAGCAGGTCCCGGCCGTCGGCCACCATGGCGCCCCAGCTCGGTGTCGGCGGCTGCGCGCCGAGGCCGACGAACGAGAGCGCCGCCTCGGCCATGATCGCGCCGGCGATCCCGAGCGTGGCGGCGATGATCACCTGTGTCCGCACGTTGGGCAGGAGGTGTCGCAGCAGGACACGGCGGTCGAGGGCTCCCAGCGCCTGGGCGGCCACCACGAACTCGGCCCGCTTGAGCACCAGCACCTGGCTCCGGACCAGCCGGGCCATCCCCGCCCAGCCGACCACGCCGATCACGAGGAAGATGACGGGGAGCGACGGCTTCACCGCGGCCGCCACGGCGATGAGCAGCAGGAGCGTGGGAAAGGCGAGGGTGATGTCGGCGAGGCGCATGATCAGCGCATCCACCCACCGGCCGTAGTACCCGGAGACGAGGCCGAGCAGGACGCCCAGCGTCACGGCCACGGACTGCGAGATGAGACCTACCGAGAGCGAGAGCCGCGCGCCGTAGAGCACCCGGCTCAGCACGTCCCTGCCCTGGCTGTCCGTTCCCAGGAGGAACCGCCCGCCCGGGCCGAGCAGGTAGGCATGCCGCAGGTCGCCGGAGAGCGGGTCGAACGGCGCGATCCACGGCGCGAGGAGCGCCGCCGCGACCACCAGCGCCACGAGCGCCACCCCGAGCTGGAAGAACCGGTCGCGCCGCAGGCGCTCTCGCAGCACCGCTTGAGCCATGGAGCTCCCGTGACCTGGGTTACCCTGCCGGGCGGGGATCGCGCACACCATTGCACCATCGGGGATCGCGGCGCACGGCGCACGATTCTTGCAAATTCGACTGCGCGTACGTTACGCAGCCCACCTCAGCCGGGGCAAGCGAGTGGATCTGGAACGGCCCTTCACCCTCGTACTCAGCGGCGGCGGCCTCAAGGGGCTCGCCCACATCGGCGTCCTCCGCGCGCTCGAGGAGCGCGGGCTGGTGCCGACGCTGGTGGTGGGGTCGAGCATCGGCTCCCTGGTCGGCGCGGCGTGGGCCGCCGGCGGGACGACGCAGCGGATGGAGGAGCGGGCGCTCAGGGTTCGGCGGCGGGACGTCTTCCAGGTGGCCCGGGCCGACGTCGCCTTCCGCCGCATGCTGGCGCCGGCGCTCTACCGGCGCGAGCCGCTCGAGACCCTGGTGCGGGACCTGGTGGGCGACATCACCTTCCGCGACCTCCCCCGGCGTCTGCTGGTCAACACCACCGATCTCCATTCCGGCATGCAGGTGATGTGGGGGCTCCCCGGCCTGAGCCACGCGCATGTGGCCGATGCCGTCACCGCATCGTGCGCGCTCCCGGGGATCTTCCCGCCCCGCGAGATCGACGGCCGGGCCTATGTCGACGGCGCCGTGATCGAGAACCTCCCGGTCCGGCTCGCGGCCTCGCTGGGCTCGGGCCCCATCATCGCCGTCAACGTCGCCGCGACCAGCATCCGCCGCCAGGCCCACGAGACCGAGGGGTTCGCCGCCACCTACATTCGCGGGCTCGAGATCGTGATGCAGACGCAGATCGAGGGGCAGTTGCGCGACTGGAAGGGGCCGCCCCTGGTGCTGGTTCAGCCGCCGGTCGAGCATATCTCGATGTTCGCATTCGACCGGACCGCGGAGCTCATCGAGGCGGGCTACCGCGCGACGGCCCAGACGCTGGACCAGCTCGACGGCACGCTGCACATCATCGAGCGCGGGATGTACCCTACGCGCCGGCTGCGGGTGCTGGTGGACGAGAAGCGCTGCGTGGGGTGCGGCGCCTGCGTGGTACAGGCGCCCAAGGTGTTCCGGCTGGATGCCCGCGGGAAGGCCGAGGTGCTGACGCCGGTGCAGACCTGGTCGCCCCTGGAGGGTGCCTACGTGCTCAACTGTCCGACGGACGCGATCAGCGTGCGCCCGGAGGAGTCGGCGGCGTGACCTCGAAGAGGAACACCGCCTCCCCTTCCTGGCGCACCGGCAGGAGGTTCTTGAACGGGCTCCGGTAATGGCGGTGCAGCCGGACCCGCCCCCACGGCGCCAGCGCGCGCCGGAGCAGGGCGTCGTCGAAGGTCCGGCCTCCCATGGGCGTCGTCCCCACCACCGATCCACCCGATGCGAGATAGCCCACCAGCTCGCCGACCAGCCCCGAGCCGTCCTCGTCGTGCTCCAGGATCTCGGTGCAGTAGATCCGGTCGAACTGGCCGGGACCCGGCGGCACGGTCGTGAACACCGGCCGCGCGGCGGGACCGCGGAAGCGCTTGGCCTGGGCGATTCCCGCGGGGGAGATGTCGTAGCCCACCGCCTCACCCCCCAATTGCTGAAGCCGCAGCGTGAAGACCCCGTCCATGCAGCCGAAGTCGAGCACGCGCTTGCCTTCGGGCGGGTAGCGGCGGAGCAGCGCCCGATCGCCCCAGGGCAGATGGGTCAGGCGCCAGTCGAGGTCGAGCGCCTTCGTCCCCTGCTGCTCGACCCACGCCTGATACTGCCGGTCATATTCCTCGACGCTCGAGGCCAGGGGCGCCGTGGGCATCAGCCGGCGGCCTGCCTGGCATCCGCGCCGAGCTCGTGGCCGATGCGCACGAGATCGCGGGTGACGCGGTCCCAGTTGTAGCGGGTCTCGACGGCGCGGCGGCCCGCCGCGCCGAGCCGTGCCCGGAGCCCCTCGTCGTCGAGCAGCCGGCTCACCGCCGCGGCCACGGCATCCGCGCGCTCCGCGTCCACCAGCAGCCCGGTCTCGCCGTCGCGTACGGCGGCCGGGACCCCGCCACTCCGGCCCGCGACGACCGGCACCCCGCACGCCGAGGCCTCCGCCAGGGAGATGCCGAAGCCTTCCACCCGCTGCTCCAGCAGCCGCGAGACCCCGAGATAGACCTCGGCGCAGTTGTAGAACGCCGGCAGGTCGCGGTCGGGGACGCCGGTCAGGAAGCGCACGCGGTCGGCCACGCCGAGATCGCGGGCCTCCTGTTCGAGCGCCGCCTGCTCCTCTCCGCTCCCGACCACCGCATACCGGAGCGCCGGATACCGGCCGGCAAGCTGCGCGAGCGCCTGGAGCGCGGTGTCGATTCCCTTGTGCCGGGTGAGCCGCGCGACCGAGAGGAGCCAGCGTCCGTCCGCGAGGCCGTAGCGCTCGCGGACCGGACGGGTATCGACGCCGGGATGGAAGAACTCCTGGTCGGCACCGAGCGGCACGACCCGCACCCGGTCGGACGGCGCGTCGATCTCGAGTTCGCTCAGCAGCGCGAGGCAGCGGTCCCGGGTCCACTCGCTGTTGGCCACCAGTACGGCGGCGGAGGCGAGCAGCGCGGCGGCCGTCTTCCGCTTGACGGCCGACTGGTGCACCTGGTGCTGGAGGATGAGCAGATCGCCGCCGTGCAGCAGGATGCCGAACGGCGTGCCGGTGCGCTCTCTGGTCCACTTGGCCGGATAGGCCGCCGGCTTGATGTTGCCGCACCAGATGAACTCGGCGTCGGT
>DASSBA010000148.1:0-6311 GCA_035699205.1 Gemmatimonadales bacterium
CAGGTTGCCCCAGTTGGTGCGCGGGGGTCGAGACGGAAGTCGGTCTGCCATTTATTCCAGGTCCGCGATGAACGGAAGATGACGGTAATTTTCGGCATGGTCGAGTCCGTACCCGACCAGAAAGGCCGACGGCGCCCGAAACCCGACGAAGCGGAGCTCCGGACGGATCTCGGTCGCCAGCTCCTTGTCGAGGAGCGTGCAGATGGCCATGCTCCTCGGGTGGCGGGGCCCCAGCAGCTTCATCAGGCGCTGCATGGTTTTCCCTGTATCAATTATATCCTCGACCAGCAGGATATGTTTGCCCTCCAGGCGGGTTTCGGGATCGTAGAGGAGCCGGACGCTGCCGCTCGAGACCTTGGCGTCGCCGTAGGAGGCGGCCACCAGGAAGTCGATCTGAATGGGCCGCTGGATGGTCCGGACCAGGTCGCTGAGGAAGATGAAGCTCCCCTTCAGCAGGCCCAGCACGAGCAGCTCGCCGTCCGGATAGGCCTCCGTGATCTCCGCCCCCAGGGCCTCCACCCGGGCCGCGATGGTGGCCTGGTCGAAGACAATGGACTTCACGGGCTGCCCGCCGGTCCGGCGGAGCACCTCAGGCGTACTCAGCATCGATCCGCAGTGCCTCCGTTCCCCGCCGGGGGAGGAGGGCGTCGGACCGGCAGACGCCCGGAATCCACACCACACCGTCCGGCCCCGAGAGCACCGGCCATTCGGCGCGGCGGCTCCGTGGCACGCGCCCGTCCTGAAAGCAGCGGACCAGGAGGCGGCGCCCGGTGCCGCCGAGCGGACGGACCCGCTCCCCTGCCGTCCAGCCGCGGACCACGAGCGGCGCCGCCACCACCCAGGTGGTGAGCGCCGCCCGCGCCTGAGCCGGTGGCGCCGCCTCGCGGCGCCAGCGGAATCGCCAGCGCCCCCACCGGCGATCTCCGCAGCTTCCCTCGAGGCTCCAGGGCCCGGGTTCGCCCGGACCCACGACCCGCGACACCACCAGCCGTCCGAACGCCATTTCTGCGGCCCAGCCCTCTCCGAGCTGGATGGTGGTGCCGCTCGCGCCCCGGGCGGCCTGGCGCAGTACGCGCCGGGCGCGCATCGGACCCAACCGGCATCCGACCCGACGAGCCGCGGCCGCGAGGATGGTCTCTGCCAGGGTGGAATGATACCCGCTGAGCACATGGGCAGCAACGGAAAAGCCGTCCTGCTCGCGGCGAAAATCGAGCCCGGGCAGCAGCTCGAGCACGGCGTCCCAGGCGGCCCGATCGGCTGCGGCCTGGCGCGCGACCGCGAGCAGCGCGCCGTCCACCTCCGGAAGCCGGGTCCGGAGGAGCGGCAGCACGTCGCCCCGGAGCCATGAGCGGAGGTGGCGCGGGTCCTGGTTGGCGGGATCGAGCCAGACCGGAAGCTCCCGCGAGCGCACGTACCGCATCACCGTGTCGCGACGGAATGGGAGCAGCGGCCTGACGAGAGTTCCGCTGCGCGCGCGCATTCCCGCCAGGCCCGCGGGTCCGGAGCCCGCGAGTGCCCGCATCAGCACCGTCTCCGCCTGGTCGTCGGCATGGTGCGCGGTGAAGATGAACCCGGCATCGCGCCGGAGCCGCACGGCTTCCAGCCAGGCGTACCGCGCTGCCCGCGCGACCGTTTCCCCGGCGCCGGCTCCGAGCGCCGCCCGGCCCGCTTCGTGGGCCAGACCGAGCGACTCGGCCAGGCCGCGCACCCCCTCCGCCACACGGGCACTCTCCGGATGGATTCCGTGGTCGAAGTGCGCCACGACCAGCTCCAGCCGGTGCACCTCCCGCGTGCGATCGAGCAGATCGAGCAGCGCCACCGAGTCCGGGCCGCCCGACACCGCGACCACCGCGACGCCCGCGGGCAGGCCCAGTGCCTCGAGCTCTCGGCGGAAAGCCTCCAGGAGCGTCATCGAGCGTCGAGTACCTCGCGCACCTTGCGCGCGAGGGATGCGGGAAGGAACGGCTTCTGGATGAAAGGAGACCCCGGCCGGAGCAGGCCTCGCCGGATCACGTCGTCATCGGTGTAGCCGGACATGAAGAGCACCCGAAGCCCGGGGCAGCGGGTGGCGAGCTGCTCGCCCAGCTCGCGCCCGTCGAGCACCGGCATGACCACGTCGGTGAGTACCAGATCCACCGGCCCCGCGCTTCGAGCCAGCAGGTCGAGCGCCTGGGCGCCGTGCTCGGCCTCGAGGATCGTGTAGCCCTGCCCGACCAGCGCCCGCACCGTCATCCGCCGGACCGCGGCTTCGTCTTCGACCACCAGGATCGTCTCCGCGCCGCGCGGCGAGAGCAGCACCGGCTCGATCGCCGGCTCGACGGCCCCGCCGCCGTGTTCGGGCAGATAGATGCGGAAGGTGGTGCCCTGCCCCGGCCCGCTCGCCACCCAGATGAAGCCGCCGCTCTGCTTCACGATTCCGTACACGGTGGCCAGGCCGAGTCCGCTGCCCTGGCCGGCCGGCTTGGTGGTGAAGAACGGCTCGAAGACACGCGCGCGGGTCGTAGCGTCCATGCCATGGCCCGTGTCGCTCACCGTCAGCCTGACGTAGCGCCCCTCGGGCATCCGCTCCGCCGCGGGCTGCCGGCTCTGTTCCGGCCCGATGATGACCGTTTCGGTCGTGAGGGACAGCGTTCCGTGGCTCCCCATGGCGTCCCGCGCGTTCAGGGCGAGGTTGATGAGCACCTGCTCGAGCTGCGCCGCGTCGGCCCGGATCGGGGCCGGAGCCGTGGAGGCGTGCGACTCGAGCCGCACGCCCGGCCCGAGGAGCCGCGAGAGCACCGGAACCATCCGGCGCACGAGCGCTTCCAGATCGAGCGGCGCGGGCTGCAGCAGTTGCTGGCGGCTGTACGCGAGGAGCTGCCGGGTGATGCCCGCGGCCCGGTCGGCGGCGCGGCGGATCTCCGTGAGATCGTCCATGCGGAGGTCGTCCGCCTCGAGCGAGCCCTGGAGAAAATCGCTGAACCCGGTGATCACCGTCATCATGTTGTTCACTTCGTGAGCGACGCCCCCGGCCACCCGCGCGATGGCCTCCATCCGCTCCGCCTGGAGCTGGAGCGCCGTCGAACGGCGCTGCACCGTCACATCGCTCACGATGCATCCCACCCACTGGGTGTGCCCGGCGGGGGCCTCCACCGGGTAGAAGCTGGCGGCGATCACGCGCCCGCCTTCTCCCGCGGGATCGGCGGGCACGAGGATCTCCCGGTCCAGAACCGGCGCGCCCGTCCGGAAGACCTCCTCGAACAGCGGCATCACCAGTCCGGCGGCGGGACCGAGCACCTCGGCGACCGTGCGGCCGAGATGGCCTTCGACGGGCACCCCGTTGATCTCGGCGAGCGCCTCGTTCACCCGGACGTACCTGAGGTCGCGGTCTACGAAGGCCAGCCCGATCGGCGCACCGCGGAAGACCAGGTCCAGGAGCGCGAGGCTCCGGTTCTTCTCCTGGAGCGCCTGCTCCGTCTCGCGGTACAGCCGGGCGTTGTCCACCGCGATGGCCGCGCGGCCGGCGAGGTCCTGGCCCAGCACCAGATCGTCCGCGTCATAATGCCGGCCGGACTCCGCCATGACGAACGTGATCGCACCGAGCGTGCGGCCGCGGGCCGTGAGCGGCACGATCAGCAGGGAGCGGAGCCCGAAGGCGCGCAGCGCCTGAAGATGCTCCGCATCGCGGGCGAATCGGCGCAGCAGCTCGTCGGGGATCTCGCGGATGAGCTGCGGCTCCGCGGACCCGATGACCTGGGGTACGGGGTCCGCCGCCGCCTCGGGGTAGCGGTGGCTCATCGCCCACACCGCGTCCACCTTCGCGGGGTCGGTATGCGAGATGGCCAGGCGGCGCAGGCGTCCGTGCGCGTCCACGATGTCCACGGCGCACCAATCGGCGAGCCGCGGCACGGCCAGGCGCGCCACCGCCGCCAATGTGGCCCGATAGTCCAGCGAGGAGGCGAGCACCTGGCTCACCTCCGCCAGAAAGGCCACCTGCTCGCGCGCCGATTCGGCATGTTGGCGCGCGGCGTGCTCGGCCTCGTACAGGCGCGCGCGCTCGAGCGCCTGGGCGCCCTGCCCCGCCAGGGTCACGACGAAGTTGCGATCCTCGGGCCCGAGCCGCCGATCATGCTCGAACTCGAGCTCGAGGCCACCGGCGGGGCGCCCCTGGGAAAGGAACGGCACGGCCACGAGTGAGCCGTGGCTCAGCCCGCGAGCCGCCGCGCCCGGGAACCGCGCCCGCCATTCGGCCGCCGACTCCACAAACAGCGGCTGCCCCGAGCGGAGCGACTCGGCCAGCGGTCCGGCCGGGTCGTCGGGGTCCCCGGGATGGCCGGAACTCCGCACCGCGGTGGTTGGCTGGCCGTTCGGCCCGGCGAGGACGATGGCACCGGCGCGTGCCTGGAGCGACTGCATGGCGTGCCGGATGACGATCCCGGCGACTTCTCCGGACGAGAGCGCGGGGGCCAGCGAGGCGTTCAGGGCATGGAGCCGGGTGGTGCGGGCCGCGGTTCGCTCGGCGCGCCGCCGCGACGCCAGCAGCACGGCGATCAGCATGCTCATCAGCAGTCCGGAGATCCCGTACCCGGTCAGCTCGAGTGCGTCGGCGCGGCCCAGCGACTGCACCGCGCCCGCCGAGTGCACGCTGGACAGGAGCGCGCCCGCCTCGCCGAGGGCCAGCGTGACCAGTCCGGCACCGAAGCCGCCGTACCAGGTGCTGAACCCCACTGCGATGATGAAGAAGGGATCGAAGTACGGGCCGAAGTGCCGGCGCAGGAGCGCGTGGACGCTCACCGCGGCGACCGCCAGCAGCACGGCCACGCCGTACCGGGACACCACGCCGATGCGCCGGCCCGGCAGCGGCGGAGTCAGCAATTCCATGCCGCACCGATGGTCAGCGGCCGCGAGGGCACGGGCGCGCCTGGGTGGCGGGGGCACGCGAAAGTTGCTGCGATGCGGCCCCGCGGCGCAAGCAGCCCTGGTTCACCCCTCGCCGGGGGGCCGTCGGTCGAGCACCCGGGTGCGCAACCCGCGGAATTCGGGCGGGCGGGGGCCGCCGCCGCGAAACTCGCAATGCGACGGGTCGCAGGGCCGGCGGTCCGGGTCGTCGCTGTGTTGCCGGGCGTGCGCCATCAGCTTCTCCGCCAGCAGCCACGCCGGCATCCACTCGCCGGCCACGATGCCCGGATACTGTGCCGCAAACTCCCATCGAATCCGGGCCTGGCGCTCGCGCCCGGCGGATTTACCGTGGTTCATCGTCTCTTCACGCTTCCCATGGACGAAAACAGATCCGCACCCCGGTCAACCCTCGGGGTGCGGATCTAAAGTATAATACCTCAATGGATTGACCATCGATCGTGTGCCCATCACCGGCGGGGCTGCGGGAAGTCGGCCGCCCGGGTGAGGTCTCCGGGGCGTCCCGGCGGCCGGTCACCGCCCCCGCGGAATTCGAAATGGCGGTCATCGAGCAAGCGGCCGCGGAGCAGCTCGCCCGAGCGTCGGCCGGCGCGGAGCCGAGCCGCGGCGACGCAGTCGAGCAGCTCACCAATCGGCCTCCACTCGCCGGCCGGCACCCCTGAGTACAGGGCCGCGTACTCCGGCCGAAGTCGCGCCTGGCGCCGTCCCGTCTGCATGGCAGCCCGCCTGTGAGGACGCCCTCAAGCTACCCGCGCGGCCCGGCCCCGGCTGTGAGGCAGGTCTCGCGGGCTGGCTTCACATCCGGGGACGGATACATTGGAGCCGCGGGGCCGGCGCCGACAATCCCATCCATTCCTCTGCTCATGCGCGAACGAGTCCTGCGATACCTGCTCGCCGTTATCGCCCCGGCTGCCGCCGCCATCGTCCTCGGCGCGGTGCGGCCGCTGGTCTCGCCGAGTGTCACCCCACCCTTCCTGCTGGCCGTCGCCATTACTGCCCTCTATGGCGGGAAGGGACCCGGGGCACTCGCGTCCCTCCTGAGCGTCGCCGCACTGAACTACTGGTTCTTCCCGCCCCTCGGCGGCGTCGCCGTCCTGGGGATGTTCCTGACCGTGGCCGCGGGCATCGCGTGGATCGCCGGAAGCTCCCACGACCAGCGCCGTCGGTCGGTGGAGCAAGCCGGCGAGTATGCCCGACTTCGTGAGGTCGCCGAGAAGACCGCCGCCCGGGCAGAGGTGGCCGCGGCGGAGCTGGCGGATTTTTTCGACACGGCCTCGATGGCCATGCACTGGGTCGGTCCCGACGGTACGATCCTCCGCGCCAATCAGGCGGAGCTCGACCTGCTCGGCTATACGGCCGACGAGTACGTCGGCCATCCCATCTCCGAGTTCCATGTGGACCAGCCGGGGATCGAT
>DASSBA010000149.1:0-20692 GCA_035699205.1 Gemmatimonadales bacterium
GAACACTCACCGAAGCCCTATCCGTTCAGCATCGGAAGATCGACGCCCCGCTCGCGCGCCGTTTCGATCGCCAGCTCGTACCCCGCGTCCGCGTGCCGCATCACGCCAGTGCCCGGGTCGGCGGTAAGCACCCGCTCGAGCCGGCGGTCGGCCATCGGGGTGCCGTCCGCCACGGCCACCATGCCGGCATGGATCGAGTAGCCGATCCCTACCCCGCCGCCGTGGTGGAGCGACACCCAGCTCGCGCCGCAGGCCGTGTTGAGCAACGCATTGAGCAGCGGCCAGTCGGCGATGGCGTCGGAGCCGTCCTTCATCCCTTCGGTTTCCCGGTTGGGCGACGCCACCGACCCGGTATCGAGGTGGTCCCGGCCGATCACGATCGGCGCGCGCACCTTGCCCTGCTTGACCAGCCAGTTGAACCGGAGTCCCATTTCGGCGCGCTCGCCGTACTCGAGCCAGCAGATCCGGGCGGGCAACCCCTGGAACTGCACCCGCTGCTGCGCCTGCCGGATCCAGCGGGCCAGCGCATCCTTCTGGGGAAACGTCTCCAGCACGGCGGCGTCGGTGGCCGCGATGTCCGCGGGATCACCCGAGAGCGCGGCCCAGCGGAACGGCCCGGCGCCGCGGCAGAAGAGCGGCCGGATGAACGCGGGGACGAAGCCGGGAATATCGAACGCCTCGGCCATCCCGCGGTGATCGGCCACCTGGCCCCGGAGGTTGTTGCCGTAGTCGAACGTCACGGCACCGCGCTGCTGGAGCTCGAGCATGGCGCGCACGTGGGCCACCATCGAGTCGAGCACCCGCGACTCATAGGTCGCCGGCTCGCCTTCGCGGAGCGCCGCCGCCTCGTCGAGCGACAGCCCGGCCGGGAGGTAGCCGACCCGGAGGTCGTGCGCCGACGTCTGGTCGGTGAGCACGTCCGGCACCACGCCCCGCCGCACCAGCTCGGGCAGCACCTCGGCGATATTGCCCACCAGGCCCACCGAGAGCGGCCGGCGGCGTTCACGCGCCTCTTCCACCAGGCGGAGCGCCGCGTCCAGATCGTGCTCCAGTCGGTCGCAGTAGCGCGTCTCCACCCGGCGGCGGATGCGGCTCTCGTCCACGTCGACGCCGAGAAACGCCGCCCCGTTCATCGTCGCCGCCAGCGGCTGGGCGCCGCCCATCCCGCCGAGTCCGCCGGTGACCACCAGCCGCCCCTCGAGCGTGCCGCCGAAGTGCTGCCGCGCGCACTCGGCAAAGGTCTCGTAGGTGCCCTGCAGGATGCCCTGCGTGCCGATGTAGATCCACGAGCCGGCCGTCATCTGCCCGTACATCGTCAGGCCCAGAGCGTCGAGCCGGCGGAACTCGTCCCAGGTGGCCCACCGCGGCACCAGGTTCGCGTTGGCGATCAGCACCCGGGGCGCCTCCTCGTGGGTGCGGAACACCCCGACCGGCTTCCCGCTCTGCACCAGCAGCGTCTCGTCGTTCTCCAGCCGCCGGAGCGTGGCCACGATCCGCTCGTAGCACTCCCAGTTCCGCGCCGCCTTCCCACCCCCGCCGTAGACGATCAGCTCCTCGGGCCGCTCGGCCACCGCGGGGTCGAGGTTGTTCATCAGCATCCGGAGCGCGGCTTCCTGGTGCCAGCTCTTACAGGACAAGGCCGTGCCGGTCGGCGCGGTGATTGGTGCTGGTGATGTGACGATTGGCATGGAGCGGAATCTAGCCAGCCCGCCACGCCGGTTCCATCGGTCGGGCAAGCCACGGGAGCGGGCCGCCTGCCTGCTCGGTGAGCACGTCGGCGTCGGTCAGGAGCGGACGCCCTGTGAGCGCAGTCACGGCACGCGTGGATTGGTCGGTGGCAGATTCCGGCCACCCATCGTGCGGAGCAGGCGGCGGATGCAACCCCGGGCGGGTGCACTGATGTCCGAGATCGCACGGATTGGCGACATCGAGATCAATGAGAACATGCCTGCCCAGCGGCGCGCGTGGGCGATCAGGCGCGCGGGCTGGGCCGCCATGGCGTTGTTCGTACTGGCCGGCCTTGCCGGGCTGCTCGGCCCAGGCCCGCTGAGCAGCCGCATCGCCGGAGCGCGAGGTTCGGCGCTGTGGGCCGAGTACAACCGCTTCGAGCGCTACCAATCACCCTCCGAGATGCGCATCCACTTGGGTGCTGGCGCGGCACGCGAGGGCAAGGTGCGGCTCTCGCTCCCCCGCCATTTCATCGAACACATTCACATCACCCGCATCGATCCGGAGCCGGAGGCCGTGACAGCCGGGACGGACCGTTTCACCTACACATTTACCGTGCCCGACGGCGGCGGGCCTACCACCGCGACATTTCACCTGGAGCCAAACGTCTACGGAGGGATGCCCGTCCGCGTTTGGCTCGACGGCGGGCCGCAGTTCCTCGAGTTCGAGCAGTTCTACTTTCCATGAGTCGCGGGCCGCGCCTGCCCGCCATCGGAACGCGAAAGGACACGTCGCCATATGAACGCCGTGATCCGGGGGCTGATCGTCTACTTCTTCCTGCTCGTCGTCTTCCGCGTCTCCGGCAAGCGGACGCTGGCCCAAACGACCAACTTCCAGCTGGTGCTCCTCCTGATCATCAGCGAGACGACCCAGCAGGCGATGGTCGATGACGATCACTCGATCACCACGAGCCTTCTGCTGATCACGACCCTGGTCGGCACCTCCGTGGTGCTCTCATTAATCAAGCAGCGGATGCCTCGACTCGACAAATGGCTGGACGGGTTGCCGATGCTGCTCATCCAGGACGGCACGGTCCACCAGGACCGGATGCGACGAAGCCGGGTGGACGAGTCGGATGTTCTGGAGGCCGCACGCACGCTGCAAGGCCTGGAGCGGCTCGATCAGATCAAGCACGCGATCCTCGAACGCGATGGCGAGATCAGCATCGTGCCGCGACGGCAGCAGTGACACGAAGTCGTGGGGCCCCTGCAACCATTTGATCCATAGTCCGATCCAACCCCCCGCGATGACCCCACCAGGGACTGGAGCAACGACGCTGCAGCACGAGGCGAGCGGCAGGACCGATCCGGACGCGGTGGACGCCACCTTGGCCGCCAGCGGGGATGCGCACGCCTTCGAGCGGCTCTACCGGGGCCATGTAAACCGGGTTGCCAGCCTGGTGCGCCGGATGATGGGAGACGAGGACACGGACGACGTGATCCAGGACGTCTTCGTCCGGGCCTGGCAGAAGCTGGCCACCTTCCGCGGCGAGTCGGCGTTCGGGACCTGGCTTCACCGGCTGGCGGTCAACGTGATCCTCGGCCGGCGCGAGACACTCGGGATCCGCCGCCAGCGCCATCTCGACGGCGACGCGGTGCTGGAGCTCGTTCCCGGCCGCCGGACGACGCCGGAGATCTCGATGGACTTCGAGGCGGCGGTCGAGCGGCTTCCGGACGGGGCCCGGCAGGTCTTCGTCCTGCACGACGTGGAAGGGTACCGGCACGAGGAGATCGCCGGGATGCTGGGCGTCGCCACCGGTACGTCGAAGTCCCAGCTGCACCGGGCGCGGATGGCCCTGAGGCAGCATCTCGAGCGGTGAGGAGCACGACATGAGCGACCAGTGGACCGACCGGCTCTCCGAGTACCTCGACGGAGAGCTCCCGCCCGACCGGCGGGCCGAGCTCGAGGCGCACCTGCGTCACTGCGTGGCCTGCGGGGCGGTCCTGGCCGACCTCAAGCGGATCGTGACCCGAGCGCAGGGTCTCGAGGACCGCGCCCCCGAGCGCGACCTCTGGCCGGGCGTCGCGGCGCGGATCGGGGCGGCTGCCCCGGGCTCCCGCCGGGCCAGGCCCTCCGGCGCACCACGCCGGCGATGGAGCTTTTCGCTGCCCCAGCTCGCCGCGGCGGGGATCGCGCTGATGGCACTGTCGGGCGGGGCCGCGTGGCTGCTCCGCCCCCTGGGGCGGGTGCCGCTCGCGTCGCAGCCCTCGCCCGCCGCCACCCGCTGGGAGGCACGGCAGCTCCCCGGGCAGGGCGACGGGGGCGTCCTGGCGGTCGCCGCGCGGCCGCGCGGCGAGCGCAGCTATGACGCCGCCGTGGCCGATCTCGAGCGGGTGCTGGAGGCCGGGCGCGGCCGGCTGGACACCGCCACCGTGCGGGTGATCGTGCGCAACCTCGCGACGATCGACAGCGCCATCGCCCAGGCGCAGCGCGCCGTGGCCGCCGACTCCGCCAACCTGTATCTCAACTCGCATCTGGCCGAGACGATGCGCCGGAAGCTCGAGCTGCTGCGGCAGGCGGCCACGCTCGTCTCTTCCGTCAGCTGAAAGGATCGGACCGTGCTCCTCTCCCTCGTCCATCTCGCCCTCGCGGCGCTCGCGCTCACCCAGCAGGTCGACACCACCGTGTCGGTGCAGCAGGGCCAGCGTCTCGTGGTCGATGCCTACGGCGGCGACATCGACGTGAAGACCTGGGCACGGAACGCCGTGCGCGTCGAGGCGGACGCGGGCTCGCGCACCCACGTCGAGGTGGTCACCTCGGCCGGCGCCGTGCGGGTGCGGACCGAAGGCCACCGGGGGCCGCCCTCGGCCGTGGATCTCCGGATCACGGTGCCGGTCTGGATGGGACTCGACATGTCCGGCGTGTACACGGACGTGACGGTGAACGGCGTCAAGGGACCGGTGAACGTCGAGACCGTGCAAGGCGAGGTGGACGTCACCGGCGGGGCTGGATTGGTGTCGCTCCGCTCCGTGGAGGGCGCGGTGACGCTCAAGGGTGCCAAGGGCCGGATCGACGTCCACTCGGTGAACGACGACGTTCGGGTCTCCGGCAGCAGCGGCGAGATCGTGGCCGAGAGTGTGAATGGCGAGATCGTGCTCGAGCGGGTCGACGCCACGAGCCTGGAAGCCACCACCGTGAACGGCGACGTCGGCTACGACGGCCCGATCCGGAGCGGTGGCCGCTACGAGCTCTCGAGCCACAACGGCGACGTGACCATGGCGGTCACGGAACAGACCAGCGCCTCCGTGACCGTGAGCACGTTCAGCGGCGAGTTCGAGTCGGCCATTCCCGTGACGTTGCGGGAGACCCGGAAGGGCAAGCGCTTCAGCTTCACGCTGGGTGCGGGCAGCGCCCAGGTCTCGCTCGAGTCGTTTCAGGGGACGGTGCGGCTGGTGCGACCGGGCGCGGCGACCACGTCGGAGTGATCCGCGCCGCATTTTGAGCGATTGCGGGTGAGGCGGGGAGGAAGAACGGGTCGCCGGCCGGCCGGCCCCCTGCCTGGTCGGGCCCGGCGCTGAGTCTGGCCGGATTCCACTCCGCGGCTCTACCCACACCCCAACCACCCACCATGCCGCGGGTCCGGCCCGCAGCTCCAGCTACACACCTAATCGCGCATCGCCCCACGACTTGACCGTCGGCGGGGCATCGGTCTCGCCCCACCCGGCTGCGCTGTCTCCCCCGCGCAATTCACGTCCCGTCGATCACGCGTCCGGTCCATCGTCAACATTTCCTACTGTCATGCTTCCTGACGGCTGCCTCCCGCCTCCGTGGCTGGCATAGAACTTGGAATCGGCCGCACCGGGCACGATCGCCCCCGAGTGTCTCATGCAGCCCGAATTCAACCCCAAAGGTGGAGAGAGCCATGACCCTGTCCGTGAAGGGTGCCGTTGCCGGCGCCGCTTTGATGCTGGTCGGCGCGATGAGCACCGCCCAGGCCCAGGCGACCCCGGCCACCGCGAGCATCACCGCCACGGCCACTGTGGCGCAGGCCCTGACCGCCGCGAAGGTGCGGGACCTCGATTTCGGCGCGACGTTCGGCGGCATTGCCAGGACGGTCCTGCCCACCGACGTGAGCTCCGGCGAGGTGACGCTCACCGGCGGCGCCAATGCCGAGGTGACGGTGTCGTTCACCACGCTGCCCGCCATCCTGACGGGCCCTGGCGTGGATATCCCGCTCACCTACGGCGCCAACGCGGCGGCCTACAACGTGGCGGGAACCCGGGCCGGCGCCACGGCCTTCGATCCCTCGACCGGCAGCACCACGCGCCTGAACAATGCGACCGGGTTGCTGAGCATCTATCTGGGCGGTACCGTTAGCCCGGCGGCCAACCAGGTCGCGGGAACCTATACCAACACCATCAATCTCAGCGCTGCGTACACGGGCAACTGAGCGTCTCGCGCTCGCGAACGGGCACGGCCTCTCCGGACGCTGGCGGACGCGATGTGGGTCCGCCAGCGTCGCCGTTCGGGGGGTGAAGCCATCGTGGTAAAGCACGCTGTGCTGGTGATCGGAGCGCTCATCGGGGCCTGCCTGCTGCCCGTCCTCGCCTGGGGGCAGGGCAACGGCGGCCGGCCGCTCAGTGCCGTCAGCCGGCAGATGCTCGACTTCGGCATCCTCTTCTCGGGCACCCCGGCCAGGATCAGCCGCTTCGACGCGCTGCGCGCGGGACAGTTCGAGCTGCGGGGCGCGAAGGGCAGCGAAGTCCGGATCGACCTCGGGCTGCCGGCGGCGATGACCGGCGCGGGCGGCGCGAAGCTGCCGCTCCAGTTTGCCGCCGGCGACGGCGGCTACGCCAGGGACGGCCTCATCGCGACCGCGGCGCCGTTCGACCCGCGCGCGCCGCTGGTGACCACGCTGAGCGCCAACGGGCGGCTGTACCTGTTCCTCGGGGGCACGGCCACGCCCGCCGTCAGACAGAGCGCCGGCACCTACTCCGGCACCGTGATCGTCACGATCGCCTACACGGGAACCTGATGCGCCTCTTCCGCCGCCCATGCCGTCTGCCGCTCGCGCTCATCCTCGCGGGCGCCGCCCTGGTGCTCTCGCCGGCGTTCCTGCGGGCCATTCTCGTGGCGCCGCACGCCGTGTTCATGGACCACCGGAGCCGGACCGGACAGGTATTCCTGGTCAACACCGGCGACGAGCCCGAGGAAGTCTCGATCGAGCTCAAGTACGGGTACCCGGCCACCGACTCCGCCGGCACCGTGTTCATCCGGCTCATCGACCGGCCCGACTCGACCGAGCCGTCGGCGGCCGGCTGGATCAGGGCCTACCCGCGCCGCGTGGTGCTCGCGCCCGGCCAGCGCCAGGTGGTCCGGCTGCTCGCCACCCCGCCCGCCGGCCTGCCCGACGGCGAGTACTGGAGCCGCATCATCGCCACCTCGCGCGGGTCGAAGGTGGCCGTGGTCGGGGCGGACAGCGGGGTCTCGGCGGGGCTGTCGCTCGAGCTCCGGACGATCATCTCGCTCTCGTACCGCAAGGGCGCGGTCCACACCGGGGTGTCGGTCACCGACTTCCGCGCCTCGCGCGAGGGGGACTCGCTGGTGGTGTGGTTCGGCGCCGAGCGCCAGGGCAACGCCGCGTTTCTCGGCACACTCACCTACCAGCTGCTCGATGCCGGCCAGCACCCGCGCGGGGAGTGGGAGACTCCCGTCGCCGTGTATCACCCGCTGGCCCGCCGCTACGTGTTTCCGCTGGACAGCGTGCCGGCCGGACGCTATACCGTCCGGATGAACCTGACCACCGCGCGGAGCGATCTGGACCAGCGCAACATTCTTCCCGCCGACCCGGTGACCCGGACGGTGGAGCTCGAGGCGCGCTGACCGATGCGCCGCCGGGTGGCCGGTGCGTGCCTGGCGGCGCTCGCGCACCTCGGTGCGCCCGCGGGTCTCTGCGCCCAGGCCGCGGCCACCGCATCGCTGGTGGCGACCACCCGGATCGACAACACCGCCGTCACGGTCGGCCAGCTCAACAATCTCGATTTCGGAGTCGTGGTGCCGGGCACGCCCAGCACCATCACCCCGAAGACCGCGACGGCAGGCAAATTCGTGATTCACGGAAGCAAGAACGCGGAGGTCCGGGTCACCTTCGCGCTTCCGACGGTGCTCCAGACGGGCGCCTTCTCGATGCCGATCAGCTTCGCCGACGATCCGGTCGCCGGACGCATGGGGTGCCACCGGAACCAGGATCAGCAGAACAACTGCACCGTGTACACCCCGTCCGCGGGGCTCCTCATCCGCATCCGCAACAATCCGCCGCCGCAGAACACCTATTACGTGTGGATCGGCGGCAAGGTCTCGCCGGCACTGGGCCAGCCGCCCGGCACCTACACCGGCATCGTCACCCTGACCGCCGTCTACACCGGGAACTGACGCCGCCGTGCACCGCCTCCCACTTCGCCGCCTCGCGACGGCGGTCCTGGCAGGCGCGTTGCTCG
Organism: Gemmatimonadales bacterium; assembly: GCA_035699205.1. Classification (GTDB taxonomy): domain Bacteria; phylum Gemmatimonadota; class Gemmatimonadetes; order Gemmatimonadales; family GWC2-71-9; genus CAVVWJ01. Next base: position 8,166 of record DASSBA010000149.1, read on the forward strand.
TGCTGCGCGGCCGTGCGCTCGAGGCCCAGCAGCCCGGGGCCGCGGACAGCGCCGCGAGCGAGGTCCTGCTGCAGCTCCGCATCGACGGCGGCCCGGTCGAGGTGATCTCGGCGCTTGGCCGGGACACGGTGTTTCTGGTCCCGGTGCGGCGCTTTCTCGAGCTGGCGGAGGTTCGCACCACCAGCTTCGTGCCGGGGCACCGTGTCGGCGGGGTGCTCGAACCGGGACGGATCCCATTCGGTTTCGACGCCGATTCGGCCACGGTGGCGCACGGCGACAGCACGTGGCGGGTATCACCGGCGTCGCTCGCCTGGAGCCGCGGGGAGCTCTATGCCACCACGGACGCGCTCGGCGCCGCCCTCGACATCACCTTCCAGTCCGATCCGGGCGAGTTGATCCTCGTCGCCAGCCACACCGCACATCTGCCGGTCGTTCGCCGGCTCGTGCGCGAGCAGCGGCGGCGCACGCTGCTGGGCCTTCCGGCGTCGACGCCCTGGGAAGTCTCCTTGCCCCGGCCGCGGCGCGTCGCGGACGGCGCCGTCCTGGACTGGACCTACACCGGGTCGCTCACCGATCCGGTGAACGCGTCGCTCGTGCAGCTCGGGCTCGGTGCCCAACTGCTCGGCGGAAACATCGAGCTCCAGTACCAGGGACAACAGACGCCCACCGGCGGCCGGACCGATTTCCGGTCGTCCTGGTCCGGCGCCTGGCCGGCCAACCGCTGGATTCGTCAGTTCCGCCTCGGCGACATCGTGCCCGGTGCCCGGCGTGGGCGCACCCTGCGTGGCTTCGAGCTCACCAATGCGCCATTCCTCAGGCCCGCCGCCTTCGGGCAGGAGCTGCTCGAAGGCTCGGTGCCGGAGGGCTGGGACGTGGATCTGTACCAGGACCAGCAGCTGCTCGGCTACGCACCCGCAGGCGGCTCGGGCCGCTATGCGCTCGACGTCCCGCTCCGGTACGGCTCGAACCCGGTGGAGGTGTTGGCCTACGGCCCGAACGGTGAGGTGGTCCATTCGCGCCGGAGCGTGCAGGTGCCGTTCGACCGCCTGCCCCACGGCCGCTTCGAGTACGCAGCGAGCGCCGGCGCATGCGAGGAGGAGCCGTGCGCGGCGGCGCTCTCGCTCTCGGCGCGCTACGGCGTGACCCGCTGGCTCACCGCGGAGGCGGGTTCGGACAGCTTCTGGCGTGACTCGCTCCCCGACCTGTGGCACCCGTACGCCCTGGTCTCCGCCGCGGCCACCCCCTCGACGGGGCTGACGCTCGAGGCCGTGGCGCATGGGCTCGTCCGCGGGCGGGCCGATTTCGACCCCACCCCCGATTTCCACCTCGATCTCGAGCACACCCGCTTCGACACGGATATCGTGTCACCGCTGGTGACGCCGGGATCCGAGCGCTCGCGCAGCGCCCTCGTGGTGTTCTGGCGGCCGCAGCCGCTGGTGGGCAACAGCTACCTGCAGCTGGCGCTCTCGCGGGCCACGTTCTCCACCGGCGCCAGCGGCGCCGAACGCCTGGCGCTCACCACCCGGCTGTCCACTCTCCGCCTGGTCACGGGACTGCACCACCGGCACCTGCCGACACCGGCCACCCCTGACGAGGTCGGCGTCGATGCCGCAGGCGACCTGGTGCTCCGCGGGCCGGGGCCGGTGCTCCGGTCGCTCTACGTCCGCGGGGAGCTTTCGCTGGAGACGTCCGGCTTGTCCCGCATCGCCGCGAGCATCGGCCGCCAGATTGCCGGGCCCATCCGCCTCGACCTGGGCACGGGCTGGTCGCGCGGCCAGGGCGGGCTCGCCCTCGACGTGGCGCTCTCCACCAACCTGCCGGCGCTCCGCGCGGTCAGCCGGAGCCGCTGGACCGCCGAGAGCGGACTCGACGGGACCAGCCTGCTCGAGGGCTCGGCGACCTATGACCGCCACCTGGGACGGTTCGAGTTCGGCAACAGCCGGCTGATCGGACGGGCGCGGGTGGTCGGGCGGGTCTACCGCGACCTCAATGGCAATGGGCGGCAGGAACCGGACGAGCCGGGGGTCGCGGACGTGCGCCTTCGGGTCGGGTCGCGCGGGGTGACCACCGACTCGCTCGGCCGCTACTCGGCGCCGGACCTGGTCCCGTTCGAGGCCACGTCGGTCGAGGTGGACACGCTGTCGCTCGACGATCCGCTCTGGGTGCCGGCCGCCCTGGTGTACCATCTGATGCCCGGGCCGAACTCCTACGACGCGGTGGATGTCGCCCTGCTTCCGGCCAGCGAGGCCGCGGGGCAAGTGGTGATGGGGGACGGCGCGGCGGTGGCCGGTGTGTCGGTGCTCCTGCGCCACGTCGGCTCCGGTGGAGTCACCCGGGTGACGACATTCTCGGATGGAGTGTTCTATGCCGTCGGTCTCCGGCCGGGCGAGTACGAGGCGTCGGTGCCGAACGACGTGCTGGACCTGCTGACCGCGCGGCAGACGCCCGCCCGATTCCGGGTGGACCCCTCGCCCGGCGGCGGAGTAGTCGAAGGCATCGTGCTTCGGCTCGAGCGCCGGCCGCAGGCGGCACACTGAACGCCGGAACGCCCGGCAGTAGTCGCTCAGCTATCGCGATTTGAGAGTAGTGCGTCACCCGCATCCGGGGGACCGGCCTCGGCCACTGTTCTCCGGCCCAACCCATTGCCGCACACCGGTCCGGGGGGGACCTGCCCCGCGGCGACAACCCACGGGCCCTCATCAGCTTAGCCAACGCGCCCCGAGCGGGCGCCCCAGGAGCGTCCCGCCCCGGTCGAGCTGATGCAGCCGATGGCACGCGTATTGACTCCGGACTCCCCGGCCCTCCGCGCCGAGCCTGGCGCCGAAGCCACCCTCCCCCACTCTGGAGTCGGTCATGCACCTCGTTTCGCGCGGAATCGCGGGCGCCGTTGCCCTGGCCCTCACTGCCGGTGCCGTGCAGGCCCAGGCGGGCCTGACCTCGAGCCCCGCCACGGTGTCGCTCACGGCCACGAAGTCAGCCACGCTCACGGTGAGTCCGACCTCCGCGACGGCAACGCTCGCGAGCATCACCGACAGCTCGGCCGCGAACGTCTTCACCCCCGTGACGCTCACCACCGCCTGGAACCTGAGCTCGGGCACTTCGGTGGATCTGGTGGGGTGGTTCGCCACGCCGACCCAGGCCCTCGCCAACGGGGCCGACCTGATTCCCTCCTCGAAGGTCGAAGGGCGCGTAGGCGCGGCGGCGTTTGCGCCGTTCACGAACGGCGCCACCGCCGGCGTGGGTGTGGCCAACGGCAGCCTGGTGCTCTTCTCCCAGGCGGTGGGCGCGGGCTCGTTCTTCGGCAGCCGTTCCGACCAGCTCGACGTGCGGCTCAACCTGGCGAACACCGCCACGGTCGCCGGCAATTACACGGGCACGCTGAACCTGCAGGCCGTGGTCCAGTAGCGCTCATGCGCATCGCGGCGCGCGGCCGTGCCCTCGTGCTGGTCCTGGTGGGCCTGCCGGCCGCGCGCGCAGCGGAGGCTCAGGCTGGGCAGCTTGCGCCCGCGCAGATCCTGTCGCTCGTCGCGGCTGCACCCAGCGTGCTCGGCGTGACCGTCATGTCGGGGGCGACGCAGTCGATCCCCAGCCTGACCGACAACGCGGTGAACAACTTCCCATCGCCGGTCGTGGTGCGCACCAACTGGAACGTGCAGCCTGGCCAGACCGCGTCGGTAGAGCTGGTGGCGTACTTCTCGGTGCCCGGTCAGGCGCTGACCGCCGGCGCCAGCCAGATCCCGTCGAGTCGGGTGCTGGGCCGGATGATGACGGGTCTGCCGGCGACCTACACGCCGATCAGCCAGGGACCGGTGGCCGGCGTCGGCACGGCAGGAGGGTCCCTCCACCTGTTCGCCCAGGCCATCTCCGGGTCGAACAAGGTGGCCAGCCGGACCGACAACTTCGATCTGGCGCTCGACCTGGTGGGCTTCCCGACTCTCGCATCCGGCACGTACGCCGGGACGCTGACCATCCAGGCGGTGACGCAGTAGTACGTTCGGAGGCCCCCGCAGGGGCTTGCTGGCGGAGGTGGATATCAGCCTGTACGTTCGGCCATGCCCCGAACCGCAGCACTCCTGACCGGAGCGACCCTGCTTCTCGTCGCTCCCCTGACCGCCCAGTCCGGGCTCACCTCTGCCCCCGTGGCGGTGACGTTGACGGCCACCCGCCTGCCTTCAGTCTCGGTGATGGTGCCGGCGCGCGCCTGGGACTCGGTGTCGATCCCGGTGGCGACCAGGTGGAACCTCGATCCCGCCGAACCCGTCGCCCTCACGCTGGTCGCCTTCTTCGACCCACCGATGCTGGCGCTTGCGGGCGCCGTTCAGGGCATCCGGCCGGGCGAGGTCCTCGGCCGACGTCCCGTGGATGAGGGGGGCCGCAGCGGCAGGTTCCTGCTCTTCACCCAGCCGATCTTCCCGGCCAGCGCGCGGAGCGGCCGCACCGATGTGGTGGAGGTCCGGATCGGCACGGGAACGTTGAACCTGATGGCGCTCACCCAATGAGGTGTCATGCGCGGGTTCCGAGCTGCAGTCGCACGCACGAGCGGCTTCCGCCGTCCGGCTAGCCGGATCATCTGGCTGGCCGGCCTCGTGCTGCTCGTCCCCCGCCTGCTCCCCGCCCAGTCCGTCACTCCTCCCATCGCCGAATATCAGGAGCGCGCCCGCTCGAGCTTCCGGCTCACCAATGGGACGCTCTATCCGCTGAACGTGGTCCTCGACGTTCGCGGCTTCCGCGTCACCGATCGCGGTGAGGTCGTGGACGCCCCGCTCGATACGGCGCGGCTCCACCTGAAGCTTTCGGCCATGAGCTTCCGCATCCCGCCCCACGGCGCGTACACCGTCTTCTACGAGGCGACGGCCGACAGCCTGCCGGCCTGGTTCAACATCGTGAGCGCCATGACGGGCGCGCGCAGCGACAACGGACTCAACGTGCGCATTCTGCTGCCGCACGTGGTCTACCTGAACCAGAAGCAGCGGCTGCAGCCCGGGGACGTCGTGGTGCGCGCGCTCGAAGTGGACTCGTTGGCGCACCGGGTGCGGGTCCAGCTCGAGAATCTGGGCCCGCGGCTGGGCCGCGTGCTCGAGGTGTCGGCCAGCAGTGGACGGGAGCGCACGGCGCCCGGCGGTGGCTTTCCCCTGTTCCCCTACCGCACACGCTGGGTCGAGGCGCCCTGGGAGGGCACCGGACTCCCGGAGCGCGTCTCCGTCCGCACCGCGCGGTTCACGCTCGACACCACCGTCACCGCCGTTGCGGTGACCCGCTGAACCGATGTCCGGCGTCCGCGGACTGCCGCTCGCGATCACCGGTCTCGCGCTCGTCATCCGGGCCGCGGTCCCGGCAGCGGCGCAGACCGTCGTGGAGGTCGAAGGCGGCGGCTCGACGCTGGTCGACGGCTACGGGGCGACGGCCAACTTCTGGCGGCCCGGGGCGGACGGCTGGGTCGGCATCGGCTACCTCGACGGACTCCGGATCGGCGCGTTCCTGCGGACGGGCATCGGGCGGGACACGCTCCGGCTCGGCAATGACGTGCTCCAGCTCCGGTTCCCCACCGACATCTTCAACAGCGGCCATAACGTCCTGGTGCAGGGCGCGGGCTGGACCGGGGGTGACCAGCGCACGGCATACGCGCTGTTCGGGGGCGCCAGCTCGAGCGGCCTGGGCGGGCAGAGCTTCCAGCCCACGAGCGTCGAGCGGCCGCTTGGTGCGCTCATCGTGTCGCGGCGGCTCTCCCCCACCCTTCGGCTCAGCGGCACGGCGGTCGCGGCCGAGCGGCAGACCGTCGTGCCCGGCCTCGAGTGGCAGCCGAAACCCGACCTGACCCTGGCGCTGGCCGGCGGCATCGGCGCGGACCGACCTTACGCCGCGTCGAGCGCCATCTGGCGGCGCGGCTCGCTCGGCGTGCGCGCGGCTTACGCCTGGAACCCCGACCGGTTCCGCCGGGTGGCCGTGCCGACGCCCTATCAGACCGAAACCGACCGCGAGAACCTGCAGCTCACCTACGATCTCACGGAGGGGTTCACCGTCGGCGTGGCCCGCCAGAATTTCGTGCAGGATTCCGCCGATTCGCGGCCAGCCGTGCGCGCGAGCGGCAACTCCGCGTTCGCGGGTGGGCGGATCAGGGACTGGCGGCTCACCGCCGGCGTGTACGATTCCCGCTCCCAGGGAGTCCGGAATCTCAGCTCGTATTTTGCGCTGGGCCGAGAGCTGAGCCCGTGGCTCGACGCCGAGGTATTCGTGCTGCAGAGCCGGCCGGATGGGCGTCCGACGAGCACGACGCCGCTCGCGAACCTGCGCTGGCGCGTGAGCTCGCATCTCGGACTGATGCAGCAGATCAGCTACCAGGGCCGCCGGGCGACGGTGCTGTTCGGCGCCAACCTGCTTACGGCGCTCGGCGAGTTCGGCATCGACTACCAGATCGTCCATCAGCCATTCCAGCCGTTCCAGCCGTTCCGCAGCGCGCTCAATCTCACGGCGCGGCTGCAGCTCGGCGGCTACTCCACCAATTTCGGCACCTACGTCCGGCCGGACGGCGCGGTGGACTACAGCGCGTCGGGGAGCACATTCCTGTATATGGGGTCCTCCACCGGCGCGCAGCCCATCCAGACGCACACGGGCATCGCGCGCTATATCGTGCGGGGGACGGTACGCGACGACGCCGGAGACCCCGTCGAAGGCGCCGCGCTCGATCTGGGCGGGCAGGTGGTGTTCACGAATGCGGCTGGTGGGTTCTTCCTGCGGGATCGCCGACCACGGCGGCTGCCGGTGACGATCCTGTTGCGCGAGTTCCTGCTGCCGGGCCGCTGGGCGCCGGTGAGTGCGCCCGCCACCGCCGAGGCGCGAGCCGAGGGCCGGGAGGTCCCGATCGAGATCGTGCTACGCCGTGCGGAGCAGATCCTCACGCCGGTCCCGGAGTCACTCGAGTCTGAGCCGGCAAGTCCGCTCATTCCGGTGAGTCCGCCCTTTCCAGAGCTTCCGCCTGCCCCGGCAGCCAACCCGCCGGTCGAGACGATCGATCTCGACCACGAGATCCTCGGCCCGCATCGCACGCCCGTGCACTTCCCCTCGGGCTCACGCCGCGTGCCGGCTGCCAGCCGCCCCGTGCTGGACTCGCTGGCGGCCCTGCTGGTGAACACGACCGCCCTCACGCTGGAAATACAAGGGCACACGGACGCGACCGGCTCCAGCCGCGCCAACCTGCGGTTGTCGCGCGCTCGAGCGGAAGTGGTCAGACGCTATCTGGTGCGCCGCGGCGTGCCGCCGGATCGGGTCATGACACGCGGCTTCGGCGCCGACCGCCCGGTCGCGGACAATCGTACCGCGGCGGGCCGCGCGGCGAATCGCCGGGTGGAGCTGCACCGGCTGCCCTGAGCAATTTCGATCGGACCGCCGGCAGCACTCAGCGGAGTGTCACCTGGTCCGTTGCGATCGCCGCATGATCCACCACCAGCGAGACCCGCCGGTTCTCGATCCCGTTCTCACCCGGACCCTTCGCGCCGGGCACGACCTGCCGATTCCGCACCTCGCCGTAGCTCACCGCCTTGACCGAATCGCTGGCAAACCCGCCCGCCGTGGCCAGGTACGCCTTGACCGCGTCCGCCCGGCTCTGGCCAAGCCGCAGGTTGTACCGCGCACTCCCGGCCGGATCGGTGAACCCTTCGACCGTGATGAGTGCCCCGGGGTAGTACTCCTTGATCACCGTGGCGAACTGATCGAGCACCGGCCGATCCGCTTCCCGCAGCTCACTGCTGGCGAACTCGAAATGGACCGGAATGTTGAACTTGAGCATGCCCCTGACCTTCTCGATGCTCACCTTGTACTCGCTGCGGAACGCCTGCAGCTCCTGCTCGAGCGCATCGAGGCGGCGGGCGTGGTCGGCCACGGCCTGGTTGGTCGAATCCACCCGCGTGGCCACCTGCCGGTCGCCGGCCTGCATCTCCTCGCGCAGCCGGGCGACCTCGGTGTTGAAATCCTCGCGCTTCACCTTGGCGGCGCAGCCGCTCAGGCCCAGCACCAGTCCGACCGTACCGAGCGCAGCCGCCGCCCGCACACCGCCATGTGTGAACATCAGGACCTCCTGCTTGTAGGATGGGACGGCGCCGGGGCCAGCGCCATATCTCATTCTGTTCCGCAGGACGGCGCGGCAGCCGTGATGCAGATCACATTCACCCTATTCGACCTTCAGCACCTCGACGTCGAACACCAGGGTGGCGCCCGGCGGAATGTCAGGCGGCGCTCCCACGTCGCCATAGGCCATCTCCGGCGGCAGCACCAGCTTGCGGCGGCCGCCGGCCTTCATCCCCTTTACCCCCTCGTCCCAGCCGGTGATGACCTGCCGGGCACCCAGCGTGAAGGCGAACGGCTCGCCCCGGTCGCGGCTGCTGTCGAATTTCTTCCCGCTGGGAAGCCAGCCGGTGTAATGGACGGTGACGGTCCGACCGGGCACCGCTTCCGCGCCCTGGCCCACGGTGACGTCCGTGTACCAGAACCCGGCCGGCGCCCGGGTCATCCGGGTGGTGTCCACGTCCAGCTCGGCGCTGAAGCCACCGCCAGCCGCCGCGTTGTCGCGCGAGCCACAGGCCGTCAGGAGGGCGAGAAGGGCAAGGAGTGGGAGATGGCGCATGGGAGTCGTGGGTGGTGAGTCGTGGGTGGTGAGTCGTGAGTCGTAAGTCGTAGGTCGTGCCGCGGATCTCTGGCATCAAAAAGCAATGAGTCGCGGGCCGCCATACTCACGACCCACGACTCACGACTTCCATCGGGACGGCGGGATTTGAACCCGCGACCCCTGCAACCCCATTGCAGTGCGCTACCGGACTGCGCTACGTCCCGAGATGCGAGGGCGAAGTCTAGCCACCGGGGTGCGCCGGCGGAAGGGGCGCGTATCTTTCCAGTCTCTCATTCGTGCCGAGCCGCCATGTACCGCCGTGAGTTCGTCCACCGGTCCGCCTGGGCTGTCGCCGCCTTCGGAGTTTTTCGCCAGCTCAGCGCCTGCGGCGCATCCGGGACCGGATCGGCTCCATCGGCCTTTGCCGCGCTCCGGGACCGGTACTTCCTCCGGACGCTCGAGCTCAACCCGGTGGTGTCTACCTATCTCGGAGGCGACGGCTACAGCCCGGTGCTCGCAACGGTCAACGGCCGCCTCCGGGACTATCGGCCCGACGCGCTCGCGCACGAGGCGGCGTTCTACCGCGAGGTGCGCGGCGCGCTCGGCGGGATCGACCGGGGCGGACTCGATCCCGCCGAGCGGATCGATGCCGACGTGCTCGATGCCCAGGTGAGCTTCCTGCTGCACCAGCTCGAGGAGCGTCGCCACCACGAGCGGAGCGTGGACACCTACGTCGCCGAACCGTTCCGCGGGGTGGACTGGCAACTGCAGCAGATGCAGAGCTTCCCCGGCGGCCGGCTCGGCACCGAGGACGAGTGGCGGCTCGTCCTGGCCCGGCTGGAGGCGGTTCCGGGCTACGTCGACGCGGCCTTGGCCAACCTGCGCGAGGGCAAGCGCCGGGGGAACCTGCCTGACCGCCGCATGGTGCAGCGCGATGGCATCGACGGGAGCGCCGCGAACGCGGAGTACTTCCGGACGACGCTCCAGGCACAGGCCACCGAGCTGCTGGGCGATCGGCCGTTCGCCGCCGGCACGCGCGAGCGGCTGGCCGCCGGCGGCGGCGCGGCGGCCGCCGCCTACGAGCGCTTCGCCCGCGCGCTGGCCGAGACCTACGACGTGCATGAGCGGGCCGACCGTTTCGCCGCGGGCGAGGCGGAGTACGACTGGCGGGTCCGGCATTGCCTTCGGGTGTCACGCAGCGCCGCGGACCTGTACGAGTACGGCGCCGAGCAGGTGGCGCTCTACGAGGGGAAGATCTACGAGGTGGCCGCGGAAGTGGCGCGGGACGCCGGCCTCCGGCTCGCGTTTGACACCGACGCCGAGCGGCGGCGCTCGGTGCGCGCCGTCATGGACTACCTGTCGAAGGATGCGCCGGCGGACGACGACGAGCTGTTCCGCTGGTATCGCGCCGCCGGGGAGCGGGCGGTGGCCTACGGGCGCGCGCAGGACCTGTTCGACATCCCCGCGGACTATCGTCTCGACGTGGTCCCCACCCCGCCCGTGCTCCGGAGCACGATCGACGCCGCCTACTACCCCGCCCCGCCGTTCAAGCACTCCGGCGTGGGCCGCTTCTACCTGACACCCACCGGGAATGATCCGGCCGCGCTCAGACTGAACAACCGCGCTTCGGTGGCCGACACCGCGGTGCACGAAGGCTTTCCCGGGCACGACTGGCACTACAAGTACATGACCGAGCACGCCCGCGAGATCTCGAATATCCGGTGGCTCACGCCGGGGGCCGTCGAGGATTCCTCCTCGATGTGGGAGGACTCGATGGCGGCCGAGGGCTGGGCGCTCTACAGCGAAGAGCTGATGGCGGAGCCGGCGGCCGGGCACCCGCATGGCTTCTACACCCCGGCCGAGCACCTGTACGAGCTGCAGGGCCAGTTGCTCCGCGCGGTGCGGGTGCGCGTGGACGTCGGCCTGCACACGGGACGGATGAGCTACGATGAGGCGGTGGACTACTTCACGGCGCACGTGGCGTTCTACCCCGGCGCATGCGCGCGTGCGTCATCCGATCCAACGGCCCGGGCGGTCTGTGACCAGGCCCAGCGCGCCATCTACCGCTACTCCAAGTGGCCGACCCAGGCCATCACCTACAACCTGGGCAAGAACGAGATCCTCGGCCTCCGCGAGGCCGTCCGCGCGCGTGAAGGTGGCCGATTCTCGGCCAAGGCATTCCATGAGCGGCTCATGCGAATGGGCACCATCCCGGCCGGCTACTTCCGGAGCACCTTCCTGGGGTGACCCGCCCCACCTCATCCATTCCCGTATCCTCCCGATACTTGGACCGCCCCTGCGGCCGTGGTCTGCGGAATGGGCCCGGCATTTGCGCTCGTGGGCCGGGCCGGTTGGCCATCCAATGCCTGACGGAGGAGACCGAGATGAGCCTGAGCGACGGGCGACCCTGGGAGGGCGATGGAGACCTGCCTTGGGACACGCCGGACGGGGAGTGGGAGCCCGCCGAGACCGAGGCGTGGCGCGGGGAACTCCACCTGGGGGAGTGGCCGGAGAATCTGGCCGGCCCGGAGTACTGGCTCTACAAGAAGCAGCAGGGCGATGAGTGACTTCCCGATGGCCATGGTCGTGTGAGCGGGGCCGGATGAACCGGCCCCTGCTCATTTTTGGGTGGCGTTTGCCGCACGTTTGGGACCCCGAATAAACGCCGATGTAAGTCGTTGCCGGAACCCAGCTTAGACCCCTGTTGACAGCCGCTAAACAATTGCTATCTTGTAACTTACGTCGCCCGGTGAGTACCGGTCGGCCACCCGAACGGCCGCGTTTTCACGCGGCCGTTGGAACCGGAGGGGCCGCCCGTCGGCGGTCCCATGCACAGGAATCAGGAGAACCAGGCCCATGTCGGAAACGATGCCGAATCCCGCGGAAACGGCGGTGCCAGCACCCCAGCCCTGGGACCCATTTCAGTTGATGGATCGGATGGACGAAGAGGCGCTCCGCAAGGAGCTCGATGGGGTCGCCGGCACGGACCTCGTGTACGTGGTGAAGGAAGGGGGGCAGGAGGTCGTCGGTCTCTCGAAGACGGGCGTGGACGAGTGCTGCATGGCACTGGTGTCCCAGGGTCAGGTGATCCGCGAGGAAGACCTGCAGTACGAGGTCATCGGCGAAGGCGAGGACCGGGAAGCGCTCTTCAAGGTCAAGGCCGCACGGTACGCGGTCTCGCCGGCCGGGCAGGAAGTCCGCCTGGACCAGGTCATCGGGGTCAAGCGGCAGCCGCTCTACTATGAGCCGGCCCAGCTCGACCTCGACGCCCGGGTGCCCAGCAAGAAGTATCGGGGCCGGACGTACCGCGAGCTGCTCGCCGCCGCGGACGGCCGGGACTACCTGGCCTGGATGGCGGAGAACTTCAGCGAGCCGGCCATCCGGGATTTCGTCCGCCAGATCCTCGCGGGCGAAGAGCTGAGCGTCCAGCGCGAGCGCCAGCTCAACCCGCACTGGTACGAGGCGGGGGCCATGAAGGCGGCGCGGAACGCCCGTTTCCGCCTGATCCCGGGCAACGTGCGTGCGCAGGTCATCGCGAGCGCTCGGCAGGGCGGCCAGGCCCGCGTGGTGGAGGCCCAGCCCGGCACGTTGCGCGGCGTGTCGAAGGCGCAGCCGGCCACACCCCCCGCGCCCTCGGCTCCCGCCGGCGAAGCGCCGCTCGAGCGGGCGGCCGCTGCAGCCGCACCGGTGGCGGAGGTCGTCGCCCGGGTCGGCCCGTACGCCCCGACCGAGAAGCAGGTCGCCTTCTACCAGCGGCTGGCGGAGTCGCCCGTATTCAGCGAGGAGGAGCGTCGCCGCGCGCTCGAGTGGCTGGCCAGCAAGGCCACCCGGCAGACCATCAAGGATCAGATCGACTGGCTGAAGCGGCAGGTCGAGACCCGGAAGGCCAACCGGGGGCAGTCGGCCGCCTGATGCGTCACGGGTAAGC